>NZ_NGFN01000298.1 GCF_002148965.1 Streptomyces swartbergensis | reverse complement strand
GGTTCAGGGCGATGGGGACGGGGAGGGTGGTCGTGGCGTTGTGCTCGGCGAAGGTGTCCAGTTCGCGGGTGAGGCGGCGGGTCCAGTCGGGCATGCGGGCGGCTCTGTGGCGGGCGGCGGGCCAGCCGGCGGCGTCGCCCGCGGCGAGTCCGAGCAGGAGGCCTTCGGTCTTTTTCTCTCCCACCCGCGCACCGCCCGTAACTGTCACCCGAGGGGTCCTGGTCTCCCGTGGGGCGCCTTCGCCGTCGGCGGCTGCGGGTGGTCCCTCCGGAGCCGCAGCGCCGGCCGCTGCCGCCGGATCGTGCGGCGTCATGCGGGGGCCTCCGTTCCGTCGCCCGCCAGGACGAAGTCGGTCGGCCCCGGCGCCTCGCCGCGTGCCGCGGCCCAGGGCGTCAGCAGGTCCGCCACGTCCAGGACGTGGTAACCCGCCATCGCCGGCAGGCACCGGCCGCGGACCGGGCCGATGGGGGTCGTCCAGGCCTTCGGAATCGCCGAGACTCCCCGCGTCGCGCCCGCCAGGGCGCCCGCCACCGCCGCCGTCGTGTCCGCGTCGCGGCCCATGTTCACCGCCGTCAGGACGGACTGTGCGAAGTCGCCGTCGGCCGCCGCGTACGCGCCGAAGGCGAGGGCGACCGCCTCGGGGGCCAGGTCGGTCCAGGGGTAGCCGCCGATGACGACCGCGGAGCGGACCGCGCGTTCGCCGCGGTGGGCCACCGCCACCGCGCGGCGCAGGCAGCGGGCCGTCCAGGAGTCGTCGGGCACGACCGCGAGGGCAGCGGCCACGACCGCGACCGGCTGGGCGCCCGCCATCGCCGCCGCCACACCCGCCGCCACCGCCTGACCGCCGTAGATGCCCTCGCCGTCATGGCTCACCGAGCCGTCGATCGCCACCAGCCGGGCCGCCTCCACCGGGCGGCCGGGCGCGAACACCCCGAAGGGGGCCGCGCGCATGGCCAGACCGTCGCTCCAGGCATGCCGGTGCTGGGCGGAGATGGGGGCCGCCAGTCCCCGGCGGAGGTTCTCCAGCGTGCCGCGTTCGCTGAAGCCGGCGCCCCGGAAGGGACCCTCGTCGCGGTCGGCGATCCACTCGTGCCAGGCCGCCTCCACATGGGCGGGGGTGAGCGCCGAGCCGTGCCGGGCCAGCAGGAGGCCCGAGAAGATCGCGTACTCGGTGTCGTCCGTGCCGGCGGGGTGCTCGGCGACATAGCCGGTGATACGGCCCCACCGCGCGCGGATCTCGGAGGGCTTCAGGTTCTCGGCCGGGGCCCCGAGCGCGTCACCGACGGCCAGGCCGAGCAGTGCGCCGCGGGCCCGCGCGCGGAGTTCGGTGGCGTCCCCGGGCGCCGGGACGGAGGGGATGCAGGCGATCGATGCCATACGGGATGTGTCCCACTCCGGCGCCCGGCCCGAGCCTCAAGGGCCGCAGCATCACCCGGTCGACATCTGTGCATGATCGTCATCAGGTGAGCGTTGAAAGGTAAAACCGCAGGTTAGCCCAGCCTTTCCTTGCTGGCAGCGCCGGAATTCCTGGCGTACTTTGGTTGCAGTAAAAATCTGGAACTTGTCCAAATGGGCTTCTTCAGCAAGGGGATCGGGGATCTTTCATGGCCATCATCGAGACCGAGGCGGCGCTGCACGAGGCGCACCGGGACAACCACACCCACCGGGACGTGAACGGCGGCTGGCTGCGTCCCGCGGTGTTCGGTGCGATGGACGGCCTCGTCTCCAACCTGGCCCTGATGACCGGTGTCGCCGGCGGCTCGGTCAGCCAGCACACCGTCGTCCTCAGCGGACTCGCGGGCCTGGCCGCCGGTGCCTTCTCCATGGCCGCCGGCGAGTACACCTCCGTCGCCTCGCAGCGCGAGCTCGTCGAGGCCGAGCTGGACGTGGAGCGGCGCGAGCTGCGCAAGCACCCGAAGTGCGAGGAGGCCGAGCTCGCCGCGCTCTACCGGGCGAGAGGGGTGGAGCCCGGGCTGGCCGGTGAGGTCGCCCGGCAGCTGTCGAAGGACCCCGAGCAGGCCCTGGAGATCCACGCCCGGGAGGAGCTGGGCATCGATCCCGGCGATCTGCCCTCGCCCACCGTGGCCGCGGTGTCGAGCTTCGGCTCCTTCGCGCTGGGTGCGCTGATCCCCGTACTGCCGTATCTGCTGGGCGCGAGCAGTCTCCTGCCGGCCGTGCTGCTGGCGCTGCTCGGGCTCTTCCTGTGCGGCGCCTTGGTGGCCAGGGTGACGGCACGCACCTGGTGGTACAGCGGGCTGCGGCAGCTGTTCCTGGGAGGCGCGGCGGCCGGTGTGACGTACGCCCTGGGCACCTTGTTCGGAACGGCCGTAGGATAGTTCGGCTCGGACTTATGCGTTGGGCCGCATAAGTAGCCGTTACTCGCTGGTTTCGAATGTGCAACCACCGGGCATGAGCCGTAAGCGCTGCGGGCAACGAGGCCCGTGAGCGCGATCAGCGGGGTGGGCGAAGGCGCCCGTCCCGCCCCGGGCCCGACGGGCATCGATCTCACCCGGTCGTTCCGTGCTGGCCCCCCATGGCTTCCACCGTCGGTGCGGTACCCCTGCCGCCGGCCGCCGGTGTCCGCATGTTGGAACGGATTATCCCGCTTCCCGAGAACCGCTCCATCATGTAACCTGCACGAAATTTTGCGATCACGCGAGGGCCAACGTCGTCCCTCGGCACTTGCACATGCCACATGACGACGACGGGAGAGCCGATGCGTACGCCGCGCCAGCCGTCCCAGCATTCCGCGAATGGCCAGAACTGGTCCTTCATGGATGCTCGCCCTGCTGCGCAGGGTATGTACGACCCCCGCAACGAGCACGACGCCTGCGGCGTCGGCTTCGTCGCCACCCTCACCGGCGAGGCGTCCCACACCCTGGTCGATCAGGCCCTGACCGTCCTGCGCAACCTCGAACACCGCGGTGCCACCGGCTCCGAACCCGACTCCGGCGACGGTGCCGGCATCCTGTCGCAGGTTCCGGACGCCTTCTTCCGTGACGTGGCCGGATTCGAACTGCCCGAGGCCGGTGCCTACGCCGTCGGCACCGCCTTCCTGCCGGAGGACTCCGCCGCCGACGCCGTCTCGCACATCGAGACGATCGCGGCCGACGAGGGCCTGACCGTGCTCGGCTGGCGCGAGGTGCCGGTCGCTCCCCAGCTGCTGGGTGCCACCGCCCGGTCGACCATGCCGGTCTTCCGCCAGATCTTCGTCAGCGACGGCGCCGCCGTGCCCGCTACGGGTATCGCCCTCGACCGCAAGGCCTTCGTGCTGCGCAAGCGCGCCGAGCGCGAGGCCGGCGTGTACTTCCCGTCGCTGTCCGCGCGGACCATCGTCTACAAGGGCATGCTGACCACCGGCCAGCTGGAGCCTTTCTTCCCGGACCTGTCCGACCGCCGCTTCGCCTCCGCGATCGCGCTCGTGCACTCCCGGTTCTCGACGAACACGTTCCCGTCGTGGCCGCTGGCCCACCCGTACCGCTTCGTCGCGCACAACGGTGAGATCAACACCGTCAAGGGCAACCGCAACTGGATGGCGGCCCGCGAGTCCCAGATCGTCTCCGACCTGTTCGGAGACCAGGACACGATCGACCGGGTCTTCCCGATCTGTACGCCCGACGCCTCCGACTCCGCCTCCTTCGACGAGGTCCTGGAGCTGCTGCACCTGGGCGGCCGTTCGCTGCCGCACTCCGTGCTGATGATGATCCCGGAGGCGTGGGAGAACCACGACTCCATGGAGCCGACCCGGCGCGCCTTCTACCAGTTCCACTCCAACCTGATGGAGCCCTGGGACGGCCCGGCCTGTGTGACCTTCACCGACGGCACCCAGGTCGGCGCCGTGCTCGACCGCAACGGCCTGCGCCCCGGCCGCTACTGGGTCACCGACGACGGTCTCGTCGTCCTCGGCTCCGAGGTCGGCGTCCTGGACATCGACCCGGCCAAGGTCGTCCGCAAGGGCCGCCTGCAGCCCGGCCGCATGTTCCTCGTCGACACCGCCGAGCACCGCATCATCGAGGACGACGAGATCAAGGCCGAGCTCGCCGCCGAGAACCCGTACGCGGAGTGGGTGGAGGCCGGCGAGATCGAGCTCTCCGACCTGCCCGAGCGCGAGCACATCGTGCACACCCACGCCTCGGTCACCCGCCGTCAGCAGACCTTCGGGTACACCGAGGAGGAGCTGCGCGTCATCCTCGCGCCGATGGCCAAGGCCGGTGCCGAGCCCATCGGCTCGATGGGCACGGACTCGCCGATCGCCGCGCTGTCGGACCGCCCGCGCCTGCTCTTCGACTACTTCACCCAGCTCTTCGCGCAGGTCACCAACCCGCCGCTGGACGCCATCCGCGAGGAGCTCGTCACCTCGCTGCGCTCCTCGCTGGGCCCGCAGGGCAACCTTCTCGACGCGAGCGCGGCCTCCTGCCGCAGCGTCGTGCTGCCCTTCCCGGTCATCGACAACGACGAGCTGGCCAAGCTCATCCACATCAACGCCGACGGCGACATGCCCGGCTTCAAGGCCGCGACGCTGTCCGGCCTGTACCGGGTGCACGGCGGCGGTGACGCGCTGGCCGCGCGGATCGACGAGATCTGCGCCGAGGCCGACGCCGCGATAGAGAACGGCGCCCGGCTGATCGTCCTGTCGGACCGTCACTCGGACGCCGAGCACGCGCCGATCCCGTCGCTGCTGCTCACCGCGGCCGTCCACCACCACCTCATCCGCACCAAGCAGCGCACCCAGGTGGGCCTGCTGGTCGAGGCCGGCGACGTCCGCGAGGTCCACCACGTCGCCCTGCTCATCGGCTACGGCGCCGCCGCGGTCAACCCGTACCTGGCGATGGAGTCCGTCGAGGACCTGGTCCGCGCCGGCACCTTCCTGCCCGGCATCGAGCCCGAGAAGGCCATCCGCAACCTCATCTACGCCCTCGGCAAGGGCGTGCTGAAGGTCATGTCCAAGATGGGCATCTCGACCGTCGCCTCCTACCGCGGCGCCCAGGTCTTCGAGGCCGTCGGTCTCGACGAGACCTTCGTCGGGAAGTACTTCAACGGCACGGCCACCAAGATCGGCGGCGTCGGCATCGACGTCATCGCCAAGGAGGTCGCCGCCCGGCACGCCAAGGCGTACCCGGCCTCCGGCATCGCCCCGGCGCACCGCGCGCTGGACATAGGCGGCGAGTACCAGTGGCGCCGCGAGGGCGAGCCGCACCTGTTCGACCCGGAGACGGTCTTCCGCCTCCAGCACTCCACGCGCTCCGGCCGCTACGACATCTTCAAGAAGTACACCGAGCGCGTGAACGAGCAGTCCGAGCGGCTGATGACGCTGCGCGGGCTCTTCGGCTTCAAGTCCGACCGGAAGCCCATCCCGGTCGACGAGGTCGAGCCGGTCTCCGAGATCGTCAAGCGGTTCTCGACGGGCGCCATGTCGTACGGCTCCATCTCGCAGGAGGCGCACGAGACGCTCGCCATCGCCATGAACCAGCTGGGCGGCAAGTCCAACACCGGTGAGGGCGGCGAGGACCCGGAGCGCCTGTACGACCCGGCCCGCCGGTCGTCCATCAAGCAGGTCGCCTCCGGCCGCTTCGGTGTGACCTCCGAGTACCTGGTCAACTCCGACGACATCCAGATCAAGATGGCCCAGGGCGCCAAGCCCGGCGAGGGCGGCCAGCTGCCCGGCCACAAGGTCTACCCGTGGGTCGCCAAGACGCGGCACTCGACGCCGGGCGTCGGCCTCATCTCGCCGCCCCCGCACCACGACATCTACTCCATCGAGGACCTGGCCCAGCTGATCCACGACCTGAAGAACGCGAACCCGCAGGCGCGGATTCACGTGAAGCTGGTCTCCGAGGTCGGCGTCGGCACGGTCGCCGCGGGTGTCTCCAAGGCGCACGCGGACGTCGTCCTCATCTCCGGCCACGACGGCGGTACCGGCGCCTCGCCGCTCACCTCGCTCAAGCACGCGGGCGGCCCCTGGGAGCTCGGCCTCGCCGAGACCCAGCAGACGCTGCTGCTCAACGGCCTGCGCGACCGTATCGTCGTCCAGACCGACGGCCAGCTGAAGACCGGCCGTGACGTGGTCATCGCCGCGCTGCTCGGCGCCGAGGAGTTCGGTTTCGCGACCGCGCCGCTCGTCGTCTCCGGCTGCGTCATGATGCGCGTCTGCCACCTGGACACCTGCCCGGTCGGCATCGCCACGCAGAACCCGGTGCTGCGCGAGCGGTACAACGGCAAGGCCGAGTACGTCGTGAACTTCTTCAAGTACATCGCCGAAGAGGTCCGCGAGATCCTCGCCGAACTGGGCTTCCGCTCCATCGAGGAGGCCGTCGGCCACGCCGAGACCCTCGACGTCACCCGCGCGGTCGACCACTGGAAGGCGCAGGGCCTGGACCTGGCGCCGCTGTTCCACGTGCCCGAGCTGCCCGAGGGCGCGGTCCGCCACCAGGTGATCGCCCAGGACCACGGCCTGGAGAAGGCGCTCGACAACCAGCTGATCAAGCTGGCCGCGGACGCCCTGTCCGCCTCGGACGCCACCGAGGCCCAGCCGGTCCGCGCCCAGGTGCAGATCCGCAACATCAACCGCACGGTCGGCACCATGCTCGGCCACGAGGTGACGAAGAAGTTCGGTGGCGCGGGCCTGCCCGACGACACCATCGACATCACCTTCACCGGCTCCGCAGGCCAGTCCTTCGGCGCGTTCGTGCCGCGCGGTGTCACGCTGCGCCTGGAGGGCGACGCCAACGACTACGTCGGCAAGGGCCTCTCCGGCGGCCGGATCGTGGTCCGCCCGGACCGCGCGGCCGACCACCTCGCCGAGTACAGCGTCATCGCCGGCAACACCATCGGCTACGGCGCCACCGGCGGCGAGATGTTCCTGCGCGGCAAGGTCGGCGAGCGGTTCTGCGTCCGCAACTCCGGCGCGACGGTCGTCTCCGAGGGCGTGGGCGACCACGGCTGCGAGTACATGACCGGTGGTCACGCGGTGGTGCTCGGCGAGACTGGCCGCAACTTCGCGGCCGGTATGTCCGGCGGTGTCGCGTACGTCATCGACCTGGACCGCGACAACGTCAACGTCGGCAACCTGGACGCGGTCCAGGCGCTGGACGACACCGACAAGCAGTGGCTGCACGACGTGGTCCGCCGCCACCAGGAGGAGACGGGCTCGACCGTCGCCGACAAGCTCCTGGCCGAGTGGGACACCGCCGTCGAGCGCTTCAGCAAGATCATCCCCAGCACGTACAAGGCAGTGCTCGCCGCCAAGGACGCCGCCGAGCGAGCCGGTCTCTCCGAGACCGAGACCCACGAGAAGATGATGGAGGCGGCGATCAATGGCTGACCCGAAGGGCTTCCTGAACCACGGGCGCGAGGTCGCCAGGTCCCGCCCCGTCGAGGAGCGCGTCAAGGACTGGAACGAGGTCTACGTCCCCGGCTCCCTGCTGCCCATCATCAGCAAGCAGGCCAGCCGCTGCATGGACTGCGGCATCCCGTTCTGCCACAACGGCTGCCCGCTGGGGAACCTCATCCCCGAGTGGAACGACTACGCCTACCGCGAGGACTGGGCCGCCGCCTCGGAGCGCCTGCACGCGACGAACAACTTCCCGGAGTTCACGGGCCGCCTGTGCCCCGCCCCGTGTGAGTCGGCGTGTGTGCTCGGCATCAACCAGCCGCCGGTCACCATCAAGAACGTCGAGGTCTCGATCATCGACAAGGCGTGGGAGACCGGGGACGTCGCCCCGCAGATCCCGGAGCGCCTGTCCGGCAAGACGGTCGCGGTCGTCGGCTCGGGCCCGGCGGGCCTGGCCGCCGCCCAGCAGCTGACCCGTGCCGGTCACACGGTCGCCGTCTACGAGCGCGCGGACCGCATCGGAGGGCTCCTCCGGTACGGCATCCCCGAGTTCAAGATGGAGAAGCGGCACATCAACCGCCGCATCGAGCAGATGCGCGCGGAGGGCACCCGCTTCCGCACGGGCATCGAGATCGGCCGCGACCTGAAGGCCACGGACCTGAAGAAGCGCTACGACGCGGTCGTCCTGGCCGTCGGCGCGACCACGGCCCGTGACCTGTCGGTGCCGGGCCGCGAGCTCAAGGGCGTCTACCAGGCCATGGAGTACCTGCCGCTGGCCAACAAGGTGCAGGAGGGCGACTTCGTGGCGCCCCCCATCTCGGCCGAGGGCAAGCACGTCGTGGTCATCGGCGGCGGCGACACCGGCGCCGACTGCGTGGGCACCGCCCACCGCCAGGGCGCGGCCTCCGTCACGCAGCTGGAGATCATGCCCCGCCCGAACGACGAGCGGCACCCGATCAACCAGCCGTGGCCGACCTTCCCCATGCTGTACAAGGTCACCTCCGCCCACGAGGAGGGCGGCGAGCGCGTCTACTCGGTGTCGACGACGCACTTCGAGGGCGACGAGGACGGCAACGTCCAGTGGCTGCACCTCACCGAGGTGGGATTCATCGACGGCCGGCTGACCCCGAAGCCGGGCACGGAGCGCAAGATCCCCGCCCAGCTGGTCACCCTCGCCATGGGCTTCACCGGCACCGACCGGGAGAACGGCCTGGTCGAGCAGTTCGGCCTGGAGCTCGACGAGCGCGGCAACATCGCCCGCGACGACGACTACCAGACCAACGTGCCGGGCGTGTTCGTCGCCGGTGACGCGGGCCGCGGCCAGTCGCTCATCGTGTGGGCGATCGCGGAGGGCCGCTCGGCGGCGCGCGGGGTGGACCGCCACCTCACGGGTGCCAGCGAGCTGCACGCGCCGATCCGCCCGACGGACCGCGCGCTGATGGTCTGACACACACCCCCGATACGTCCCGCACAAAGGCGTGCGGAACACAGATGGCGCCTGCCCCACAGTCCCCGACCGGACGACCGGGCAGGCGCTGTCGCATGTCCTCAGCCGCTTCCGCTTCCGCTCCCGTTCCCGTTCTTGTCCGGCCACACCTGGATGTGGTCCTCCTCCAGCTCCAGCAGCACCCGGTCTCGCATGCCCAGGGCCGTGGTGTACTCGGCCGGCAGCTGGAGGCGGCCCGCGCGGTCGAGCATCGCGTACTCCCGTGCCACCAGGGACTCCTGGCCGGCCTCGTCGACCTCCGTGCGGCGCAGTACCTCCGTCGAGGTGCGGCCGTCGCGGATCGCGACCGTGCGGCGGACCTCGCCGGCGACCGCCTGGTCGTGCGTGACGATGACGACCGTCGTGCCCAGCTCCTCGTTGGCCCGGCGGAACGCCGCGAAGACCTGTTGCCCGGTCGCCGAGTCCAGCTCGCCGGTCGGCTCGTCGGCGAGCAGCACGGCGGGGGCGTTGGCCAGGGCGACGGCGATCGCGACGCGCTGCTGCTGGCCCCCGGACATCTGCTGCGGACGCCGGTCCCGGCAGTCGGCGACGCCGAGCATGGCCAGCAGGTCGTCAGCGCGTCCGGCCCGCTTCCCGCGCGAGCCGCCCGCCAGTTGCATGGGCAGGACGACGTTCTGCGCCGCCGTCAGATACGGCAGCAGATTGCGTGCCGTCTGCTGCCAGACGAACCCGACCACCTCACGCCGGTAACGCAACCGCGCCTTCGCGTCCATCGTCAGCAGATCACGGCCCGCGACCTTCGCGGTGCCCGCGGTCGGGACGTCCAGGCCGGCGAGGATGTTCATCAGCGTCGACTTGCCGCTGCCGGACGCGCCCACCAGGGCCATCAACTCGCCCTCCCGCACCAGGAGATCGAGCCCCTGGAGCGCCTGCACCTCCACGGCGTCCCGGCCACCGCGCTTGGCGAAGATCCGCACCAGCCGGTCGCAGGCGATCAGGGCGTCGTGCCCGTACGCGGGCCGGTCGCGGTGCCGCGCCGCCCGTCGCTCCAGTTCCGCGAGCGACTCCGTCGTACCGCTCATCGCATGTCTCCTGCCCTGAGGTGGGTGATCGGTGTCCGGCGCCCCGCCCACCAGGCCTGCGCGACGGCCACCGCCCCCGCCAGCAGCACCGCGCCCGCGGCGGGCAGGGCCAGCGACCACGGGTCGGCCCGCAGTGCGGCACCCTGCGGCGCCGTGACGCCGGACGCGCCGGCCAGAGCGAGCCGGTCCAGGTCGATGCCGGGGGCGAGCAGTCCTACCGTGGCCCAGCCGACGGCCATGCCCCCGCCGGCCGCGAGCAGCGCCAGGGGCAGCGTCTCCAGGCCGAGGAGGTAGCGCCCCTGGCGGGTCGTCAGGCCCAGGGTGCGCAGCCGGGCCAGCAGCGCGGCCCGTTCCGGCGCGGACCGCAGCAGGCTCAGCACCAAGGCGAGCGAGGCGTAGCCCGCGCCCGCGAGGACGGCCCAGACGTAGATCCGTTCAGCGCCCGCCTGCAACGGAGAGCCGGACAGCGCCGCGCGTTCGTCGGCGCGCAGTGTCACGGAGAGGTTGGAGCCGGCGCCGCGYACGGCCGCCCGCAGCGCCTTGGCGTCGAGACCGGCACCCGAGGCCAGCAGGGTGGTGGGGCCGCGGGAGCCCTTCAGGCCCGCCGCGTCGACCAGCAGGAACTCGCCCTCGGGGACGGCGGGGGTGCGGGGGCGCACGGCGGTGATCCGCAC
>NZ_NGFN01000297.1 GCF_002148965.1 Streptomyces swartbergensis | reverse complement strand
GCTGTCCCGGGCGCCGAGGCCGCGGGGGCGGCAGCCCCGGGCGCGTGCGCGGGTGCCGAGGGCACAGGCGCGGCAGCCCCGGGCGTCCGGGACACGGCGGCGGCCGGTGCCAGGGAGCGGACGGCGCCGTGCAGCCGCTCGAAGACCTCCTGCGGCATGGTGTCGACCCGGTCGAGGATCGCGGCCGCGCGCGGGTCGGTGGCCCGCGCTTCGCGCTTCTCCTCGTCGGTCAGCAGCATCGTGCGCAGCGTGAGGATCTCATCGATCTCCGCTGCGTCGTGCAGGTCGCCCGGGCTCTCGGGGGCCACCTGGGGATGGTCGGGCAGGATGATCGGTGCGGAGAGCAGGACGTGGCCGTCGCCGCCGCCGAGGACGGGGAAGGTGAACTCGTTCCGGCAGGAGCGGGCGAGTGAGCGCAGGTCCGTCGGCGGGTCGGTCAGCGAGACGAACTCCACGCCATCGCCGCCGATGAGGGTGTGGGTGGCGATGAGGGCGCGGCGCAGCGCCTCGTCACGAGCGGTCCGCCGGTCCGGTGCGGGCCCGGTGTTCGTGGTGCGCACCCGGAGCCGGCAGAGGTCGTCCGACAGTCGCTCGGCGATGACGGTGGTGTCGGCCCGTACCTCGTCGCGGTGTCGCACCACCCGCCCGGCACCGGGGAGCGGCTCGACGTCCACGCCGGCTGGCGCGACCACGGGGACGGTGCGTCCGCCCTGAAGGAGCTCGTCGAGCGGGACCTCGACCTCGCATTCGCGCGGCACGGCCTCGGCGAAGGTCAGATGCGTCGTGCCGTCGGGGGTGCGCAGCGACTCGACGGCGTGTTGACGGCCGTCCCGGGTCTCCTCCATCTGCTTGCGCTGCATCTGGAGGTGACGGATCCGCACCCGTACGGACGCGCTGCCGGGCTGCCGGATCCTCAGCAGGCACTCGGTCTGCTGGTACCAGGAGTCGGCGCTGCCGGAGACTCCGGGGACCACGGGGCCGTCCGCCTCCACCCAGTCCCGCGGGAACAGGACCCCGAACTGCCATCGGACGCGGTTCTTGGCCGAGGACCGGCGGTAGGGGTAGAGGAGGTAGCCCTCGTAGAGGACGGCGTCGGCGACCGCGCTCACCTGCTCGAACGCGTCCGGGGACCGGTCCGGGAGCAGATCCTCGCCACCTCTGGGGGCAGCGCACGCCGTGCCGCCCTCGGCCAATCCCTCCGCCATCGCGCCTCCTCGTCCGGGTGTGCACACGCATCCAGGGTGCATGCGCATCCCTTCCACCACAGTCACACCGCTCATCCACGGTCGCCTCCTCCGGCGCAGTGCCGTTGGGCCGTTCGGGGCTGTCGCGTGGCGCAAGACGACGGCCCGTCGCGGTGAGCGCGACGGGCCGGTGTCGGGATCGTGGGAGTCGAGCGTGTCACCTCTGCACCTGGGACAGTCGCCGCGCCATCAAGGGGATGATCACCGCGGCCGCCACCACATGCGACAGGGCGAGGATGATCTGGGTGGACGTGGCCGTGTGCGGGGCGACGGCCGGGCCGGCGAGGGACAGTGCGGTGAGGACGACGGTGGTCACGGTGAAGGTGCGGGCGGGCTGCCTGGCCCAGCGGGCGAGCACCACCGCCAGGACGATTCCGGCGACCGACCAGAACACGACGCCGCCGCCGAAGCCGCCGACGGGGATCTCCGCGGACTCCTCGGCCCCGGGGCTGGCCGCCTCCATCGGGACGCCCGCGGCCCGGGCCACGAGCGCGAACGCCTCCGTCACGACGGCACCGGCGAGTGTCGCCAGGACGCCGACCAGCCACACGGGGCGCGTGGAAAGGAAACCGGGGGTGTGGGACTCGGTCCGAGTCTGCGTCTGAGGGGTCGTCACGCTCATGTCGCCTTCTCCTGCTCGCTGTTGGGCTCGGAAGCCTTACGGAGAGGTAGACCGGGCGAGGCGCCGGAACTCATCGGTGCACCGACGACCGAAACGACCGTTCGACCGAACAGCGCAAGTCGCCTGCACGAACCGGCGAGTCCTGGGAAGGCGTCACACCATGGACCAGCCGATGAACGAGCACCTCCGCACGACCACCAGCCCCGCCGTCACGACCCTGGCCGACCCGCTGGTCAACAAGGGCACCGCCTTCAGCCGGCAGGAGCGCGCCGAGCTCGGTCTCGACGGGCTGCTGCCGCCCGCCGTGGAGACCCTGGACGAGCAGGTCGCCCGCGCCTACGAGGCGTTCCACGGCTACGACAAGCCGCTCAACCGGCACATCTATCTGCGTCAGCTCCAGGACACCAACGAGGTGCTCTTCTACCGTCTGGTCACCGAGTACCTGGAGGAGCTGCTGCCCGTCGTCTACACGCCGACGGTGGGTGAGGCCTGTCAGCGTTTCAGCGAGATCTACCGGCGGCCGCGCGGGCTGTTCCTGACCTGGGAGGACCGGCACCGCTTCCGGGACATCCTGCGCAACCGCCCGCACCGCGACGAGGACGTGGACGTCATCGTCGTCACCGACGGGCAGCGCATCCTCGGCCTGGGCGACCAGGGCGTCGGCGGGATGGGCATCCCGATCGGCAAGCTCAGCCTCTACACGGCGATCGGCGGCATCCACCCCGCCCGCACCCTGCCGATCCTGCTGGACGTCGGCACCGACAACGAGGACCTGCTCCGCAACCCGCGCTACCTCGGTCGGCGCGCCCCCAGGCTGACCGGCGCCGAGTACGACGAGATGATCGAGGCCTTCGTCTCGGCGGTCGAGGCGGAGCTTCCCGGAACGCTGCTCCAGTGGGAGGACTTCGCCACCGCCCACGCCTATCCCATCCTGGCGCGCTACCGGGACCGGCTGCTCACCTTCAACGACGACATCCAGGGCACGGCGGCCGTCACGCTCGGCGCCCTGTCCACCGCCGCGAACGTGTCCGGCACTGCGCTGTCCGAGCAGCGCCTGGTGATCCTGGGGGCGGGGTCGGCCGCCATCGGTGTCGCCGACATGATCCGGACGGCCATGATCGAGGAGGGCCTGTCCGAGGACGAGGCCGCGGCACGGTTCTGGATTCTCGACGTAGACGGCCTGCTGGTGCGGTCGCGCACGGAACTGACGCCGCAGCAGCGGATGTTCGCGCGCGACGACAACGAGGTGACCGACTGGGACGGCACCGGCCTCGCGGAGGTGGTACGCCGTGTCGAGCCGACGGCGCTCATCGGGCTGTCGACGGCCCATGGGGCGTTCACCGAGGAGATCGTGCGGCAGATGGGCTCGACCTGCGAACGGCCCGTCATCTTCCCGCTGTCGAATCCCACCTCCCACTCCGAGGCCGAGCCCGCGGACCTCACGCGCTGGACCGACGGCCGGGCGCTGATCGCCACCGGCTCCCCCTTCCCGCCGCTCACGGTGGACGGGCACGAGGTGCCGGTGGCGCAGTCGAACAACGTGTACGTCTTTCCGGCCATGGGGCTCGCGGTGACCGCGAGCGGGGCCACGCGCGTCACCGACCGCATGATGGTGGCCGCCGCCCGGGCCGTCGCCGAGTGCGCGGTACGGGCGGCGCCCGGCGACGACGGTCCCGTGCCGCTGCTGCCGCCCCTGAACGGGATGCGCGAGTCCGCCCGCGAGATCGCCCTGGCCGCGGCTCTCGCCGCCGTCGAGGACGGGGTGGCCCCGCGGACGACGGAGGCGGAACTGCGCGAGGCGATCGCGAAGACCCAGTGGACTCCGCGGTACGAGGCAGAGTCTCCGTCGCGCTGAGGTCAGACCGACGAGAGGCCGATCGCCCGGTCGACGTCCTGCGGCTGGACGGCGTGCGTGCCTGCCGGTGGCGGCGGACAGGTCGAGGAGCCCGCAGGCGGTGATCGCACGGCGGACGGCCTGCCCCTGGCCGGCCTGAGCCGCTCGCCCCGGGTCCACGTCTGCGGCGGCCACGGCATGCGGGGCATCGCCCAGTCAGTGGCCGCCCCGGTGTGCGTGTGCTTCGGCGAGGAGGAGGTAGCCGGCGGCGGTCCAGGTGTAGGCGCGGTCGCGCAGACCCGTGCCGGTGAGGGCGTCGAAGTTCTCGGCGAAGCCGTGGGTCTCGCACAGGGCGCGGAAGCGGGCGCTGATGTCGTCGGCGAGCCGCTGGTGGCCGGCGCGGCGCAGGCCGTCCTCGATGTTCGACGGCGACAGTACGACCAGTACGACCAGCGGTCCCCGTACGCACCGGTGATCGACCGGATCACCGTCACGCCGTTGGCGGCGAAGTAGCCCCTGGTGAACGCGAGGCGCCGATCCGGAAACCCGGCCGGCGCCTCGCCGCGCGCGTCAGTGCCCGGGCTGTGTCGCCCACGGCGCAAGACGGTTGAAACCGGCGAGGCGGGGCGAGACGGTGAAGGGAAAGCCGTCGCCGCCGGGGGTTCTCAGGGCCGCCACGATGTCGGGGTCCGGTTCGCCGAACACCTCGAAGTGCTGCACGGTGCAGTGCTCCATCACGCCGCGGATGTACGGGTCCGACAGTCTCCAGTGCGTGCGAATGGCATCGGAGTCGCGGTAGAGCTGGAAACTGTGCGCCAGCATCCGCTCCTCGTCGATGAAAACCTCCACCATGAGCTGCGGGCCGTGCTCTCGGGTGAAGGCCACCGCCTGAGTGACAGCGCGCCGGAAGCCGTCGAGATGACCGTCGGTGATGCGCATCGTGTTGCGGAAGAGGATGGTTCCGCTGGTTGTGCTCTCCATACGCCGAGGGTCGTACCTGAACCAAGGTTGAGGTCAAGGGTCGGTCGAGCGCGACGCCCGTGTGCCTCTCCAGGGCTTGGATGAGCTGAGCCTGCCGCTGGAGGTTCCCTCCCAGCGGGAGGCGAACCGAGTCGTCGAAGACCCTGCCCGGGTCGATCTTCCGGTCCCAGATGAGCTGGATCAGGTCGGGCAGGAGCCGGCGTACCGAGGCGGGGCCGCCCTCGGTGTGGATGCCGGCGAAGAACAGGTCGATGCCCTGGATCGAGACGTCGTAGTTGACGCCGACGAAGCCCAGGTGGCCGCCTGGGCGGGTGGAGTTGACGGCCTGCGTGGTCGATTCCTGGGTGCCGACGGCCTCGACCACCGAGTGCGCGCCGAGCCCGCCCGTGAGCTCCTTGACCTTTCGCCACGCCCGCGTCACCGCGCTCCCACCGACGATGTCGTTCGCGCCGTAGAACCGGGCCGGCTCCTGCCGCTCGGGGTGACGGGACATCGCGATGAGGCGCTCCGCGTCGAGCTGCTTGCCGCGAGGACGGCCGTCAGGCCGATCGCGCCGTCGCCGACGACCGCGACCGTCTTGCCCGGGCCGGCCTCTGCGGCGACGGCGTCCGTCAACTTCTTCCGCTCCAACGGCGGCACGGTCGGTACCGCGGCGTTCCTGTCGATCCTGTTCACCACGGCGGCCGGCAGCATCGCGGAGCGACTGGCCGGGGCCCGCCACGACCCGGCCTACCGCCGTCTCATGGCCCAGCCCGACAACGCGCGCGCCCTGACGGGTGTCCTGCGCCCCGGCGGCGGGGTCGACCTGGAGGACTCCGCCTTCCTGGGCGCCCTCGACCCGAGCGTCGCCCTGCCGTTCCTGGAGGGCTACGTCACCTTGATACGCATCGTCTTCCTGACCCGGCGCGGCGGTGTCCCTTGCGGCCTTCGCGCCGGCGGCCTGGCGGGTTCCCGACCTGACGCTCTCGGACGAGTGGCGCCCGGGGCACGTCGTGTGTCAGGTCCTGGCCCCTTCTTGAGGAGGGGCCTCGTCATACTTCCGGGGGACGGGCCGGTCCTCGCTCGCACTTTCGGCCGTCCCCGGAAACGGGCATGTGGAGGGACGCCCCGCGGATCACGGGCGCAGACGATGGACCGGTCCCCGAAGACCAGTTCCCGTCAGGAGCCCCCTCGTGATCACCACACCCACCGCTCACCGTGCCACCGCGGTGGCCGCGCGCGCCGAGGATCTGTCCAAGGTGTACGGACAGGGCGAGACCCGGGTGATCGCCCTGGACCACGTCACCGTCAACTTCCACCAGGGCGAGTACACCGCGATCATGGGGCCGTCGGGCTCGGGCAAGTCGACGCTGATGCACTGCGTGGCCGGGCTCGACACCTTCAGCGGCGGCTCGGTCCGCATCGGTGACACCGAGTTGGGCCCGCTCAAGGACAAGCAGCTCACGCGGCTGCGGCGGGACAAGATCGGCTTCATCTTCCAGGCGTTCAACCTGCTGCCGACCCTGACGGCCCTGGAGAACATCACGCTGCCCATGGACATCGCGGGCCGCAGGCCCGACAAGGAGTGGCTGGGCAAGGTCATCGACATGGTGGGCCTGTCCGACCGGCTGGGTCACCGGCCCGCGCAGCTCTCCGGCGGCCAGCAGCAGCGCGTCGCCGTGGCTCGGGCGCTGGCCTCCCGCCCCGAGATCATCTTCGGTGACGAGCCGACCGGAAACCTGGACTCGCGCTCGGGCGCCCAGGTGCTGGGCTTCCTGCGCAACTCCGTACGGGAGTTGGGGCAGACCGTGGTGATGGTGACCCACGACCCGGTGGCCGCCTCCTACGCGGACCGGGTGATCTTCCTCGCGGACGGCCGGATCGTCGACGAGATGCTCCGTCCCACGGCGGACGGCGTGCTCGACCGCATGAAGGAGTTCGACGGCCGGGGCCGCACCAGCTGAACCTCCCCGGGGCACAGCGCCCCGCTCCCCGCCCATCACCGGACACCCACCCCAGGACCCACATCCCATGTTCCGTACCGCCCTGCGCAATGTGCTCGCGCACAAGGCCAGGCTGCTGATGACCGTGCTCGCCGTGATGCTCGGCGTGGCCTTCGTCTCCGGCACCCTGATCTTCACCGACACCCTCTCCCACGCCTTCCGCAACCAGTCGGCCAAGAGCTACGACCACGTCGCCGTCGGCATCACCTCCTACGTCGACAGCGACAACGGACAGGAGACAGGCCTGCCCCAGCGGACGCTCGACAGGATCGGCAAGCTGGACGGGGTCGCCTCCGTCACCGGACGGGTGAACGGCTTCGCCGGGGTCGCCGACCCCGACGGCAAGCTCATCGGCGCCCAGTGGTCCAACACGGGCTCCAACTTCGCCCCGGGCAAGGACGGCAGGGACCCCGCCTACGACTTCACCGACGGCTCCGGCCCGGTGCGGGACGGCCAGATCGCGCTCGACGAGGACACCGCCGCCAAGGGCGAGTACGAGGTCGGCGACAAGGTACGCGTCGCCACGAACGGCCCGGTCAGGGAGTTCACGCTCACCGGTGTCTTCACCACCGACGACGGCGCCGTCAGCGCCGGCGGCAGCCTCGTCCTCTTCGACACCTCCCTCGCCCAGCGCCTCTACCTGAAGCCGGGCCACTACCAGGAGGTGACCGTCACCGCCGCGCCCGGCGCCGACGACGAGAAGATCCTCGACGCGGTCAAGCCGATGCTGCCCGAGAACTCCGAGGCGAAGACGGGCGCCGCGCTCGCGGAGGACCAGGCCTGGATGATCGAGCAGGACATGAGCAGCCTCAACCAGATGCTGCTGAGCTTCGCGGGCATCGCGCTCTTCGTGGGCGTGTTCCTGATCGCCAACACCTTCACCATGCTGGTCGCCCAGCGCACGAGGGATCTCGCTCTGATGCGCGCGGTGGGTGCCTCCCGCAAGCAGATCACCCGCTCGGTGCTGGCCGAGGCGGGTCTGGTCGGGCTGCTCGCTTCCGTGGTCGGCTTCGGACTCGGGGTCGCCCTGGCCGCCGGGCTGCGTTCGGGGATGGCCGCGTTCGACATGAAGGTGCCGGCCGGCCCCCTCGTCATCGGTGCGACACCCCTGATCGCCGCGCTCGCCGTCGGCATCCTCGTCACCATGTTCGCGGCCTGGCTGCCCGGTCGCCGCGCCGGGAAGATCCCGCCGGTGGCGGCGATGAACAGCGTCCACGCGGCGCCGACCACCAAGTCGCTGGTCGTACGCAACTCCATCGGGGCCGCTGTCACCGCCCTCGGCGTCGCGCTGATCACGGTGGGTGCCGCGATCGGCGAGCAGGGCCGGGAGATCATCGGCGGCGGTGCGTTCTTCGCTCTGGTCGGCGTGATCGTACTGATCCCGCTGCTGTCCCGCCCGGTCATCGCGCTCGTACGGCCGCTCCTGGTCCGTGCCTTCGGGGTGGCCGGCAAGCTGGCCGGGCAGAACGCCGTCCGCAACCCGCGCCGTACCGGTGCCACCGCCTCCGCGCTGGCCATCGGCCTGACGCTGGTCACCGGTCTGACGGTCCTGGGCGTCTCGATGGGCGCGGCGCTGGACAAGGCGACCACCGACCAGATCAAGGCCGACTACATGATCGAGACGGCTGCCGGCGGCGGCGTGGACCGATCCGCGCTGGCCGCGCTGGACAGGAGTCCGCGAGTCTCGGCCCTCTCACCGGACCAGTCCGCCTACTTCCGCGTCAAGGACGACTACGTCTCGGCGACGGGCGTCATCCCCGGCGATGTCGAGCGGGTCCTCCACATCGATGTGGTGAAGGGTTCGCTGAACTCGCTCGGCAAGGGACAGATGGCGGTCGACGAGAGGACGGCCACCGAGCAGGGCTGGAAGGTCGGTGCCACCGTGCCGGTCACGTTCGACGACGGCAAGAAGGGCTCACTGCAGGTCGGCGCCGTCTACAAGGAAGGGGCGGTCCTCTCCTCGGTGCTGGTGGACACGAAGGTCATCACCCCGCACGAGGCGAGGCCCTACATCTCCCGGATCTACGTGAAGACGGACGGCGGCCCGAGCGACGCGAACGAGAAGGCACTGATCGACGCCCTCGGCAAGAACCCGGCGATCAGTGTCATGGACCAGAAGGACATCCGCGACGAACTCGGCGGTGCCGTCAACATGATGCTGAACATCATGTACGGCCTGCTGGCGATGGCACTGCTGATCGCGGTGCTCGGGGTGGTCAACACCCTGGCCATGTCGGTCTTCGAGCGACAGCAGGAGATCGGCATGCTGCGCGCGATCGGCCTGGACCGCCCTCGGGTCAAGCGGATGGTCCGCCTGGAGGCCGTGGTCATCTCCGTCTTCGGCGCGGTCGTCGGCGTCGCCCTCGGCTCGTTCCTGGGCTGGGCGATCGGCCAGACCATCAAGGACGAGCTGCCGCTGTACGCGCTGGTCGTCCCGTGGGGCCGGATCGGCATCTTCCTGGTCCTGGCCGCGCTGGTGGGCGTCCTGGCCGCGATGTGGCCGGCGCGCAGTGCCGCGAAGCTCAACATGCTGAACGCCATCAAGGCCGAGTAGACGGTTGCCGTGAACGCGATGTCGTCCAGGGCGGCGGCGCGGGAGGCCGGGTCGGAGAACGTGTCGTCGAGCTAGGCGGCGTCCACACCTTCGCGCCCCTTGAGCCGGTCCTTCAAGGCGTCGACAGACGCGCCCCGGGAGCGTTCGGCGACAAACCCGAGGACCGCGTGCAAAACCCTTACGCTCACGCAGGCCGTGACTGCTCCGCCGGCGCGCGCACATCGCCCGGTCGAGCAGCACGGCCAGGGGAACAGTGCCCTCGCACGCCACCCCACCCCGTGGCGGCCACGACCAGGCAGGCGAGCGCGGCGGCGGCCAGTGCGCCCGGCCTGTGTCCTCCGGCCGGTCGGGGCTGACCCCCAGTCGCCGGGCGATCTCCGGCACGAGCGGTTCCTGCCGGATCAGTTGTTTCTCATCGTGCCCGGCGCGCGGCGAGTGGGGTCTCCTGGAGCATGCGCAGATGGGTGAGTGCCTCTCAGGTGCCTGCTCGTTCATCCGCGTCAGGACATCGAAGGACCGGCGCAGCGCCTCCCAGGGCCGCTCTTCGTCGTCAGGGCGGGCGGCGAGTGCCTCCCGGGACGACTCCAGTAGCCACCACTGCCGTTGGTACGTCTGGCAGCCGGAGCACCACGTGGAGTACCTCCGTCACCAAGTCGAACGGCTCACCCCGTCCGCCGACCGAGCGCATCGCGTCCGATCGGAACCACGTCGCGCCTCAGGAGTGCAGCCCGGCCAGGGAGAGGAACTCGGCGCGGGAGCGGGCGTCGTGGCGGAGTGTGCCGAGGAGGGTGGAGGTGAGCGTGCTGGAGCCCGTGGCCTGGACGCCGCGCAGGGTCATGCAGGTGTGCTCGGCTTCGATCACGACGCCGACGCCCTTGGGTTCGAGATGGGCGTGGAGCCAGTCGGCGACCTGCTTGGTCAGGCGTTCCTGGACCTGGGGGCGGCAGGCGAAGTGCTCGACCACGCGGGCCAGTTTGGACAGGCCGAGGATGCGATGGCCGGGGAGATAGCCGACGTGGGCGGTGCCGGTGAAGGGCAGCAGATGGTGCTCGCAAACAGAGCGCACCGGGATGCTGCGGGCCAGCACGAGCTCGTCGTAGCCCTCGTCGTTGGGGAAGGTCGTCAGGTCGAAGGGGCGAGGGCTGAACAGTTCGGCGTAGGCGCGGGCCATACGGCCGGGGGTGCCGAGCAGGCTCTCGGTGCTGGTGTCGATGCCGAGCGCGGCGAGGAAACGTGCGGCGGCGCGTTCGGCTTCGGCCAGGTCCATGCCGTCGGTGTCGTGAACGACGCGCAGGGGGCGGGGGGAAGGCGCCGGTGTCTG
>NZ_NGFN01000296.1 GCF_002148965.1 Streptomyces swartbergensis | reverse complement strand
GATACGGGTGGCGCGTGGGTGGGCAATAAAGGGCGTCACACCGAGACGCGCGACTCCGCGGCGTCCCTGGGGGCGGGCAGCTCCACCGCACCGGCGCCCTCGCACTGCATGGCCCGCGGCAACCGCAACGCCATCACCGCGCCGAGCAGCAACAACCCCGCGCTCACCAGCAACGTCACATGCAGCCCGTGCACAAACGCGTCCCGCGCGGCATGCCGCAGAGCAACCCCGGCAACCCCGCCCAGCTGCGCAGCGACCTCGTACGCCTCCCCCAGCGAATGTCCCGCCGAAGAGGACGCCGACTCCGGCACACCGGGCACGCCCGACAGCCCGGGCGCGTACGCCGCGTTCATCACCGTGCCGAGCAGCGCGATCCCGATCCCCGCCCCCAGCTGGTACGACGTCTCCCCGATCGCCGCCGCCCCACCGGCCTGCTCCTGCGGCGCCTCGCTCAGCATCGACTCGTACGCCCCGAACAGCGTCGTCTCCAGCCCGAAGCCGAGCAGCACGAACCCGGTCAGCATCAGCGCGCAGTCGTCCGTCCGGCCCAGCGCCGTCAGCAGCAACACCGCGAACGCGGTCAGACAGAACCCGGAGCACACCATCCGCCGCGGCCCGAACCGCCGCAGCATCCGCGCCCCGGCCAGCCCGGCCGCCATCGCCGCGAACGTCAGCGGCAGCAGCCGCAGCCCCGTCTCCAGCGGCGACAGCCCGAGCACGAGCTGGAGGTACTGCGCGGCGATCAGTTCGAGACCGACCAGCGCGAGCATCGCCAGCACGATGCACCCGACGGACGTGCTGAACGCCGGCCGCGCGAACATCTTGAGGTCGACCAGCGGCTGCGCCCGCCGCCGCTGCCGCCGTACGAAGGCGGCCAGCAGCGCCGCGCCCACGACCAGCGGCAGCACGGTGAGCAGGCCCCCGACCGACTCCCCGCCGCCGAGCCGCTTGACGCCCAGCACCACCCCGAACAGCCCGATGGCCGCCATCAGCGCGCCGACGACGTCCCAGGGCCCTTCGCCGTCACCCTTCGACTCGGGCAGCAGCAGTCGCCCCACCGGGAGACTGACCAGCATCAATGGGATGTTGACGAGGAACACCGAGCCCCACCAGAAGTGCTCCAGCAGGAAGCCGCCGAGCAGTGGCCCGATCGCCGCGCCCACCGCGGCCACGGCGCTCCAGATGCCGATCGCGAGTGCCCGCTCGCGCCGGTCCGGGAACACCTGCCGCAGGATCGACAAGGTCGCCGGCATGATCATCGCGCCGCCCACGCCGAGCAGCGCCCGCGCCAGGATCAGTACCTGGGCGTTGTCCGCCAGGGCAGCGAGGCCCGAGGCGACGCCGAACAGCGCGTACCCGAGGAGCAGGACCCTTCTGCGGCCGACGCGGTCGCCCAGCGTGCCGAACAGGATGAGCAGCGAGGCGCAGACGAGCGGGTAGATGTCGACGATCCAGAGCAGCTCTATCCCGCCGGGCTTCAGGTCCTCGGTGACGGCGGGAACCGCCACGTGCAGCACGGTGGCGTCGACGGCGACCAGCAGCAGGCTGACGCAGAGGACGACGAGAACCACCCAGCGGTTGGCACCGGCCCCGGCCGCCCGACGGCGCAGTGCGGCGGCCGTGGTCGTCCCGGACATGTACGTACCTCCCAGATGTTCCCTCGCGATCGGCGGGCTCACGGGGTGGGGGACGCCCCCGCGACTCGGCCGGAGAGGAGCGGTGGTCTCCGGCCCGCGCAAACGAAAAGCGAGTGACACGTCAGAGTACGCGAGTCCGCGCGGGAGCCGAGTGGCGGACCTCTCACCCGTCCGGCGGAAAGATGTGGCGTACGCCACTCTCCCCTCCGTCGTCCACTCCCCCGCCGTCGACCACTCCCCGTCGTCGTCCACGCCCCGGGCGGCCGGCCGGTTCCGGCCCGGGTCGATAATCGGGCCCGTGACCGATCTTGAGACGCGCGCGGCCCCGTCCCGCGCCGGGGCGCTGCGCCGGGCGGCCCCGGCGCTCCTCGGGTACGCGGCCGTCCGCGCCCTGGGCCTCGTCGCCCTGGCCCTGTGGAGCGCGGCGCGCGACAAGAGCGCGTACACGCTGCTGACCGCTCGCTGGGACGCGCTCTGGTACACCAGGGTCGCCGAACTCGGCTACGGCTACGAGGTGCGTCTGGCGAACGGGGACGTGCACTCGAACCTCGCGTTCTTCCCGCTGCTGCCCTGGCTGGAGCGGCTGGTGGCGGCGGTGTCCCCGCTGTCGTACGCGGACGGCGGTTTTCTCGTCAGCCTCTTCACCTCCCTCGCCGCGGCGTGGGGGATCTTCGCGGTCGCGGACCATGTGTACGGCCGCCGGGCCGGGGTGTGCGCGGTGCTGCTGTGGGCCGTGCTCCCGGTCGGGATCGTGCAGTCGATGGCGTACAGCGAGTCGCTGTTCACGGCGCTCGCCGCGTGGTCGCTGTACGCGGTTCTGACCGGCCGCTGGGTGACCGCGGGCACGCTGGCCCTGCTGGCGGGGCTGACCCGCCCGGTCGGGGTGGCGGTGGTGGCCGCCGTGTGGGTGGCGGGCATCGCCTCCTTCACACAGGAGCGGCGCGCGGGTCCTTCCGCACAGGAACGGCGCACGGGTCCTTCCGCACGGGAACGGCGCGCGGGCGACGCCGACGGCCCCGGCCCCGGTCCGCGCACCCGCCGTGTCCTCGGCATGCTGCTGGCCCCCCTCGGCACCGCCGGATACGTGCTGTGGGTCGGCCACCGCACCGGCAAGGGTCCGCTCGGCTATCTCGACGTGCAGGCGGGATGGCGCAACGGGTTCGACGGGGGTTACGCCTTCGCCCGGTTCGTCGCCGAAAAGTTCACGTCGTTTCCCTCGGTCCTGGCCGGTGCCGGGCTGATCGCCGGGGTCGTGTCAGTCGTTTGGCTGTATGTGGTCGGCGTACGTCAGCGCCAGCCGCTCCCGCTGCTGGTCTACACCGGAGTCGTGACCGCGCTCGCCCTGTGCGCGTCGAGCTACTTCGGCTCGAAGCCGCGCCTGCTGATGCCCGCCTTCCCGCTGCTGCTGCCCCTCGCCCTGGCCATGGCCCGGCTGCGTATGCGCAGGTCAGCGCTGGTTCTCGGGCCGATGGCGGTCGCCTCGGCGGTGTACGGGGCGTTCTGGCTGAACGGCTCGGGTCCGCCCTGACCCGCTGTGAGCGCCGGGAGAATTGCGCACGATGCTCCGGTGAACGAATTCAAAAGCGCAATAAAACCCCCGTCCGGAATGATCAAAGGAATTGAAGGCCGCAGCGCCCGGCGATTACGGATTCGCTGGAAATAAACCTCCTCCTGAGAGGAATCCCACATCACATCGTCATCACAAAGCCGTTGATTCGACAGGGATCCGAGCTCACTCGCTGTAACGTCGATTGGGTGCGTACCGAACCGAAGCTCACCCGTCTGGACCGGGTGTTCGCCCGGCTGGACCGTGAGCCGGAACGACCGGCCCACATCGATGTGCCGAAGATGAGCAGGCACCGCATCGTGCTCCTCGCGGCGACCCTGGCCTTCTACGGCGCGATCGTGTGGGCCGTGATCATCACGTCCTGGCTCGTCCGCCTCGACTGGCAGGTCATGTTCTTCCGGCCGTACCAGCAGTGGTCGGAGATCCACTGGTTCGTCGACTACTACGTGGTGCTCGGCCAGCGCGGTCCGACCGCGGTGATGGTCGCGGCCTGGCTGGGCTGGCGCTCCTGGCGGCAGCACACCCTGCGTCCGCTGCTCGCCCTCGGCGTCTCGCTGCTCCTGCTGAACATCACGGTCGGCGCCGCCAAGTACGGCATGGGCCGGCTGGGACCGCACTACGCGACCGTGATCGGCTCGAACGAGATGTGGCGCGGCGGCGATATATTTCCGAGCGGTCACACCGCCAACGCCGTGGTGACCTGGGGAATCCTGGCCTACATGGCCTCCACCCCGAGAGCGCGCCGCTGGCTGTCCGCCGTGTCCGCGGTGACCTCGCTCGGCGTCGGGATGGCCACCGTCTACCTCGGTACGCACTGGCTGAGCGATGTGCTGCTGGGCTGGGCCGCGGGGCTGCTGATCCTGCTGGCCCTGCCGTGGTTCGAGCCGCTGATCGCCCGTTCCGAGGCCAGGATCTTCGACCTGCGCGACCGCCTGCGGGCCCGCCGGAGCCGTACGGCGTCGGCTGCCGTGCCGGTCGGCGCGCCGCACGTGGTGGTCACGCCGCTGCCCGCCGACCGGGACGACGTCGCGGCCGGCTCGCACCGGGCCCCGGTCTACCTGGCGCCGGGGCCGCACACGGCCCGCTCGGAGCGCACGCCGATCTCCCCCACGGGCAGCCGCCGCCCGCCGCACGCGGAGCGGCATCCCCGCGGCTCGGCCTCCTCGGCCCGCCCCCTGACGGGCGGCTGACCAGGACGGACGGCAGGAGCGGTGCGCACACATCGTCCCGGTACGGCGAAGGCCCCGGTTCCGAGCGGAACCGGGGCCTTCGCGGTGTCTCAGCCCTTCCAGGCCCGCGCCACCCGGCCGCCCTTCACCTCGAAGTTCAGCCGGCCCACGCGGTACTCCATCGTGATGATCGCCCCCGGTGGCAGGGAGCGCACCGTCGACCAGCCGCGCTCACGCGCGAGGTGTTCGGCCCGGCCGGCCTCCAGGCCGACATAGGTGTCCGGACTGTCGTCGGGTTCCGCGGAAGGTGTCGGAATCGGTGCCATGCCGCCACGCTATGCCGTGCCCGGCGACCATGGAAGTCCGGGCCGGTAACCCGGTCACCGTCCCTCCCCTGTCACGCTTCTGTCACAAGATCACGACAGGTGTTTCGGGCGCTGTCCGTCACACGGACGAGCGGTTTCGTAGGCCTTCCGCAGGCATTCGATCGCAATTTCCGTGTGTCACATGAGCCCATGGAAAAGCCCGGCGGAAAGTTCCGGGAGAAGTGATCTCGGGGCCCCATTCCATTCCGGGGCCGCACCGGGCCGGCGGAGCCGCGCCGCACAGGAAATGCACGGCTTCGACACAGAGAGGCCGGTACGCCCCCTGTCGGTGCGCTCGGTGACGCGAGCATCATGGCGTGAGCTCGCGGGCACATGTGGCGCGGGCGTCGGCGGGCCCGGCACGCGAGGAGCGAAGGGGCGAGCGAGCGATGGGGACGCAGACCGTACAGGCGACGGCGCGGCCCGTGCCGAGGAAGCAGCACGGGCGGGTGGTGGTCGACTGGCTGACCACGACGGACCACAAGAAGATCGGTCACCTCTACCTGATCACGTCCTTCGTGTTCTTCCTGATCGCCGGGGTGATGGCGCTGCTGATGCGCGCCGAGCTGGCCCGCCCCGGACTGCAGATCATCACCAACGAGCAGTTCAACCAGGCCTTCACGCTGCACGGCACGATCATGCTGCTGCTGTTCGCGACACCGACCTTCGCGGGCTTCGCCAACGAGCTGATGCCGTTGCAGATCGGGGCCCCCGACGTCGCCTTCCCGCGGCTGAACATGTTCTCGTACTGGCTGTTCCTCTTCGGCGGGCTGATCGTGCTCGGCTCACTGCTGGTGCCCTCCGGGCCGGCGGACTTCGGCTGGACCGCGTACGCCCCGCTCAACAGCGCGGAGCGCACGCCGGGTATCGGGGCCGACCTGTGGATCATGGGGCTGGCGCTGTCGGGCTTCGGCACGATCCTCGGCGCGGTCAACTTCATCACCACGATCATCGGGATGCGCGCCCCGGGCATGACGATGTTCCGGATGCCGATCTTCGTATGGAACACCCTGTTCACGTCCATCCTGATCCTGATGGCGTTCCCGGTGCTCGCGGCGGCGCTGCTGGTGCTGGAGGCGGACCGGCGGTTCGGCTCGCAGGTCTTCGACGCGGCCAACGGCGGGGCGATCCTGTGGCAGCACCTGTTCTGGTTCTTCGGCCATCCCGAGGTGTACATCATCGCGCTGCCGTTCTTCGGCATCATCACGGAGATCATCCCGGTCTTCAGCCGCAAGCCGTTGTTCGGCTATCTGACGCTGGTCGGGGCGACGATGGCGATCACCGGCCTGTCGATGGTCGTGTGGGCGCACCACATGTTCGCCACCGGCGCGGTGTTGCTGCCGTTCTTCTCCTTCATGAGCTTCCTGATCGCGGTGCCGACGGGCGTGAAGATCTTCAACTGGGCCGGCACCATGCTGAAGGGCTCGCTGTCGTTCGAGACGCCGATGCTGTGGGCGACAGGCTTCCTGGTGACGTTCCTGTTCGGCGGGCTGACCGGGGTGATCCTGGCGTCGCCGCCGCTGGACTTCCATGTGACGGACACGTACTTCGTGGTGGCGCACTTCCACTACGTCGTCTTCGGCACCGTCGTCTTCGCGATCTTCGCCGGCCTCTTCTTCTGGTGGCCGAAGTTCACTGGGAAGATGCTCGACGAGCGGCTCGGCAAGATCCAGTTCTGGACGCTCTTCGTCGGTTTCCACACCACGTTCCTGGTCCAGCACTGGCTGGGCGCCGAGGGCATGCCCCGCCGGTACGCGGACTACCTCGCCGCGGACGGATTCACGGCGCTCAACACCGTCTCGACGATCGGCGCGTTCCTGCTCGGCATGTCGACGCTGCCGTTCCTCTACAACGTGTGGAAGACCGCCAAGTACGGCGAGAAGGTCGAGGTCGACGACCCCTGGGGTTACGGGCGCTCCCTGGAGTGGGCGACCTCCTGCCCGCCGCCCCGGCACAACTTCACGACGCTGCCCCGGATCCGCTCGGAGTCGCCGGCGTTCGACCTGCACCATCCGCAGTACGCGGCGGTGACTGCGCAGCCCGAGCCAAAGCGCCATCAAGCCGGTCGCGAGTCCTCCTGATCGCCTCGATCAGCCCGTCGGGTTCGAGCACCTCGAACTCGAAGCCCAGCATCATCACGTGGATCACCATCACGTCGAGGCTCCCGGCGCCGCAGCGCAGCAGGCAGCTGTCCGGGCCCTCCTCCTCCAGCACCCCGGCGCTGGGCGAGATGTGCGCGGCGGCCTCCTCCAGGGGCGCCAAGAGCCGCACGACGGCGTGGGTGGCGTACACACGGGTGGAGACGCCCTGGGAGACGTAGGCGGCGAGGTCCTCGGCGGGCGACTCGCGCGGCACGAAGCGCGGGCCGTGCGGTGGCCTCGGCGTGATGCGGTCCACGCGGAACGTGCGCCAGTCCTGCCGGTCGAGGTCCCAGGCGACCAGGTACCAGCGGCGCTCGGAGCACACCAGGCGGTGCGGTTCGACACTGCGGCGGCTGGTGGTGCCGTCGTGGCCGCGGTACTCGAAGCGCAGGCGCTCGGCGTCCCGGCAGAGGTGGGCGAGCTCCGTCAGCACGGCGGGGTCGACGGCGTCGGGCACAGGGCCGCGCAGCATCGGCACGGTGAAGGCGTTCAGGGCGCCCACGCGGCGGCGCAGCCGGTTCGGCAGCACGTGTTCCAGTTTGGCGAGGGCCCGTACCGACGTCTCGCCGATGCCCTCGATGCCCTGCCCGGCCGCCGTGCGCAGCCCGATCGCCACGGCGACGGCCTCGTCGTCGTCCAGGAGCAGCGGCGGCAGCTCGGCGCCCGCCCCCAGCTGGTAGCCGCCGCCCGTGCCGGGGCTGGCGTTGACCGGGTAGCCGAGTTCGCGCAGCCGGTCCACGTCGCGGCGCAGGGTGCGGGCGCTGACGCCGAGTCGCTGCGCCAGATCCGGGCCGGACCACTCGCGGTGGGCCTGGAGCAGGGACAGCAGGCGCAGCAGGCGGGCCGAGGTCTCCAACATGGGGGCGAGTCTGCCAGCCCTTGCGGACAGCCGCTGTCCTCAAGGCTCGTAGGCCAGTTGGGGGACGTCGAAGCAGGTGCGGTTCATGTCCCCCTGGCTGACCCAGCCCTTGCCGTCCTGCCAGCGGGCCACCGACAGGCAGGTCCGGCTGGTCCTCGGCGGCTCGGGGCGCCGCTCGAACTCGACGGGCAGGAGCAGTCCGCCCGCGGTGTACCCCTCGCCGCGGTTCATGTAGGCGTCGACGCACGCGCGCGTGATGCCCGACTTCGCGCAGGACCGCGCGGCGTCCGTGAACCACCGGGCGGCCGCCCAGCCCTCCAGCTGCCACTGCGAGTGCGTCTCCAGGTCCTTCGTCGCCTCGCGGAACTCCCGTACGGCCGGGTGGCCGGTGTCGTCGTAGTTGCGGCTGGAGCCGGTCGCCCAGAGGGCGTTGCGGCAGCGCGGGGCGTCCTTGTAGGCGTCGGCGACGGTGGACGTCCAGTTCTGCACGTTGGTCACCTTGGCGGTGACGTCGGCGCCGGCCTCGTCCATGGCCTGGCACAGCCGGGCGTTGCCGTGGCTGTCGATGGCGTCGAAGACGAGGTCGGCGCCCTGTTCCTTCAGGTCGGCCGCGACGGCGCGGAAGTTGGGCAGGGCGAAGTCGACCTGCTCGGTGACGACCTGGTAGCCCTCGGCGCGCAGGCCCCGTTCGACGAGCCGGGCGTAGGCGGCGGACGCGGACTGGTTGTAGGAGACGACGGCGGCGGTCCGGGCGCCGTGCTCGCGCTTGAAGTAGCGGTAGACCTCGGTGCCGCCGTACAGCTTGCCGTCCCAGCCGGTGGTGCCGTCGCGCGGCGCGAGGCTGCCGTAGATGCCGTAGAGGTGCGGGTAGGTGTCGTAGGCGCTGCCGATGGGCTGGCCGCCGATGTCGGGCACGCGCGCGCGTGAGACGCGGGAGGCTCCCGCGTAGTCGAAGGCGGTGGTGGCGACCAGGGCGACCACCTCGTCCTCCTCGACCAGCCGGTGCACGCACTCGTTGTTGCCGACGCCGCTGCCGCCGTCGTCGCACAGGCGCACCTCCACGCGGCGGCCGTCGATGCCCCCGCGCGCGTTGAGCCGGTCGAACCACGCCTTGGCGCCGTCGCGCGGGCCGGTGAAGGCGGCGCCGCCGACCGGGCTGGTGGCGCTGGCGATGATGCCGACCCGCAGGGGCGCGGTGTCGCGGGGCGCCGAGGTGCGGTCGTCGTGCTCGAAGTTGCTCTCCGGGAGCCGGCTGCCGCAGGCCGCGCTCAAGGCCAGCAGCAGCACCGCGGCGAGTACCTCAGCAGCCCGGGACCGGCGACGCATTGCCGCTCAGCTTCACCAGCGCGCACAGCGTCTTGGCGGACACCTTCCAGGTGCCGTCCTGCTCGACGGCCGTCCCGGAGGCGTCCGGCAGGGCCGTGGCGCCCTTCAGGGTGAGCGTGTACGTCACGTCGGCCTCGGTCGCCGAGGTGAACTCGATCTTGGTGACCTTCGCCTGGACCTGCCCGCCGCGCTCGTCGCCGCTGAAGGCCTCAAGGACGGGGCCCATCCGGTCGCCGTTCTCCAGGACGGCCTGCTTGTCCTGGGTCGAGGTCTTCGGGTCGAAGAACTTCTGCCAGTTCTGCCTGATCTCCGTCTCGGCCGCGGCCCGGTCGGCCGGCGCGCTGGCCGGTGCGCTCGTGGTCCGGTCCACGGTCGGTCGGGGCGGCGTGGCCTCGCTGCCGCCGCCGTTGTCGTCGCCGCATGCCGCGAGGGCCGGGGCGAGGGCCAGGACCAGGGCGGCCGTGATCGCCGTACCCCGTCCCGCGGTTCGCGGGCCCCGTGTCGCGTTCCCCCGCCTGAGGTCGCTGCCGAGAACCATCTGGCTCACCACCGGGTGTCGGTCCGGGCCATGTGCGCCCGGTGCTTTCAGGGTCAGCTTCCAAGAGGCATAGTGCAAGCGATCGGCGGACTTGAACAGGCAGCCAGGCGCGTGCCCGGACAACCGACGTGTGGGAGCCAGCGATGCGGACAAGCCGACTGCGGACCGTGCATCCCGTCCTCTGGGCCGGTTGGGTGGCGCTGGCCGCCGGCGCGGTGCTGTGCGTGGTGGGCTGGTACGGCGTCTCCGGGGAGCGCTTCGCCGAACGGCAGCTGCCGTACCTCGCCTCCTGCACGGTCCCCGGCGCGGCCCTGATCATCTCGGGGGCGGTGCTGCTGGCCCACGGCCGGAGCTCGATCGCCGCCGCGCGCGTGGAGGAGCTGTACGGCCTGCTGGTGGCGGCCGAGCCCGACGACGCCGGTCGGACGGCCGCCGGGACCGGGCAGGCCGCGCTCGCGCCCCTCGCGGTCAGCGGCGAGCTGCTGATGGTGCCGGGCGGCACGCTGTGGCACCGCGCGGACTGCCCGCTGGTCGCGGGGAAGGCGGAGGCGGTTCCGGTGGACTCCAAGCTGGTGGCGAGCGGCGAGCTGGGCCCGTGCCCGATCTGCGAGCCCGCCGAAGAGACCGACTGAGCCCGGCCGATGTCCTCGCTGACGTACGACCTCACCCTGGCCGGCCTGGCGGTCGGCAGCGCGGCGGCGCTGACCGGGATCGGCCTGATCGTGACGTACCGCGCGACCGGCGTGCTGAACTTCGCGCACGGCGCGATCGCGATGGTGTGCGCCTACGCGCTGCGGCAGTGCGTGGTCGAGTGGGGCTGGCCGCTGTGGCTCGGGGCCGCGGTGACGCTGCTGGTGCTGGCGCCGGGGCTGGGTGTCGTGCTGGAACGGTTCGTCTTCCGGCCCCTGGCGGTCCTCGGCGGTGACCCGGCGCAGACGCTGGTGGCGTCCATCGGGGTGTTCGTGCTGCTGGTGGG
>NZ_NGFN01000295.1 GCF_002148965.1 Streptomyces swartbergensis | reverse complement strand
CCGCCGGGGGCGTCACCTCCTCGGGCGGCAGGCCGCCGTGCAGGAAGGCGCCGCCGTCCGGCCGGCGTGCCGTGCCGACGATGACCACGCGGTCGCGCTGCCCGCCCCGGCGGTCGGTGAGTACGGCGCGCAGCAGCCGCTCGCCCAGGGGCGACTCGGCGTGGTCCAGCAGCAGGCCAGGGCGGCCGACCCGGCGCAGCCAGCCGATGGGTGCGGCGTACGCCGCCTCCAGGTCCTCGCGCAGCGCCCGGAAGAGGAAGCTTTCCGCGACCTCACGTGCCTCGCCGCCGGCCCGGAAATCGGCGGCGAGGATGCGCAGCCCGATCCTGGGCTGGCCGGCGGCGCCGGGATAGGCGCCGTAGATCCGGCCCAGTTCCGCTCTGCCCCGGGGGGCCAGGCTCTCGAAGAGGGCGTCCAGGAGGGCGTTGCTGACGGCCGCCGAGTAGGGGTCGAGCGCCTGCCCGAGGGTGGTCAGGAGGTTGCGGATGGTGCCGCGCAGGACGCCGCGCCAGAAGTCACCGGCGCCCAGGCCGCGCAGGCGTTGCTTCTGGGGCAGGTCCTCGTACCGTTCGGCCTCCGTCGCGACCGCCTCGGGCGTGCCCTCCGCGACGCCGGTCGCGATCATGGCCAGGCCCGCGAAGAGACGCGGGAAGGCGAACGAGCCGCCCGTCCCCTGCCAGGTGCACAGCCGCCGGGCGACCTCGACCAGGGCCTCGGTCGCGGCGGAGCGGGCGCCCGGCTCCGGCTCCGCACGGTCCGCGTACACCGGCGAGGCACAGTCCAGGTGGATCACCGGCACCTTGGCGGCGAAACGGTCCCGCACGGCGCGCAGCAGCCGGCCCTTGCCCATGCCCGGGCCGCCGGTGAGCAGTACGACGGGCAGGTCGGGGCCGTAGAGCAGATCCCGGCCGGCCCCCGAAGGCGCCCGCCCGAACAGCCGCGCGAAGAAGCCCTCCTCGCCGAGGAGTTTCTCGAATCCCAGTTCTTCACACACGGACCCCCCATGGAGTGCCTGCCCGCCCGGGGGCGGGTGACCGGTGACCGATGTGCCAGAAAAGATCCAGTGGAACACGGAACGGTCTGATCGGACAACGGGGGTTGCATGGAAGGAAGTTGGAGTCGGCCTCAGTGCCTATGCCGGCCGGTCCGACGCCGGCCACACGTACGGCAGGTCGTCCGGGACGCCCGGGAAGAGGTCCGCGTAGGTGGCGGGGTCCTTGCGGACGAGGGCCGAGCGGTGGCTGTGGTGGAAGGGGATGCCGCCCAGCCAAGGGGGCAGTTCGCCCTCGGCTGCCAGGACGTGCTGGTCGCGGACCGGGGCGTGCGGGCGGGTCGCCGCGAGGTCGGCGACCAGGGTGGCCGCGCAGCTGTCCTGGTGGCCCTGTTCGCGCCAGACGCGGCAGATCTCCAGGCCGTAGCGGACGAGTGCCTCCTCGTATCCGGCCCACATCCGGACGGCCGGGTGGTGGCGCCAGCCGTATCCCGGTACGAGCAGGCCGCGCAGCACCTGCAACGCCTCGACCCGCTGTTTGCCGAGCCGGCGGCGGTCCAGGACCAGGGCCGACTCCCGGAAGCCGGCGTACGGGAGGAAGGTCTGCACGCCGTCCCCTCCCGGGGTGCTTACCGCTCCGCGCCGGTGCGGGAGGTGCGGGCCGGACGGCGGCGGCCGAGGGCCAGAGCCAGGCCGATCATCACAATGCCCAGGGCGAAGTGGAGCCAGTCGTCCGCGGCGTTGAGGGGGACGAAGTTGGCGTCGCTGTCGTGCCCGACGGACAGGCCGTAGACCCACAGCACCAGGTAGACGGCGCCGCCGACCAGCAGGTACGAGTACGCTCCGGCGGCCGTGCGGGCGAGGGCCAGGCCGGCGAGACCGTAGGCCAGGTGCACGAGGTTGTGCAGGATCGAGACCTGGAACAGGCCCAGCAGCTCGGCGCCCGACTCGTGGGAGGCGAACTCCATCGAGCCGTAGTCGGTGGTGATGCCGGGGATGAACCCCAGCACGCCGACCAGCAGGAAGACGACGCCCACCAGCTGGGCGGCCCGCTGCACAGGTGCCGCGGCGGCCCGGTGGGAAGTGTGTGTGGTCATGGCCGGTGGATCCTCACTGGAGAGAGAGTGTCTGTTCCGCCCAGATGGTCTTGCCCCAGGCGCCCTGGCGCGTGCCCCAGCGCTCTGTCAGCTGGGCCACGAGGAGCAGCCCGCGCCCGCCCTCGTCATAGGTGCGGGCGCGCCGCAGGTGGGGAGCGGTGTTGCCGCCGTCGGAGACCTCGCAGATCAGGGTGTTGTCGTGGATCAGACGGAGCTGGATCGGCGGCTGGGCGTGCCGGATGGCGTTGGTGACGAGTTCGCTGACGACCAGCTCGGTGACGAAGGCCGCGTCGGACAGCCCCCACCTCTCCAGCTGCGCCACCACGTCCTTGCGGGTCTGGGCGACCGCGGACGGGTCGTCCGGCACGGCCCAGGTGGCGACCTGGCTCGCGTCGAGCGCGCGGGTGCGGGCGACGAGCAGGGCCACGTCGTCGGCCGGGCGCTGCGGCAGCAGCTCGGCCAGCACGGTGTCGCACAGGGCGTCCAGGGAGGGCGCCATGGGGGTGCCCCCTGCTCGAGCGAAGCCGAGACCTCGGGGGCGGGCGAGGGCCTCCCGCAGCCGGTGGACGCCCGCGTCGAGGTCCCGGTCCCTGTCCCGGTCCTCGATCAGGCCGTTGGTGTAGAGGACGAGCAGGCTGCCCTCGGGCAGGACGACCTCGGTGGCCTCGTAGGGCAGGCTGCCCACGCCGRGCGGGGGCGCGGCGGGCAGTTCGATCAGCTCGACACTGCCGTCGGGGCTCACCACGGCCGGCGCCGGATGCCCGGCCCCGGCGAAGCAGCAGCGCCGCGACACGGGGTCGTACACGGCGTACAGGCAGGTCGCGCCCACGTCCCCGGAGGTCCCCACGCCCTCCCCGCCCTCCTCCTCCACGCTCAGCCGGGCGACCAGGTCGTCCAGGTGGGTGAGGAGTTCGTCGCACGGCAGGTCGATGTCGGCGAGGGTGCGTACGGCCGTGCGCAGCCGGCCCATGGTCGCGGAGGCGTGCAGGCCGTGTCCGACGACGTCGCCGACGACCAGGGCCACGCGCGCCCCGGAGAGGGGGATGACGTCGAACCAGTCGCCGCCGACGCCGGCGTGCCCGCCCGCCGGCAGATAGCGCGACGCGACCTCGACCGCCGCCTGCCGGGGCAGCCGCTGCGGCAGCAGGCTGCGCTGGAGCGTGACGGCCGTGGCGCGCTCCCGCGTGTAGCGGCGGGCGTTGTCGATGCTGACCGCGGCCCTGGCCGCCAGCTCCCCGGCCAGCACCAGATCGTCGTGCCGGAAGGTGTCGGGGTTGCGGTGCCGGAGGAAGAGCACGACTCCCAGCGTGGTGCCGCGGGCGACGAGCGGCACGGTCATCACCGAGTGGATACCGAACGCCCGGATCCTCTCGGCACGGGCGGGGTCGTGTGCGAGCCACGCCGTGAACGCCGGGTCGGTCACCTCGTGCCGGGTGGCCCGTCCCGCGCGCAGGCTCTCGTAGGGGGCCGAGCCCTCCGGGTAGGAGTCCACCTCGCCGGGCGCCACGACGGCCTCCGGAGCCCCCGGGGTCACGGACCGCAGCGCCACCCGCCGCAGCAGCAGCGGCCCGTCCGCCGGAAGGGCCCGGGCGGGCGGTTCGGGCGTGTCGTCCAGCGCGGCGAGCAGATCGACGCTGACGAAGTCGGCCAGGGCCGGGACGGTCACCTCCGTCAGCTCCTGGGCCGTGCGCGTCACGTCGAGTGTGCTGGCGATGCGCCGGCCGGCGTCGGCGATCAGCTGGAGCCGCTTGCGGGCCCAGAACTGTTCCGTCATGTCGTGCGCGGAGAGGCAGACGCCCCGGATCGTGCCCTCGGCGTCCCGCAGCGCGGACTCGAAGACCGACCAGGCGTGCTCACGCGTCTCGCCCGGGGCGCGCAGATAGTTCTCCTCGTACTGCGGCTCGCCGGTCCGCAGCACCCGGGCCATGCTGCGCTCCGCCCGCTCACCGGCCTCGTCGTCGACGATCTCGGACACGCGCAGGCCCAGCATCTCCTCCTCGGTGAGCGCCATGGTCCGCTCCATGCCCTCGTTGGCCCGCCTGAGCCGGAGGCGGGTGTCGTAGATCGCCAGGGCGCAGCACGGGGACTGGGCGAAGCTCCAGCTCACGAGGGATTCGTCGAGGGCGGGCCGGGGCTGTCCGCGGGTCAGGGCGGAGAGGAGGAGCCAGGCGGGGGCGCCGCTTCCGGGCGCCCTGTGGTGGGCGAGGACCCTGACGGTCAGCTTCCGGCCGTCCTGGTGCCGGAGCGCGACGTCGCCGTTCCACCGGGGCAGTCCGGCGAGCGTGGGCAGGCCACCCCGTACCGGGATCGGCTCGGCCAGCAGATCCGCGGCGCGGCGGCCGGTCATCTGCCGGGCCGAGTACCCCAGGAGCCGCTCGGCGCCCGTGTTCCAGCCGGTCACCCTGCCCTGTTCGTCGAGGGTGACGCGGGCGGTCAGGGACTCGCCGACGAGATCCGCGAGGGTTTCGGAGGCCTCGGATTCCGCTCCGAGCGACCGGGTGGCCCGGCCGACGGTGACGGGCTGCTCCATGATCGGTCATCTCGCTCTCGCGGGGGAATCACGGGAGAATCGCGGCCGACGTTCGGGGGAATAGTGGCGGAATCAGCCGCAATTCCACATATGTGCACTACACCATGATTACCCCGATTGCGGCGGGTCTCACCGTGCCGCCACCGGACGGGGGGGAGCCTGCCACCGCACGGCCCGGGTAACCGGTCCCCCATGGGCGAGATCCTGGTGGGCACGTGTTCCTGGACCGACCGGGCCCTGGTCGGCAGCGGCTGGTATCCGGCGGGGCGGCGGGACGCCGAGGGGCGGTTACGGCACTACGCCGAGCGGTTCCCGGTCGTCGAGGTCGACGCGTCGTACTACGCGCTGCCGAGCGAGCGGAACAGCCGGCTGTGGGCCGAGCGGACACCGGACGGGTTCGTGTTCGACGTGAAGGCGTTCTCGCTGCTGACCGGGCATCCCACCCGGGAGGCGGTGATGCCGGGCGGGCTGCCGGCCGATCACCGGGATCCAGCCGTGCTCGACGAGGTGTGGGCGCGGTTCGTGGCCGGGATCGAGCCGCTGCGGCGGGCCGGGCGGCTCGGGAGCGTGCTGTTCCAGTTCCCGCCGTGGTTCCGGCCGGGGGAACGGGCGGAGGCGTTCCTCCACGAGTGCGCCGAGCGGACCCGCGGGTGGCCCGTCGCCGTGGAGTTCCGGCACCCCTCGTGGTGGCAGCCGGGCCGGGCGGAGGCGACGGGCGCGCTGCTCGCCCGGTACGGCATGGCCGCGGTCGCCGTCGACATGACGCAGGCCCTGCCCTCCTCCGTCCCGCCGGTCACACCCGTCACCTCGCCCCAACTGTCCGTCGTGCGGTTCCACGGACGCAGCACCGCCTGGGGGACCGGCAGCAAGGAGGACCGGTTCCGGTACGGGTACGGCGAGGAGGAACTCGCCGAGTGGCTGCCCCGCGTGCGCCGGCTGGCCGAACGCACCGAACAGGTCCACGTCCTGTTCAACAACTGCTGCGGCGACGCTGCCGTACGCGCCGCCGAGTGCATGACGCGGCTCCTCGACGGCGATCCGCCCACGGCGGCACCGAGGGTGCCTAGGGCACGATCCGCACCTGCTTCGACACCGTCACCTGGTCCACGTCCGACACCCGCACGGTCGTCTTCATCGTCCAGGTCCCAGGGAGGGGCAGGTTGACGGAGTTGGCGCTCCAGTAGCCGCCGGCGTCGGTGAGTCCGGCGTCGATCGGGCCGATCTTGCGCGAGGGCAGGGTGAAGGTGATGCGGACCTCGGGGACGACGACCAGACCCTTGTCGGCACCGTAGACCACGGCCTGGACGCCGTTGTCGCCGACGCGGGCCGGGTCCAGGGTGACCTGCACCGTGCCGCGGCCGGACAGGGTGCTGGTGCTGCCGCCCGTGTCGAAGGGCACCGTGACGAGGGTGGTGGGCGGCAGCGCACCCGCCGGGGGCCGCTGCGCGGCCTCGACCTGCGCGCGGCCCGGCAGCGTGGCGGTGAGCAGTGTGGTGATCAGCAACACCACGGCGGCGACGGCGACTTCGACGAGGACGGAGCGGCGCAGCCCACGCCGCCGGGTGTCCTCGTCGCCGGACCCGGGAGCCGGCTCCGGCGCCCCCGACGGCTCCTGCCGGTCCTCCGGCGCTTCCGGCCCTCCCTGGGCTCCCGGCGCTCCCGGCGCTTCCGGCTTCTGCGGTTCCCCTGGCTCACCGGCGTCACCGGTCGCGCCGGATGCCCCGGACTCCCCCGGCCCCTCCGGCTGTACCGACGCCCCCACGCCGACCGGCTGAGGGATCCGTTCCGGTACGGCCGTCCGGGCGGTGGCCACCGGGGCCGCGAGGCGGGCCGTCCACCGGCGCGAGTACCCCGCCGCCAGCAACAGCGCGGTCACCGCGACCAGTTTGGCCAGCAACAGCCGCCCGTACGACGTGCCGGTCAGCGCGGCGAGGGAGCCGAGGCCGCGCCAGGACTGGTAGAGGCCGGTGACGGCCAGGACGGTCACCGAGGCGAAGGCGATACGGGAGAAGCGGGGCACGACCTCCGCCAGGGCGTCGACGGAGGCCCGGCGCAGGGTCAGGAGCAGCGCCACGAGGCCACCGAGCCACACCCCCGTCGCCACCAGGTGCAGCACGGACGACGTCATCGCCACCGGCACCTGGATCCCGGCGGAGGCGTGCTCGACCACCGCCCAGGTCAGGGCCAGCGCGACGGCCAGGGCCGCACCCACCGCCCGCAACAGAGGCTCTTGGCGGTCGCGGCACCTGGACAGCCGTAGCAGGAAGGCAGCGGTCAGCAGCAGGACGGCCAGCCTGGCGAGCAGGGCCAGGCCCGGGCGGCCGGCCAGGGTGCGCTCGAGGGCGGAGAGGTCGAAGGCCGCGGCGGGGCCCGCGCCCGTCTCGTACGGGGCGCGCAGCATCAGCAGGACGACCGTCGAGCCGAGCAGTGTCCACCAGGCCGCCACCAGCGGTCCGCGCAGCGGGGACGTGTCCGCGGGCCGGCACAGCAGCGCGAACGCGACCGTGCCGACGAGCAGCGCGGCGGCGAGGTAGGCGAGATAGCGGGCGGCGTCGTGGAGGCCGCCGGTCAGCGGGTCCTCGTCCGGGCCGGTGTCGATCTGCGCAGTGGTCGCGGACCGTTTACCGACGGAGAAGGTGAAGGCACCGGAGACCGGGTGGCTGTCGGCGGACACCACCCGCCAGGCAACCGTGTAGGTGCCCTGGGCGAGCTTCCCGGGCAGTCCGACCCGGGCCGTGTCGGAGCGGCCGTCCGCGTGCTGCGCCTCGCCGGTGTGCACGCGGCGCTGGTCCGGGCCGAAGACCCGGAAGGAGTCGTCGAGCAGGCCGACGGACTCCGTGAAGGTCAGGGTGAGGTGGCGAGGGGCACGCTGGACGACCGATCCGTCGTCGGGGTCGGTGCCGCGGAGGGCGGCGTGGGCGGAGGCGGGGGCTCCGCTGAAGAGGAGCAGGACCAGCACGGTGCCGAGCAGCACCAGGGCTTGGAATCGCCGGGGGTGTCCGACATTGCGCTCCACGTGGGTCTCCGGGGTCGGGCTGTACGGCTCCCGGTTACGTACGGATGGGAAGTGTGGAGCGCTCAGCGGGGATTCGATGTGCGTCGTTTGGCGGGTGCGGGTGTGTACGGGTTGTTCGCGCAGTTCCCCGCGCCCCTAAGGACGGACCAGTTCTGCAATCTTGTCAGCCGCTGCCGGATAGCGTGCCGTCAGCTCCGCCGCGTCCCCGTGCTCATAGCCCTCGAACGTGAAGCCGGGCGCCATCGTGCAGCCGAACAGGGTCCACTGCCCGCCCTCGCGCACCCTGCCGCCCATCCACGTGCCCGCCGGGACCGTGAACTGCACGTGCTGGCCGCCGAGGACGTCCGGCCCCAGCACCGCCGTCCGCGTGCTCCCGTCCGGGGCGAGCAGGAGGAGCTCCAGGGGATCGCCGAGGTGGAAGTGCCAGATCTCGTCGGTCGGCAGGCGGTGCAGGGCGGAGAAGTCGTCCGCTGTGAGGAGCGCGACGATCGCCGTGCCCTCCGGTCTGCCGTCCGGGCGGTCGGGGCCGGCCCAGGTCTGGCGGAACAGGCCGCCCTCGCGGGGGATCGGCTCAAGGCCGTAGTGGGCGATGAGGTCGTCGGGCGTCACGCGGGGAAGAGTATCTCCCGGTCGAGGAAGGCGAGCTGGGCCTTCTTCTCGGGCAGGTACACATCCGGCAGGTCGATCTCCGGCAGAACCACCACCGGCCCCACGGTGAAGCCCATCTTCAGGAAACGGGCGACCGCCTTCTCGTTGCGGACGTCCGGGTCGACCACGATCCGCCGGCGGCCCAGGCCGAGCAGGACGTACCGGGCGACGGCGGTCACCAGCCGTGCCGTCCAGCCGGGGTGCGCGCCGCCCGGGCCGGCGGGGGCGACCAGCAGGTGGACGCCGATGTCGCCGGGGCGGACCTCGTAGCACTCGCTGACGCGGTCCGCCTCGGGCTCGTAGGTCTGGAGGAGCGCGACCGGCTCGCCGTCGCGGACGACGAGGAAGGCGTGGTGGGTGGTGAGCGGGTCCATGTGGGCGTAGATCTCGGCCACCTGCCGCTCGGTGAGGCCGGTCATGCCCCAGAAGACGGCCCGGTCCTCGCTCACCCAGCGGTGGACCGTCCCGGCGTCGGCCTCCGGGTCCAGCGGCAGCATGCGGACGGTGCCGAAGCCGTCGGTCACCTGCTCGTGGACGGCCGTGCGGGAGGCGTACGGGTCAGACATCGGTCTCCTTCTTCAGCACGGTCCAGTCGGTGACGACCGGGACGAGGTCACCGGCCAGCCACAGGGGGAGCTGGTCGCGGTGGTGGGGCGAGCCGGATACGCCCGAGGCGCCGAGCGGGACGACCCAGCGGCTGTCCTCGCGCCGGGCCAGGTCCCAGACGTAGCGGGCCGCCGGGCCGCGCGCGGCGCGGTCGGTGAGACCCGGCACGCCCGAGGTGCACAGCACGCAGTCGTGGTCACCGGACAGCCCCGGTTCGTCGCACGGCGTCTCCGGCTCCATGGCCCGCCAGGGGGCGAGCCGGTGGGTGTCGCCCCAGACACCGGCGGGCGGCCGGGCGGCCACCTCCTCGACCGCCGCGCGGACAGCCGACGGGCGGTCGATTCCGTGCAGTTCCCCGGCCCGCAGCAGGTGTTCGAGGGCGAAGCCCACCCGCGGGAGGAGGGCGAGCCAGGGCCGGAACACCTCCGGGTACGCCGGCGGTGCGGCGAGTGCGGCGAAGGCGGGATGTGCCGCCAGTTGCCGTACGACCGCGCCACGCACGGCCGAGTAGAGGGCCGCGTCGGCGCTGTCGGCGTCCATGCGGCGGTTCCAGGCGAGGAGGCGGTCCCGGAGGACGGAGGCCTCGGGGGTGAGGGCGTCGAGGGCCCGGAGGTGGTCCAGGAGGGCGGACGCGGAGGCGAGGTGGGTGTCCGTGTGGATCGCGGGCATGTCGGCGGCGGACCAGCGCTCCTTGCCGGCGAGCAGCTCGGCGATGCGGTCGTGGCGGTGGGGCGGGGCGAACTCGACGCCGAGGGGTTCGGCCGGGCCGCGCTGGTTGGCCATGACGGCGACGCCGTCGGTGAGCCCTGCGCGGGGCGTCTCGTGCCAGCCCTGCCACTCGTGGCCGGGCTCCCAGGCGGGCACCAGGCGCAGGCGGTTGGCCTCGGCGCGCAACGGCACCCGCCCGGCCACGCGGTGCAGCACACCGCCCTCGGTGTCGGCGGCCTGGACGACGTTGACCGGCTCGGCCCACCGGTCGAACGCCCGGTCCACGTCGGCGACCCGGCGGGCCCGCAGCAGCGGCAGCAGGGCGCCGAAGCCGAGGTCGCCGGTGACGCGGGGCGGATAGCACAGGCTGATCGCCACGGGCGGGCCGACGAGGTCGACGGGGTCGACGGAATCGGCCTGGCCGGCGGAACCGACCGCGCCGGCCGGGCCGACGAGGTCCACCGGGTCGCCGTCGAGCCCCTCGGGGCCGCCGATGACCACCGGTCCCCGGTCGGTCTCGATCACCTCGACCTCGACCGGCTCCCCGCCCGCCACCTCGACGACCTCCGTGTGCCGGGCCGCCCGGCGCCAGACCCCGTCCGGGCCGAGCGCCTCCACGCCGGCGCCGGTGCGCCGCAGCCGCTCCCGGTACAGGTCCTGGTAGTCGGCCATGGCGTTGGTGATGGCCCAGGCGACCGTGCCGGTGTGCCCGAAGTGGGCGATGCCGGGGACGCCGGGCACGGCCAGGCCGACGACGTCGAACTCCGGGCAGGACAGGTGGATCTGCTGGTAGACGCCGGGGTCCTCGATCCAGCGGTGCGGGTCACCGGCGATGACCGCCTGCCCGGTGACGGTCCGTTCGCCGCTCACCAGCCAGCCGTTGCTGCCGGAGGTGCCGGGGCCGTCGGTGGCGAACAGGCCGACGGCCCCGGCACCTCCCGTTGCTGCCGGAGGTGCCGGGGCCGTCGGTGGCGAACAGGCCGACGGCCCCGGCACCTC
>NZ_NGFN01000294.1 GCF_002148965.1 Streptomyces swartbergensis | reverse complement strand
CGCCACCTCCCTCAGCAACTCCCCCAACGGCATCGAAAGCTCCGCGTCCAGCTCCGCCATCGCCGCCACCGTCGCCTCCCACTCCGCCTCGATCCGCGGCAGCAGGGCACGGGCCTTCGGCGTGAGACCGACCAGGCGGCGGCGGGCGTCCAGTGGGTCGGGGGTGTGGGTGACCAGGCCCGCGCGGGCCATCTGCGCCGCCGTCTGGCTCGCGGCCGAGTGCGTGACGCCCACTGACGCGGCCAAGTCGCGCACGGACAGCGGGCCTTCGGCCAGGAGTGCCCGTACGACCGGGGAGAAGCGGGGCCGGTAGTCGGGGAGCCCCTGCTCCTCGTAGACCTTGGCCACGTCGCCGTCGAGCAGCTCCAGGACGTGGCGGAGGAGAGTGCCTACGGCGATCGGATCCGGGTGATTCCTCGCGCTGTTCACGCTGTTAACCTAACAGCGCTGTTACATCACCGGAGGTCGAGGAGGATGCGTCACACATGGCCGGGCTCTATCCCCCCGTCGACCCGTACGAGCACGGCATGCTCGACGTCGGCGACGGCAACCGCGTGTACTGGGAGTGTTGCGGTAATCCGGAGGGCAAGCCCGCCCTCGTGCTCCACGGCGGGCCCGGGTCCGGGGCGGGGCCGTTCTGGCGTCGGCTGTTCGACCCAGCGGCTTACCGCATCGTGCTCTTCGACCAGCGCGGGTGCGGGCGCAGCACACCCGACGCAGCCGATCCGCGGACGTCACTCGCCGCCAACACCACCCCGCACCTGATCGCCGACATCGAGCTGCTGCGGCGGCACCTCGGCATCGGGGAGTGGCTCGTCATGGGCGGCTCCTGGGGCGTGACCCTCGCGCTGGCCTACGCCGAGCAGCACCCGGGACGCGTGTCCGAGCTGGTCCTCTTCAGCGTCACCAACACCACCCGACGGGAGGTGGAGTGGGTTACCCGGGACATGGGGCGGATCTTCCCCGAGGAATGGGTTCGGTTCCGTGACGCCGTCCCCGAGGGGGAGCGCGACGGCAGTCTGGTGGATGCGTACGCCCGGATGCTCTCCGACCCCGATCCGGCCGTACGGGAGCGGGCGGCGCGGGAGTGGTGCCGGTGGGAGGACGTGCACGTGTCCACGCACCCCGGGCACAAGCCTGATCCCCGTTACGAGGACCCGGACTTCCGGCTGCGTTTCGCCCGCCTCGTCACGCACTACTGGCGGCACGCCGGCTTTCTGGAGGACGGGGCGCTGTTGCGCGACGCCGGGAAGCTCGCCGGCATCCCCGGCGTGATGATCCACGGGCGGATGGACATCAGCGGTCCTCCGGACGTCGCCTGGCGGCTGGCCCAGGTGTGGCCGGACGCGGAACTCGTGCTGATCGGCGAGGAGGGGCACGGGCTGTCGGGCGATGCCACGACGGAGGCGGTGCTGGCGGCGACGGACCGGTTCCGGCCGGTCCGCTCCGCATGAAAGCCCCCGCCTGAGTGACCTGTCACCGGCTCCCGGCCGGCCGCTTGGCACCGCACGTCGCCAGACTGCACCACCGGCGCCGCCCGCTCTCGTCGAGGAACAGCCAGCCGCAGTCCCGGCTGGGGCAGCCGCGGACGGTGAAGCGCCGCGGGTCGGCGAGCAGGTCGCCCGCGCTGCGGGCCACCGCGCAAACGGGCAGGCGCAGACCGGCCGACGGCGACGGCTGCCAGCGTCCGAGACCGTCCCCGCCACGCGTGAAGACCGACAGACGCGCGGCGTCCTCCACCGCCGCGGCCACCGCCTGGAACGCCCGGCCGTCCTGCGGATCGGTCAGGCAGGCGTACAGGTCCGTACGCAACCGCCGGGCCTCGTCGAGGACGGCCGCGGCCTCGGCCGGCTGCCGCAGGGCCTGTTCGCGCAGCCGGGTGACCTGCCGCTCCTCGATCAGGTCGAGGTGACCGGCCCATACGGCGAGCGTGGCGTACCCGCGCAGCCAGTCCGACCCGGGCAGTCGCTCCCCGCCCCACCCGGCGTAGGTGTTGCAGAACTCCAGCGCGGGATGTCCGCTCGTACTCCACGGCAGCCACTGGTCGCCGACCCGGACCGCGTAGACGGGCCCGGGGGTCCGGTCCAGCCGGGGGTCGGCGCGCAGGATGCGCTCGTGGAGCGTGCGCAGTTCGCGCCCGGGCTCGATGCCGAGTTCGTCCGCCAGCAGGTCGCGGGTGCGGTCGTACAACTGGAGCGCATCGGCCTGGCGACCCATCCGGTACAGGGCGGTCATCCGGGCCCCGACCAGCTGTTCACGGGTCGGGTGCTCTTCCAGCAGCGGCGTCAGGTCCGCGGCGACACGGTCGTGCAGACCCAAGGCGAGCTGGGCCTCCGCTCGCCGCTCCACGGCGGACAGGCGCAGTTCGCCCAGCGTGCCGCCGAGGCGCGTGCGCAGCCGGTCGTCGGCCACGTCCGCGAGCAGCGGGCCGCGCCACAGCCCGAGGGCCTGGTCGTACAGGCGGATCCGCTCCGCGGGATCAGCGGAGTCCGCCGCCCGCCCGACGAGCCCGGCGAACTCCTGGGCGTCGATCCGGTGAGGGCCCTGCTCGACGGCGTAACCGTCGTGCCGCGTCTCGACGGACACCCCGTGCGGCCTGAGCGCGGCGCGCAGGCGGCCGACGTAGGTGTGGACGGTGGCGCGGGCGGCGGCGGGCGGCTCGTCGTCCCACAGCAGGTCGATGAGGCGGTCCGTCGAGACGGCGCGGCCCGCGTGCAGCAGCAGGACCGCCAGCAGGCACCGCTCCTGGCGGCGGCTGCCCACCAGCACCTGACGTCCCTCGTGGCGGGCGGCGAACGGACCGAGCAGTTGGAACTCCATGACTGTCCGGCAGCCTAACGGGACGTCGGTGGTCAGGTTTTGGTCAGAGGCCGCGGAGAGACTGACGCACGCCACTTCCTTCACACCTCTACCAGGGAGAACCATGCGACGAACCGCCCTCGCGACGCTGACACTTGCCGCCGCGCTCGTCGGGACGCAGCCCGCGTCCGCTCAGACGCCGAAGGGCTGGGAACCGGCACCCTCCGCGCCGTGGGACGTCGGCGCCGGCGTGCGGTGCGACTTCCCCGTCCACGGCGAACCCGTCGTGGACGAGGTGGTGCGGCGCGTGCTGAGCACGTATCCCGACGGCTCGGTGCGGCGGGTCGCGTACAAGGGCGATCTGGTCGTACGCGTCACGAACACCGAGACCGGCGCCTCCTACGACGCCGACGCGAGCGGTTCGGCCGTCGTCGAGCACCGGCCCGACGGCTCCCAGCGCTGGGCCGTGCACGGGCCGGTGCTCGTCGGGGTCGGCCAGGACCAGGGGAGTCTGCCGCGCGGCCTGTACCTCGTCGACGGCGTCTACACGATGGAGATCAGCCCCACCGGATACAAGTCCGTACGACTCCTGCACGGGACGACGGACGACCTGTGTGGCCGCATCGACTGAACGGACCTGCCCTTCCGGACAGCCGACACGGCTCAGTGCGCGTCGGAGGACGCCGGCCCGGGTGACGGATCCCTCACCGCTCCCTCGCGCAAGAGAGTGGACCCACCACCCCGCCCGGACGATCGTGGACGGCATGGACGATCACCGTGTGGCGCCAGTCGAGGACCTTGCCGGTTCGCCCGGCCACGTGACCGCGGGTGGTGCGGAAGCCGAGGAGATCCGCCGTTTCTGGGAGCGGCTGGGGCTTCCCGGGCTGGTCGACGTGCACACGCACTTCATGCCCGAGCGGGTGCTGCACAAGGTGTGGGACTACTTCGACGCGCTCGGGCCGATGACCGGCGGGATGGAGTGGCCGATCACCTACCGGAAGGGGGAGGCGGAACGGGCGGGTCTCCTACGGGAGTTCGGCGTGCGGGCCTTCACCGCGATGGTGTACCCGCACAAGCCGGGCATGGCCCGCTGGCTGAACGGCTGGGCGGTCGACTTCGCCCGCCGAACGCCCGACTGTCTGCACACCGCGACCCTCTTCCCCGAGCCGGACGTCGAGGCATACGTGCGGGAGGCCGTCGAGGCGGGTGCGCGGGTGTTCAAGGCGCATGTGCAGGTGGGCGCGTACGACCCCGCCGACGAACTCCTCCAGCGGGCGTGGGGTCTGCTGGCCGAGGCCCGGATCCCCGTGGTCATCCACTGCGGGTCCGGGCCCGCGCCCGGCAAGCACACCGGCCCCGAGCCGATCGCACGGGTACTGGCCCGGCACCCCCGGCTGCGGCTGGTCGTCGCGCACATGGGGATGCCCGAGTACGAGGAGTTCTTCGGCCTCGCCGAGCGGTACGGGGAGGTGCGGCTGGACACGACGATGGCGTTCACCGACTTCAGCGAGAGCTTCATGCCGTTCCCCCGCCGGGCCCTGCCCCGGCTGGCCGGACTCGGCGACCGCGTCCTGCTCGGCACCGACTTCCCCAACATCCCCTATCCGTACGTGGACCAGCTCCACGCCCTGGAACGGCTGGATCTCGGCGAGGACTGGCTGCGGGCGGTGTGTCACGACAACGCGGCAGGGCTGTTCGGGCTGTGAGGGCCTGTGAGGGCCTGTGAGGGCCTGTGAGGGCCTTTGGGAGTGAACCCCGGCACGATACCCCCGACCCAGCCGTCACCATGCGGTGCGGCAGGCCGAGGGCGTCGTAGCGGGCCGGTGCGGGAGGGAGCGCTAGCTGCCCGTCACGTCCGTCACCTTCCAGCGCTGGTTGGAGCCGGAGTTCGGCTGCCAGAGGCCGACCGAGGCGCCTTCGTTCGTGGACTGGCCTCCGACGTCCGGGAGTTGACCGGTGGCGGCGTTGACGAGGGTCCAGGTGCCGTCGCCGGTCGTGGACATGATCCACTCGGTGGCCTTGTCGCGGCGGCCCTCGTCGGGCTCGGCGACCAGGGCGCCGTCGCGGACGGCCAGGCGCTTGTCCGAGGCGGTCTCGGTGAAGACGAGCCGCTTGCGGTTGTCCGTGCCGCGGATCTGCTCCACCCGCCACTGCTGACCGCTCGGGTCGGCGGCGTTGGCGCTCTTGATGACCAGGCTCGTGCCGTTGTCGGCGATGCTGAGGTCCTTGCCGCTCTGGACGCCAGTCAGCCGGTAGGTGTGGCCCTTCTTCAGCTCGGCCGCGTCCTTCGCGACGCCGGACACGCCCTTGACGAGGAGGGACGTCACCGACTGGGCCGGCACGGTGACCGTGGCCTGCTTGCCGGAGACCCGGACCGCCTTCTGCTTCTCCAGCTTGCCGTCGGCGCTGGTCACCACGGGCGTGACGGTGGCGCGGGAGGAGACCCTGCCGAACTTCGACAGGTCGAGGGTGACCTCACGGGACTCGGTGGCGCTGTTGACGTGGACGACCGTCGCCGCGTCGCCCTTGCGGGAGACGGCCGCGGTGCTGGAGGTGTCGTCCGTCTTGATCAGCCGGTCGCCGGGCTTGATGAAGTGCGTGAAGTTGCGGGCCGTGTCGAACTTGGTGTTGGTGTAGACCGGGCAGGTCTTGAGCGTGTCCTTGGAGGTGCAGCTGAAGGGGAGCTGGATCTCACCCCAGTTGCCGCCCTTCGCGGACTCGCCGCCCGGCTTCATGTTGTCGTAGTCCTCGACGGGCTGCCAGAACACCCAGGCGCGGGGCTCCAGTTCACGCAGGTCATCGACGATGCGCTGGGCCAGGCCCAGGCCGGGCCGCATGTCCGTGAAGCTCTGGCCGTCGCCCCAGTCGCCCTCGACCTCGCTCATCCACAGCGGCTTGTCGGCGGCCTTGGCCAGGTCGCGGACGGTGGTCCGCTGGCCGGTGCCGTAGGTGTGGACGTTCATCTGCGCGACCAGGTCACGGACCTCCTGGGGGTAGGAGTTCCAGTTGGTGGCGAAGGTGCCCGGGTTGGTCTCGTCCATCGCGGATATCTCCGCGCCGCTCCTGGACTTCTCCAGGACCGGGGCGAGCGCGCGGAGCACCTTCTGCTGGAGCTCGGGGCCCATGTGGGCGCCCTCCTGGCGGCCGCCGGTCGGCTCGCCGTCCGGGCCGAGCTTGGTGCCCCAGTAGTTGGTGTTCGGCTCGTTGAACGGGTCGAGCGTGTCGACCTTGATGCCGTGCGCCTTCTCCAGCCGCTCCGTCGCGCCCACCAGGTACTTGGCGAAGTCCTCGACGGACTCCGGCTTCAACTGGTCCTTGCCCGCGTCGAAGTTGCCGGAGACATAGCCGCTCTCGGTCATGAACCAGGGCGGGGAGTTGCTGAAGGTCTCCCAGTGGGTGATGTCCTTCTTGATGCGGTCGACCCACCAGCGCTGCGTCTTGTCGGCGTTCTTGTTCCAGTCGGCCGGGTCCTCGGCGTCCCACCAGTCGACGTCCTCGCGGGTGGTGCCCGCCGGGGCCTTCCACCAGCCCTCGACCGCGCCGCCGGCCCGCAGGTAGTCCTTGACGTCCGGGGCGTTGCCGCCGCCGATGTTGTAGCGGGCGATGTTCAGCGCGAGGCCCTCGTCACCGAAGAGGAGCTTGTAGAGCTTCTCGCGGACCGCGGGCGGGTAGTCGCCGGTGGCGTTGGCGAACCAGACCAGGCTCGTGCCCCAGCCCTCGAACTTCTCCTGCTTGTAGGAGGGGTCGGGACGGACGGTGACCCCGGCCGCCTGGGCGGTGGGCTCGGCGTGCGCGGCGGGCAGGGTGGCGGTGGCCAGGATGGTTCCGGTCGCCACGGCTGTGACGCCGATGGCCCCGAGGAGCCTTCTCTTACGGGTGCGGTGTTCCATCTCGAGTACTCCAGCTCTTCTGCGTCCGCGCGTCCCGGCGGGAGCAGAGATCGGGGCCTACGTGGTGCGACTGGTACGGGGTTTGATGTGGTTCTGTGGCCTTCTCGTACGATTTCGACTAGGCAATGTTTACGTAAACATCCACTGGCGGGATGTCTACACTGTCTGAATCTCAGGGGTCAAGGAGTCGTTCCGGACCGAAATTTGCGGCTGTTGCGCGGCGAGGGAAGCGAGGGGCAGGTGGGCACAGTGGACGGTGGGAGAGAAGCCATGGGCACGAGCCGTACGAGAAGGCGTCCGGCCCGCCCCCGCCAGGGCGCGTCCATGGCCGACGTCGCCCGGCTCGCCGGCGTCTCCTCCCAAACGGTCTCCCGCGTCTCCAACGGCTTCCCGGGCGTCACCGAGGACACCCGCCGGCAGGTCCTGGCCGCCATGCGGGAGCTGGGCTACCGCCCCAACAGCGCCGCCCGGGCGCTCAAGCGCGGCGAGTTCCGCACCCTCGGCGTGATCACCTTCTCCCTCTCCACCATGGGCAACATCCGCACCCTGGAGGCCATCGCCACCTCCGCGGCCCAGCACGGCTACGCCGTCACGCTGCTGCCCGTCGCCGTCCCCACCCAGGACGAGGTGAACGGTGCCTTCTCCCGCCTGGGCGAACTCGCCGTGGACGCCGTGATCGTCATCATGGAGATCCATCTGCTGGACGCGGCGACGGTCTCACTGCCCCCCGGTGTGCAGGTCGTCGTGGCCGACTCGGACGCCGGTGACCGCTACACCGTGGTCGACACCGACCAGGCGGGCGGCGCCCGGGACGCCGTACGGCATCTCCTGGACCTCGGCCACGACACGGTGTGGCACCTGGCCGGCCCGGAGGGCTCCTTCGCCGCCCAGCGCCGCGCCAACGCCTGGCGCGACACGCTCACCGCGGCCGGCCGCGTCCCGCCGCCCCTGGTCCGGGGCGACTGGTCGGCCGAGTCCGGCTACCGGGCCGGGCTGCGGCTGGCCGACGAGCCGGACTGCACGGCGGTGTTCGCGGCCAACGACCAGATGGCCCTGGGCCTGCTCCGGGCCCTGCACGAACGCGGCCTGCGCGTCCCCGGCGACATCAGCGTCATCGGCTTCGACGACATCCCCGAGTCCGCGTCCTTCCTCCCGCCCCTCACCACCATCCACCAGGACTTCGCCGAGGTGGGGCGGCTGTGTGTGGAGGGGGTGCTGAGCAAGATGCGGCAGGACGGGGAGGGGCATGGGACGACGCTGGTGCCTACGCGGTTGGTGCGGCGGGAGAGTACGGGGGTGCCGGGGCGAGACCGGCGAGGTGAGGAATCACGCCCACCGTTCCTCCCCGACGCGTAAATTTCTGGCCGGTCCCACCTGACGCCCTCAGATGCTCACGGCTCGCCGCGCCCGGCTGATCACACGCTGGGCGGCCGTCCCGTACACGGCGGCCTCGTCGAGGGTCTCCCAGACGCGTGAGTACAGGGCGATCGTGTCCGCGTCGTCCAGCCACAGTTCGGCGTGCCAGTCCTCGACGACGACCAACCGGTCATCGAAGATCCAGAACGGATTCGCCGGCGGAAGCCGCAGAGCGGCGTCCAGGGGCACGATCCCGAGGCGGACGGTGTCCATGCCCACGACGCCAAGGAGACGATCCAACTGGGCCGCCAGGACCGAAGGAGGGCAGACCTGAGCGCGCAGTGCGCCCTCCCACATCAGCACATGCAGCCGCTTGCCCGGTCGGTACAGCCACTCCTGCCGCCTCATGCGCGCCCGGACGGCGTCCTCCGCGTCCCTGGGCGAGTTCTGCAGCGCCGCGTACTCTTCGAAGATGTGCCGGGCGTAGTCGGCGGTCTGAAGCATGCCGTTGACGGCGTTGTTCTCCCACACGGTCAGGGTGCTTGAGCCGTCGACCAGCGTCTTCCACGTCTCCTGCACCGGCCGGTGGCCAGCGGCGAGCTGCCGCCGCCATGACCGGATGTGGCTCTCGAAGCCCTTCAGCCGGCCGTGCAGCTCCTGGAACACCTCGGGCTGCCCTGTGGCGTCCGCCCACGCCCGGAGATCTTCGGCCGTGGGGGTCTGTCTGCCGTTCTCCAGCTTGCTGATCTTCGACTGGGGCCAGCCGAGCTGCTCTGCCAGATGCGTACCGGTGAGACGGCCGTGAGGGCTGTCGACACGCAGTTCCCGGAGCCGACGCCCCAGATCCTCGCGTGCTTTCTGGTAGTCCGTGCTCACCGGTACCCGACCTGCGTTCCGTTCCCTACTCGCCCAGCTCCGCCGCGAACTCCTCGTACGGCACCGCGTGATGCCAGGCGGCATCCCGGACCACGGAGTAGCGCACCACCTCTGAGGGTTCCGTGATCACCTCCACGTCCACGAGCTGGTCGTCGTCGTCGAACCGCAGCCGAGCCACGAGCCGGCTGTCGAACAACCAGTAGTCCTCTCCGGGGAGTTGGAGCCGATCCGCCTCGGAGCGATGCAGGTTGCGGATGTCCTCGCCGAGAGCGCTGTTCCGCCTCGCGTTGTCGAGCAGGTAGAGCTGCCCCGTGGTCGGCGGCTGGTCCACGATCCGCACCCGCTCGACCCGCTTGCCCTGCGCGGTCTGCGAGCGGATCAGCTCGCAGTACGGCTCATCGGGGTCCCACTCGGCAGCGCCCGTCTCGGTGAACTGGCGGTAGGTGTCCGTCTCCTCGTCGCTGGCGTACCGGCGGCGCGTCTCCAGCCGCCATGCCGTGTGCCTGAACGTCCGGAAGAGGTCCTCGAACTCGTCCAGGCCGATGATCCTTGCTTCTCGCGTCGCGTCTTTGGGCGTCCAGTCCACCAGTACCTCACGGGGGACGACCACGGCCACCTCACCCTCCGACAGGTGCTGGAGCCACCTCTCGTGTCGCCCGTAGAAGCCCTGGCCGGACCAGGGTCTCTGTGGCTGCACGGGAATGTCGAGGGATCTCGGTCTGTCGCGTGAGAATAACGAAGAATATTCCTGCCCCCGTCCAACTCCCGTTCTCTACGGTCGTGTCCGGAGTCAGGGAGAGTCGGGAGACGCGAGGCTGGACTGCGCCCCCGTGAAGGGATGCGAGACCTGCCAGTCCAACTGGAAGCAGCTCAACGTGTGTAAGGAGGCAGGGGACATCACCCAAGCAGCCCGACATGCGACCAGGGTCCGGGATCACGCCGGGGGCGAGCACTCATGACGATGGACATGCAGACGTACCGCGACGGGCGCAAGGAGGCCACGGACGCGGCGGAGGCCATCCGGGAAGCCCTGGCCGGTCTCGGCTTACCCGAGAGTGTCTGGGGCAGCGTGCGCCCCATGGTCACCCGCAGCGGCAAGCCGTACGTCCATCTCGGCATGGTCCGCGCGGACGCGGCGGAGAAGATGGCCGAGGCCATGCGGATTCCGGCCGAGCCCGCTGAGTAGCCCGGCTGCGTTGCCTTGCCTCCGGTGGTGCGGCGGCGTGTTTCGCCGGATCGAGCAGGGCCCGCCGACCTTGTAGCAGGCGACCTCAGCCACCACCCCCCGGCGTCACCAGCCCCGCCTCGTACGCCACGATCACCGCCTGGGCCCGGTCGCGGAGCTCCAGCTTGGCGAACAGGGGAGACGGACCCGGTCACGGTCCTGGCCGAAGGCCTCGACCACCCCGTGGACGTCACGCTCGACGCCGACGGGCGCTGCTACGTCAGCGACGACCGGCGCGGTGCTGTACTGCGCATCGACGACGGCGAGTCGGTGCCGGTCGCGGACGGCCTCGGCGCCTAGGGGCTCCGCTGTCCACGGCGACGAACTCTTCACCGTGGACACCGCGAACCGCCGGCTCTGGTCGGTCTCCCTGACGACGGGCGGCACCCGCGTCGAGGCCGAAGACCTGGCGGTCGGCAGCAAGCCCCGCCCGGCCCCGGCCCTCTTCACCCACGGTCTGCCCGGCGTGGCCCTCGAG
>NZ_NGFN01000293.1 GCF_002148965.1 Streptomyces swartbergensis | reverse complement strand
GTACGCCGGGGTGCGGCGGGTTCCGTGCGCCGGGGAGCGGTGGCCTCGGTACGCCGGGGTGCGCTGGGCTCGCTACGCCGGGCCATGGTGTCGCCGAAGCTGGGGAAACGGGGGCGGCCGTTCGAGCCGTCGGCCCCGCCACCACCGCGAGCGGCCGTTTCCTGACCCGCGGCGGCAGACCCCGACGGGTCCGTGTCCCGCTCCGGCGACGGGCGCCGCGTACCCGCGGTCGGCCTTCCCGCCGTACCCGCACTCGACCCACGCACGCCGGAGCGCCCCCGGTCGTCCGCACCCGACGGGGTGTCACCCGTGGCCGCGTCGGAAGGTGCCGTCCGGGCGTCCTCGGGCGAGGTCGGGGGGTGCGGAGGGCGTGGTGGAGTGCTGGGACGTGGGGGGAAAGAGGCACGCTGCGCTTCCGTGCTCATGCACCCCCCGTTTCCTCGTACCCGGGCCGCTGCGTAATGCGCGGGCCGGTGCCGTCCTGCCCGAGGCCCGGCACCGATTCGTCCCGGGCACCCATACCCGTACGGATGGAGCGTCATCCCAGCGCGGAAGTCCGGCCGGCGCCGCTCCGCCGTACGTGCGCGTCACTCTACGGCTTGTTCCTGGGCGAACGGGAACCAGTCCACAAGCCCGGGGCATCTGCCCGGAACGTCCCCCTACCCTGCGGTAATCCTGTCTGGCAGGCTGCGTTCATGACTGCGCGCGCCTCCGACCGGGCCCGTTACGACCGGGCCACCGCCCATCTCGACGCTCCTCTCGCGATCGTGGACCTGGACGCCTTCGACGCCAACGCCGCCGATCTCGTCCGTCGCGCCGGGGGCAAGCCCATCCGGGTCGCCAGCAAGTCCGTGCGGTGCCGTGCGCTGCTGGAACGCGTCCTGGCCCGGGACGGGTTCGCGGGAATCATGTCGTTCACCCTCGCCGAGTCGCTGTGGCTGGCCCGCTCGGGGTTCGAGGACGTGCTGCTCGCCTACCCGTCCGCCGACCGGGCCGCGTACGCCGAACTCGCCGGTGATCCGAAGCTCGCCGCCGCCGTGACCGTGATGGTCGACGACGTCGCCCAGCTCGATCTGATCGACGCGTCGCGGGGTGGTGGGCGTGAAGTCGTGCGTGTCTGCCTGGAGTTGGACACCTCTCTGAAGCTGCTCGGCGGGCGGGTGCGGGTCGGGGCCCGGCGTTCGCCGCTGCACTCCCCCGCCCAGGTCGCCGACGTGGCCCGGGCCGTGTCCCGTCGGCCGGGCTTCGAGGTCGTGGGGATCATGGCGTACGAGGGGCATGTCGCCGGTGTCGGGGACGCGGTGGCGGGACGGCCGCTGCGGTCCCGTGCCATACGGCTGATGCAGGCCGCCGCCAAGCGTGAACTCGCCGAGCGGCGGGCGGAGGTGGTGCGCGCGGTGCGGGCCGTCGTGCCGGGTCTTGAGTTCGTCAACGGCGGCGGCACCGGCTCGGTGCAGCACACGGCGGCCGAGGACGCGGTGACCGAGATCGGCGCCGGGTCGGGGCTGTACGTGCCGCGGCTGTTCGACAACTACACGTCGTTCAGCGGCCGTCCGGCGGCCCTCTTCGCCCAGCCCGTCGTACGGCGGCCGGGGGTCGGGGTCGTGACGGTCCTCGGTGGCGGGTATCCCGCCTCCGGTGCGGCCGGGCCCGACCGGCTGCCGGTGCCGTATCTGCCTGAGGGGCTGCGCTACGACCCCCAGGAGGGGGCCGGTGAGGTGCAGACGCCGCTGCTCGGCTCGCCCGCCGACGACCTGCTGATCGGTGACAAGGTGTGGTTCCGGCACGCGAAGGCCGGTGAGCTGTGCGAGCGGTTCGACGCGCTGCATCTGGTCGAGGGGAACGCGGTGACGGCGACCGTGCCGACCTACCGCGGCGAGGGCCGTACGTTCCTCTAGGCCCTGTCGTCAGTCCGCCGGGCCGATGCTGCTGCCCACGCCGCCGCCCGTGTCCGCGTCGCCGAACGGCCGGATGCCCTTGGTGATGCGGTCCATGTCAGCGAGCGGCGGACCGTCCTCGCCCGCGTCGAAGACGTAGCGGACGAGGACGGGCGACTCGGTGCCGACGCTGGACGGGAAGACGAGCGACTGGACGTAGCCGCCCGGCCCCTTGGCGGTCCGCACGCGCCAGCGCACGAGGTACCCGGCGCGGCCGGCCACCGCGACCGGCCCGGACTTGACGGCCTGGTGCGACTCGATGCCCCCGTAGAGCTCGCGGCCGAGCTTGTCGCGGTCGTAGGCCTCGTCGGCGGCGTCCTTGATGTCCGCCTTGGCGAGGGCCTCGGGGGACTTCTCGTCGTTCTCGGTCACCGTGCGGGAGAAGACGAGGCCGTGGCGGCAGAGTCCGACGCCGCCGGGGCAGTCGTAGGTGCCGTCGGTGGTCATGACGACGTCGTCCTGGGCCACGTGCTGCGGCCGGACCCAGCCGTCGAGCAGCGGGAAGGTGACGCCGTTGAGCTGGTCCTCGACGACGGCAGGGTCGTCGGCGGACGGCTCGGACGTGGACTCCTCGGGAGTCGGCTCCGGCTGGCCGGTCGTGGCCGGGGGCGCGGACGTCGGGGCCGTCCTCGTCTCCGTGCCGTCGCCGTCGTCGCCCAGCACGACGGCTCCGGTGACGATCGCCGCGACAAGGACGGCTCCGGCGGCGGTGAGGGCGACGGCCTTCGCGCGCCCGGTGCCGCCGCCCGGGGGCGGGGGCACCGGGCCCGTGGGGGCCTCGGGCGCACGGCGGTGCTCGGTCCAGGCCGTGCCGTCCCACCAGCGTTCCAGATGCGGGCCGTGCGGGTCGGGATACCAGCCGGGCGGTGGCGTCATGCTCATCCCGGCACTGTAGAGGGAGATCCCGGCCGTCCGGACACGGCTCTTAGAGGGGTGTGACGTACGCCCCGGCGATCCCGCCGTCGACCAGGAAGTCGGTGGCGTTCACGAAGGAGGAGTCGTCGCTGGCGAGGAAGGCCACGGCGGCGGCGATCTCCTCGGCCTCGGCGAACCGGCCCAGCGGGATGTGCACCAGGCGGCGCGCGGCGCGCTCCGGGTCCTTGGCGAACAGCTCCTGGAGGAGCGGGGTGTTGACCGGGCCGGGGCACAGGGCGTTGACCCGGATGCCCTCCCGGGCGAACTGCACGCCCAGCTCACGGGACATGGCGAGGACGCCGCCCTTGGAGGCCGTGTACGAGATCTGGCTGGTGGCGGCGCCCATCCTCGCCACGAAGGACGCCGTGTTGATGATCGAGCCCTTGCCCTGGCGCCGCATGTACGGGATGGCGGCCTTGCAGCAGAGGTAGACGGAGGTGAGGTTGACCTCCTGGACGCGCTTCCAGGCCTCCAGGCCGGTCTCCAGGATGGAGTCGTCGTCGGGCGGGGAGATGCCGGCGTTGTTGAAGGCGATGTCGACGCTGCCGTAGGTGTCGTGGGCCGTCCTGAAGAGGGCTTCGACCTGCTCGGGGTCGGTGACGTCCACCTTCACGAAGATGCCGCCGGTCTCCTCGGCGGCCGCCTTGCCGCGGACCTCGTCGACGTCGCCGCAGACGACGTGCGCGCCCTCGGAGGCGAGGCGGCGGGCGGCGGCGAGGCCGATGCCGCTGCCGGCTCCGGTGACGACGGCGGTACGGCCGACCAGCCGGCGGCAGATGCTTTCCTGAGCGGTCACTGTGCGGGGCCCTCCGTGCTGATGAAGACGTTCTTGGTTTCGGTGAAGGCGGCCAGGGCGTCGGGGCCGAGCTCACGGCCGACGCCCGACTGCTTGTAGCCGCCGAACGGGGTCCAGTAGCGGACGCTGGCATGGGAGTTGACGGACAGGTTGCCGGCGCGGACGGCCTGGGAGACGCGCAGGGCGCGGCCGACGTCCCGGGTCCAGATGGAGCCGGACAGGCCGTACGGGGTGTCGTTGGCGAGCCGGATCGCGTCGGCCTCGTCGGTGAAGGGCAGCAGGACGGCGACCGGGCCGAAGATCTCCTCGCAGGCCGCCGCCGAGTCGGGCCGCTCCCCGGTGAGCACGGTCGGCGGGAACCAGAAGCCGGGCCCCTCGGGTGCGCTGCCGCGCAGGGCGGGGGCGTCGTCGGGCACGAAGCCCCGGACGCGGTCGAGCTGCTGCCGGGAGATCAGCGGGCCCATCTGGGTCTTCTCGTCGGCCGGGTCGCCCACCACCACGGCGGCCAGCGTCTCGGCGAGCAGCTCGCGGACCTCGTCGTAGACCTGCTCCTGGACCAGGATGCGGGTGCGGGCGCAGCAGTCCTGGCCGGAGTTGTCCAGGAAGGAGAAGGGGTCGACGGCGGCCTTCAGGTCGGAGTCGGCGAAGACGATGTTCGGGCTCTTGCCGCCGAGTTCGAGGGTGACCGGCTTGATCTGCTCGGCGCCGAGCGCCGCGATCCGCCGGCCGGTCCTGGTGGAGCCGGTGAAGACGATCTTCGCCACCCCGGGGTGGCGGACCAGCGCGTCGCCGGTGATGTCGCCGTGTCCGGGCAGGACCTGGAAGAGGTGCTCCGGGAGCCCGGCCTCCAGGGCGAGTTCGGCAAGGCGCAGCGCGGTGAGCGGAGTGGTCTCGGCGGGCTTGAGGAGGACCGCGTTCCCGGCCGCGAGGGCGGGTGCGGTGCCCCAGGCGGCGATCGGCATGGGGAAGTTCCAGGGCGCGATCACGCCGACGACGCCGAGCGGTTCGAGGATCGTGACGTCGAGGCCGCCGGGCACCGGGATCTGCCGGCCGGTGAGCCGTTCCACTCCCCCGGCCGCGTAGTCCAGCAGGTCCCGGACGTTGCCCGCTTCCCAGCGGGCGTTGCCGATGGTGTGTCCGGCCTCCCGCACCTCCAGGCGGGCCAGTTCCTCCAGGCGCTCGTCGACGGTGACCGCGAAGCGGCGCAGCAGCCGGGCGCGGTCGCCCGGGGCGAGGGCGGCCCAGGCGGTCTGCGCCCGGGCGGCGCGGGCGACGGCCGCGTCGACGTCGGCGGGGGTGGCGGCCGGGACGGTGGCGACGACCTCCTCGGTCGCCGGGTTCAGTACGTCCAGTACGTGCTCGGAAGACAAGAAGGGCCTCACAGACGTTCGAAGGAGCGGCGCAGCTCCCAGTCGGTCACCGCGGCGTCGAACGCGTCCAGTTCGACGCGCGCCATGTTGCTGTAGTGCGCGACGACCTCGTCCCCGAAGGCGGCCTTGGCTACGGGGCTGTTCTCCCAGAGCTCGGCGGCCTCGCGCAAAGTGGTGGGGACGTGGGCGAAGTCGCCGGCGTAGGCGTTGCCGGGGCAGGGCTCGGGCAGCTCCAGCTTGTGCTCGACGCCGTGCAGTCCGGCCGCCACCAGCCCGGCCACGGCGAGGTAGGGGTTGACGTCACCGCCGGGCAGCCGGTTCTCGAAGCGCATCGAGCGGCCGTGGCCGACCACGCGCAGCGCGCAGGTGCGGTTGTCGTAGCCCCAGGCGACGGCGGTCGGGGCGAACGAGCCCGGCTGGAACCGCTTGTAGGAGTTGATGTTGGGGGCGTAGAGGAGGGAGAAGTCGCGCAGGGCGGCGAGCTGGCCGGCGAGGAAGTGGCGCATCACCTCCGACATGCCTCCGGGGTCGTCGGAGGATCCGGCCATGGCGTTGTGGCCGTCCGCGTCGGCGAGCGAGAGGTGGATGTGGCAGGAGTTGCCCTCGCGCTCGTTGTACTTGGCCATGAAGGTGATCGACATGCCCTCCTGGGAGGCGATCTCCTTGGCGCCGGTCTTGTAGACGGCGTGCTGGTCGCAGGTGACCAGGGCCTCGTCGTAGCGGAAGGCGATCTCGTGCTGGCCGGGGTTGCACTCGCCTTTGGCGGACTCGACGGTGAGGCCGGCGGCCGCCATCTCGTTGCGGATACGGCGCAGCAGGGGCTCGATGCGGCCGGTGCCGAGGACCGAGTAGTCGATGTTGTACTGGTTGGCCGGGGTCAGGCCTCTGTAGTTCGCGTCCCAGGCCTGTTCGTAGGTGTCCTTGAAGACGATGAACTCCAGCTCGGTGCCGACCTGGGCGGTGTAGCCGAGTTCGGCGAGGCGCTCCAGCTGGCGGCGCAGGATCTGGCGGGGGGCTGCGACCACGGGCGAGCCGTCGTTCCAGGCGAGGTCGGCGTGGAGCATGGCCGTGCCCTCGTTCCAGGGGACGCGGCGCAGGGTGGCCAGGTCCGGGTGCATGGCGAAGTCGCCGTAGCCGCGGTCCCAGGAGGACATCGCGTAGCCGTCGACGGTGTTCATCTCGGTGTCGACGGCGAGCAGGTAGTTGCAGCCCTCGGTGCCGTGCTTGAGGACCTCGTCCAGGAAGAAGCGCGCGGCGAACCGCTTGCCCTGGAGCCGCCCTTGCATGTCGGGGAAGGCCAGGACGACAGTGTCGATCTCACCGCCCGCGACGAGGGCATGCAGCTCCTCGACGCTCAGCGGGGGTGTGCGGTCTGCCACGGGAGGGCCTCCTTGGCTCTGGTTCCGCCGGAAGCCATAAGGTATTCCTGAGAACCATTGCTTGGGAAGGGGGTACGGCCACATGCCGGAGGAAGCTGGCGGCGAGACGCGGGACGGGCTGACGCCGGTGCTGCGGCCGGTACGCGCGGGCAACGGTTTCGAGGAGGCACTGGAGCAGATCCTCCAGGTCGTACGGCTGGGCCTGGTGCCGGGGGGCGAGCGGCTGCCGGCCGAGCGGGAGCTGGCGGAGCGGCTGGGGATCAGCCGGGTGACGCTGCGCGAGGTGCTGAAGGTGCTCCAGGACCAGGGACTGGTGGAGTCGCGGCGGGGCCGGTACGGCGGCACGTTCGTGCTGCCGCGCAACGACGCCGGCGGCGAGGACGAGCTGCGGCGCCGGATCGCCGAGGTCGACATCGAGGACATGCTGCGGTTCCGGGAAGTGCTGGAGGTGGGCGCTGCGGGGCTGTGCGCGGCGCACGGGCTGGACGGCAAGAAGGCGGAGCGGCTCCGCGAGGCCCTGGCGCGCACGCACGACGCCCCGCTCACCGACTACCGCCGCCTGGACACGCTGCTGCACCTCACGCTCGCCGAACTGTCCGGCTCCCCCACGCTCACCGCCCAGTACGCGGCCGTCCGCGCGACCGTCAACGACCTGCTCGACTGCATCCCGCTCCTCGTCCGTAACCTGGAGCACTCCCAGCGGCAGCACACGGCCGTGGTGGAGGCCGTGATCGAGGGCGACGCCGACCAGGCGCGGGAGATCATGCGCGAGCACTGCGGGGGCACGGCGGCGCTGCTGCGCGGCTTCCTCGGCTGAATCGGGACGGGTCCCGGCGAGGCGAGGATTTACCGGCGATTAACGCAGGGGTATTGCCTTCCTGTGGTGGACACGGCAAAGGTATGGATCCATTCCATTGAGTCGAACCCTCGACCCCGTGTCCGCCTCCCGTGGGGAGTCTGCCCATGTCCCAGGAATCCACCAGCACACCCGCCGCCGTGCAGGCGGACGACTATCTGGAACGCAGGGCGCTCCGCCGCGGCAGCGCCGGCTGGGTGCTGCTGACCGGACTCGGCGTCGCCTACGTCGTCTCCGGCGACTACTCGGGCTGGAACTTCGGCCTGGCCGAAGGCGGCTTCGGGGGCCTCGCGATCGCCATGGTGCTCATGGGCGCGATGTACGCGTGCATGGTCTTCGCCCTCGCCGAGCTGTCCTCGATCCTGCCGACGGCGGGCGGCGGCTACGGCTTCACCCGCCGCGCGCTGGGCCCCTGGGGCGGCTTCCTGACCGGTACGGCCATCCTCATCGAGTACGTCCTCGCGCCCGCCGCCATCGTCATCTTCATCGGCGACTACGTCGAGTCGCTGGGCCTGTTCGGCCTGGAGTCCGGCTGGCCGATGTACCTGGTCTGCTTCGCGATCTTCCTCGGCATTCACCTCTGGGGCGTGGGCGAGGCGCTGCGCTTCAGCTTCGTCGTCACGGGCATCGCGGTGGTCGCCCTGATCGTGTTCGCGCTGGCGGCACTGCCCGACTTCTCGTTCGCCTCGCTGGACGACATCCCGGTCGACTCCTCCGCCGCCGGGTCGAACTCCTGGCTGCCGTTCGGCCTGCTCGGCATCTGGGCGGCGTTCCCGTTCGGCATGTGGTTCTTCCTGGGTGTCGAGGGCGTGCCGCTGGCCGCCGAGGAGACCAGGGACCCGGCCCGTACGCTGCCGAAGGCGATCCGCTGGTCGATGGGCATCCTGGTCGTGCTGGCGGTGGTGACCTTCGTCGCGGCGGCGGGAACACGCGGCTCCGCGGCGATCCAGGAGGCGGGCAACCCACTCGTCGAGGCGCTCCAGCCGGACGGCAAGGCGACGACCCTGAGCCGGATCGTGAACTACGCCGGCCTGGCCGGCCTGGTGGCGTCGTTCTTCTCCCTGATCTACGCGGGCTCGCGCCAGCTGTTCGCCCTGTCCCGCGCCGGCTACCTGCCCCGCTTCCTGTCGCTCACCAGCCGCCGCAAGGCGCCCTACCTGGGCCTGCTGGTGCCCGGCACGATCGGGTTCCTGCTGGCGGCGGTGTCCGGGAACGGCGCCCGGATGCTGAACATCGCGGTCTTCGGCGCGACCATCTCCTATGCGCTGATGTCCCTGTCGCACATCGTGCTGCGCCGCCGCGAGCCGGAGCTGCCGCGGCCGTACCGTACGCCGGGCGGGGTGCTGACCTCCTCCGTCGCCCTGGTGCTGGCCTGTGCGGCGCTGGTGGCGACGTTCCTGGTGGATGTGACGGCGGCGTTCATCGCGCTCGGGGTGTACGTCGTGGCCATCGCGTACTTCGGTCTCTACAGCCGTAAGCGGCTGGTGGCGCAGGCGCCGGAGGAGGAGTTCGCGGCGCTGGCCGCGGCCGAGGCAGAGTTGACACGGGACTGAGACGTCGACTGTTGAGGGAGTTCTGGTGGCCAGGCCGTTGATCGGTGTCAGCACCTATCTGGAGTCCGGTGCGCGCTGGGGAGTGTGGGAACTGGAGGCCGCGCTGCTGCCGGTCGGCTACCCCCGGCTCGTACAGCGGGCGGGCGGCCTGGCCGCGATGCTCCCGCCGGACGACCCCGCGCACGCGGCCGCGGCCGTGGCCCGGCTGGACGGGCTGGTCATCGCGGGCGGGCCGGATGTGGAGCCCGTACGGTACGGCGCCGAACCGCACCCCCGCACCGGGCCGCCGGCGCGGGAGCGGGACGCCTGGGAACTGGCCCTGATCGACGCGGCCCTCGCGGCGCGCGTCCCGCTGCTCGGCATCTGCCGGGGTATGCAGCTGCTGAACGTCGCCCTCGGGGGGACGCTGGTGCAGCACCTCGACGGGCACGCGGAGGTCGTGGGCGTCTTCGGCGACCATGCGGTCAAGCCGGTGCCGGGGAGTCTGTACGCCGGTGTGGTGCCGGAGGAGACCTCGGTGCCGTCGTATCACCACCAGGCCGTGGACCGCCTGGGCGAGGGGCTCGTCCCGTCGGCCTACGCGGATGACGGCACGGTGGAGGCCCTGGAACTGCCGTCCGGTGAGGGGTGGGTGCTGGGCGTGCAGTGGCATCCGGAGATGGGCGAGGACGTGCGGGTGATGCGGGCGCTGGTGGAGGCGGCGGGGGTGGCCTGAGCCGGTGCGCGCCTACAGCGGGGAACGAGACACTCGTCTGCCGGGCGCTCGAAGCGCCATGTGCGGTAGCGGCTTGTGAAGAGTTCTGCACCGTCGCGAAGCACAGTCGAGAGCCACCCACAACACGACTTCTGCGGTGAGCCCCAGAGTGGCCTTGCACTGACTCAAATGACCTCTGCATCGATCTTTTCCACGAAATCATCGACGACTTTTCCGTGCTGCTCCAATGTTCCGTAGCATTTATCTACATCGACGGGATCCTGAGCAATCAACTTGTTCACCTGCAGGCGGAGTTCGGCCATCTTACGGATCGAGGAGCGAGCGGCCTCCGTCCCGACTAGTCGCGCCAGCGATTCCGCCTGCTCCAACTTAGTGTTGGCCGGAACATACTTCTCGTTATGCTGGCGTTCGAATTCCTCGGTATCTAGGAAATTGACCGTGGAAGCAACCTCTGTGTGGTATGTCCGGGAGCTCACCACAAGGTCGTTGTACGCACTTCGGCGAATGTCCGACGTTCGCTGAAGCGCACTCTGCTGTCGGGTATCTTCGGCCTGTTTATATACAAGCAGGCTACCGGTAAGGCCGGTCAATGCGCCGATGAGGGAGCCACCGAGTGCAGCAAATGCAACCCAGCGCTCTTTGCCCTTCCCATTGGAGGACGAGTGATCGTCGTTGCGATTTCCTTCAGCACCGGAACCGTAATCGTTCGTCATGATATCTGCATAGCCTGGTCAAGGCTTCACCGCACGCCAGGCAGAGCCGTCGCAGTGACTTCCGCGCTCTGATGAGAACCGGGGCCTTGCGCAGAGGTGACGTGACGAAGAAGGTGAGGCCCCTCAGTCTGAGCACGTTGCGTCGCCCCTCGAGGACCGAAGCCTTTCCGGTCGAGCAGGCCGGAACCCCTGCGGAACCGGGCCCTCAGCGAGGTCGATGGGGGGAGCCCCTGGGGATGATGGCGTTTGCCCTGCTTGAGAGAAGTTGAGAGCTTGGGGACGGTAGGGGCCGGCGGGGGCGAGGAAACTACCCCCGCGTCAGCGACAGCAGGTCCCTGGCCGGCCCCGTCGGGCGATGCCCGGTCGGCCACACCGCCCTCAGGTCCCGCGCCAATGCGACCCCCTCCACC
>NZ_NGFN01000292.1 GCF_002148965.1 Streptomyces swartbergensis | reverse complement strand
CCCCCAAGGGCTACCACCTGGTCCACGAGCCGAAGCTCGGCGTCTCCTTCCCCATCCCGAACGACTGGACTCCCCGCAACCGCACAGCGGAACAAGTCATCTACACCACCCCCTCCGGCCTCGCCGGCATCACCATCGGCACCGTCGCCCCGGCAGGTCCCAACCCCGCCAACCACTTCGCCGACATCGAGGCCAACACCAAGGTCAACTACCCGACCTCCTACCGCCGGCTCCGCATGCAGCGGACGACCTTCCGCGAACAGCCCGCCGCCATCTGGGAGTTCACCTTCCAGGGACGGGCCCGCCCGTTCCGCGCCATCGACCTCGGCTACGGCCGCGAGGGCGGGCGCGAGTACGACATCTACCTCTCGGCTCCCGAGGAGCAGTGGGACACCTACCGCCCCGTCTTCGACCAGGTCAGGGACGGCTTCAGGACAACCTGAAGAAGATCATGGGGTTGTCCGTGCTGTTCTTGACGGGATGTCCGAGGCCGAGGCGCCGCTTGACGTCGTTCAGCCGGTCGTGGATCTCCGGCGCGTGCGCCCGGGACGCCGTGAAGTACCGGTTCCCCCGCTCGGCGAGCCGGCGCAGCACCACCGCTCCCTCGGTGAACGGCAGCGCCCGGCGCCCGTGGAACACGTCGTGGACGCACACGGGTATGCCGGGCCGCATGCGCGGCAGCAGGTGCCGGACGTACCAGCGGGCGAAGCGCGCGGAGTGCGCGGCGTCGATGAACAGGAAGTCCGCCGTGTCGGGGACCTTCTCCAGGTTCTCCCGCACGTCCCCCTGTGTGAACGTCCAGCGTCCCTCGGCGAGTCGGCCGGGCACCTCGCGCAGGACGTGGTCCACCACGTCGTACGAGTACAGGTGGCCCGTGCCGTTGTCGCGCAGGGCGCGCAGGATCCAGGTGGTGGACCAGCCGTGGAACGTGCCGATCTCCACCACCGTCTCCGGCCGGGCCTCGCGCAGCAGCAGATAGGTGATCTCCGCCTCGATGTCGTCGAGTTGGGCCTTCATCAAGGCGGGCGGTGCGAGCAGCGCGCGCTGTTCCTCGCGGACCCGGTCGAGGTCGTCGGCGTAGGTGCGGTAGAGGCGGACGACGTGGTCGATGTCGAGGGGCTGGTGCATATGGGCGCTCCGTGCGTACCGGTCCGTGGTCAGGGCGCGGTGACGGTAGGGCGCGGAACGCGGGCCGCACGTCACACCCGGGTGCCAACCGCGGTGTCGCACCTGGGTATGACCCGCATCCGGCGTCTGCGGACTCAGCCGGTCGATCCGGGCACGACCAGCCCCGACTCGTAGGCGAGGACGACCAGTTGGGCCCGGTCCCTGGCACCCAGCTTGGCGATCAGCCGGGTCATGTGGGTCTTGACCGTCTGCTCGGCCACCACCAGCGTCGCGGCGATCTCCGTGTTGGACAGGCCCCGCGCGACCAGCCCGAGAACCTCCGTCTCCCGGGGTGTGAGGCCGTTCAGCCGCAACCGGGCCCGCCGCCCGGCCGGAGGGCGGCGGCGGGTCATGTCCTCGATGAGGCGGCGGGTGACGGAGGGGGCGAGCAGGGCGTCACCGGACGCGATCACCCGGACGGCCTGGACGAGTTCGGCGACGGGGGCGTCCTTGAGCAGGAAGCCGCTGGCGCCGGCCTGGAGGGCCTCGTAGACGTAGTCGTCGATGTCGAAGGTGGTCAGCATCAGCACCTTGGGCCGGTGCGTCACGCCCGGCGGCGGGTCGAGCAGCCGCCGGGCCGCCTCGAGACCGTCCATCTCCGGCATCCGGATGTCCATCAGCACCACGTCCGGGTGGGTGCTGCGGCAGACCTCCACCCCGCGCCGGCCGTCGGGCGCCTCCCCCACGACGTCGATGTCGCTCTGCGCGGACAGCAGGGCGGCGAATCCCGAGCGCACCATGTCCTGGTCGTCGACGACGACCACCCGTACGACCATGCTCACTTCTCCCGTTCCGGCACGCGAACCCGTGCGGCCCGCCCACCCGTTGCCCCCGGGCACCGGACCGCACCCCACTCTGCGTGGCGGCCGAGGGTCGCCGCCTCGGCCGAACGGCCACGACTCACCGGCCCGACCTGCTAAGGCTCGGCCGAACGACGGATGCCACGGCCCCGCGCCGGGCGCGCGCCACCCGGCCAAACCGTGATCCGCTTCACACCGGCGCGGGGACGGGCCTGGGCCTTACAGGGCGTAAAGCGACCGAAGAATGGATATGGGCTATACGGCGAAACGCGGGGAGTGTCGGACGTGCCCGGATGCCGGGCGCAGCCGCTACAGGGGAGGGAGCGCGCATGGACGGCCGGCCCTTGTATCTCGAACCCCGACTGGAACCACGGCTCGGGTCGCTCATGGCAGCGACCGGGACGCTGCACTCGCTCACCGACGCGCTCGGTTCACCCCTGCACGTCGTGGTGCCGGACCAGATCGCCGAGAACTTGGAGCGGTTCCGGTCCGTGTACCGGCGGCACCACCTGTCCGGCCAGGTCTACTACGCCCACAAGGCGAACCGGTCCAGCGCGCTGCTGCGCCGGCTCGCCGCCACGGACGCGGGCGTGGACGTCGCGTCGCTGGGCGAGTTGCAGCACGCGCTGGGGGCCGGTTTCACCGCCGGCCGGATCATGGCCACGGGGCCGAAGAACCCCGAGTTCCTGTGGCTCGCGGCTCTCACGGGCGTCACGGTCGGCGTCGACGGCGTCGCCGAGCTGGAGCAGCTCGCCGCGCTGGTGCGCAAGCACGCGCTCGCCCCGGTGCGGGTGCTGCTGCGGCTGTCGGGGTTCGAGACGTCGGGGGTGAAGGTGCTGAGCCGGCGCAGCCGTTTCGGCACGCCCGTACGGGAGTTGGACCGCCTGCTGGAGGCGGTCGAGCGGCACGGCGACGCGGTCGAGCTGACGGGGGTGGCCTACCACCTGGACACCACGAGCGTCGCGGAGAAGGCGACCGCCCTGGAAGGGTCCCTGGCGGCCCTGGAGGCGTGCCGGAGCCGGGGGCTGCGGCCCCGGGCCGTGGACATCGGGGGCGGGTTCGGCGTCAGTTACCTCGCCGAGCGGGAGCAGTGGGAGGCGTACACGAGCGCGCTCACGGCCGCCGTCCTGGGCCGCCGCCCGCCGCTGACCTGGGGTGGGCACGGCTACGGGCTGCGCAACGAGTCCGGCACCGTGCGCGGCGTGCTCGGCCTCTACCCCGCCCACCGGTCCGTCGCCGGCGCCGCCTATCTGGACGAGCTGCTGGCCCAGCCCGCCGCCTCCCTGGGCGGCCGTCCGCTGGCCGCGCTGCTGCTGGAGCACCTGTACGACCTGCACAGCGAGCCCGGCCGGGCGCTGCTGGACCAGTGCGGCCTGACCCTGGCGAGGGTGCTGGAGGTCCGCTCCCAGGACGCGGGCGGCGCACTGCTCGTACGGCTGGCCGCGAAGGCGGACGACATCGCCCTGGAGGACCACGGAGTGCTGATGGACCCGGTCGTCATCCCCAGAAGCGGAGCCGGGCCGGGTGAGGGGCCCGTCGCCGTCCACCTCTTCGGCGGCCTGTGCCTGGAGACCGATCTGATCACCCGGCGCACGGTCTTCCTGCCGCGCCGCCCGGTCCCCGGCGACCTGCTGGCCTTCGCCAACACCGCCGGTTACGCCATGGACTTCCACGCCACCCGCGCCCAGCACCAGCCCGCCGCCCGCAAGGTCGCCGCCTGGCAGGACGGCGAGGCCTGGCGCTGGTGCCTGGACGAGCAGTTCTGGCCGATCACGCCCTCGGGGGGAGCTCAGTGAGGTACGACAGCATCACCGATGCGATAGGCAACACCCCGTTGGTACGGATCGACCCGGCCGTGCACGGCCTGCGCAACATCGACCTGTTCGCCAAGCTGGAGATGCTCAACCCCTTCGGCTCGGTGAAGGACCGGGCGGCCTGGAACATGGCGCGTCCGCTGCTGGCCGAGGCGGTGGAACACGGCAGCCAGGTCGTGGAGTTGTCGAGCGGCAACACCGCGAAGGCGCTGGCGGTCGTCGCGGGCATGCACGGCCTGGGCTTCAAGAGCGTCACCAACCGGATGCGGGTGCCGGAGATCAAGGACCTCCTGCTGCTGCTCGGCGCGGAGATCGAGGAGCTGCCGGGGCAGAGCGAGTGTCTGGACCCGACCGCGACCGACGACCCGCTGACCCTCTTCCACCGCACGCTGTCCGCCTCCGGCAGTACCTATCTCCACACCGACCAGTACTTCAACCCGCGCAACACCGAGGCGCATCTCACCGGCACCGGCCCGGAGATCGTCAAGGACCTGGACGGCCGGGTGCCGGACTGGTTCGTCGCCTGCGTGGGCACGGCCGGTTCCTCCACGGGCGTGGCCCGCGCGCTGCGGGAGGAGGACCCCTCGGTGCGGGTGGTCGGGCTGGTCGCGGCCAAGTCCGACTTCATCCCCGGGATCCGCACCATCGACGAGGTGCAGGAGGTCGGCCTGTTCGACCCGGAGACGTACGACACGATGGAGTCGGTGAGCTCCGACGAGGCGATCGAGGGGATGCTGACGCTGAACCGCCGCTGCGGCATCCTGGGCGGGCCCACCGGAGGCGCCGCCTACCACGGGGCCGTCCGTCATCTGCGCGCCGTCGACGAGGAGTTGACCGAGCGCCGGACGGCGGTGTTCATCGTCTGCGACCGCGTGGAGAGCTATCTGAGCTACGTCCGGCAGCGGCGGCCCGACCTGCTGGGCCGGCCGCCCCGGAAGAACTCGCCGGCCGATCTGACCGACGCCGAGGTCGGCGGGGCGCCGTCGGTCACGGTGGCCGAGGCCCGGCGGTGGATCGACACCGAGGGGCCGCTCGTGGTCGATCTGCGCAGCCCCTACGCGTACGCGGCGCTGCACATCGACGGTTCGGTCAACATCGTCGACGAGCTGTTCGCCGAACTCCTCCAGGGCGGACTGCCGTTCAGCCGGAGCCGGCCGGTGCTGCTGGCGTGCCCGGTGGGCGAGCAGTCCGCCCGGTGGGCGGCGCTGCTGACCCGGATGGGCCATCCCGACGTGCGCAGTCTGGCCGGCGGCATCATCGCCTGGCGGGACGCGGGCGCGCCCCTGGTGCGGGACTGACGGCCATGACCGCACCCGCGATCCGTGATGATCTGCGCCAGTGGCAGCAGGCGCTGCGTGCCCAGTTCCCCATCGTCACCGGGCACCCGGAGCTGGCGTACCTGGACAGCGCGGCGACGGCCCAGAAGCCGCAGGCCGTCCTGGACGCCGTGCAGACGTACCTCACCACCAGCAACGCCAACGCGGCACGCGGCACCTACACGTGGGCCAACCGGACCACGGAGCTGGTCGAGCGCACCCGCGAGCGCGTCGCCCGGTTCCTCGCGGATCACCGACCGGAGCGCTCCGCCGTCCACTTCACCAGCGGCACGACCGAGGGGCTGCGCACCATCGCCCGCGACTGGCTGCCGGGGTTCCTGCGCGACGGCGACGAGATCGTCGTACCGGACGCCGATCACCAGGCCAACATCGAGCCCTGGCGGGAGGTCCAGCGGCTGCTCGCCCGCGAAGGGGTGCACATCCGGGTGGTGCCGATGCCGTACCAGAGCGGTTCCGGGGACTACGACCATCGTGCACTCGCCGAACGGGCCGGGCCGCGCACGCGGTTCGTCGCCACCACCCATGTGCACCATGTCTACGGCGGCGACATGAACGTGCAGCGCATCCGCCGGGCGGTCGGCCCGGACGCGGTCATCTGTCTGGACGCGGCGCAGAGTGTCGGGCATCTGCCGGTGTCGGTGGCCGAGTTGGACGTCGACTTCGTCGTCTTCTCCGGGCACAAGGCGCTGGCCCTGCCCGGTTCCGGGGCGGTGTGGGCCCGGCAGGAACGCGGCCCGGCCTTCACGCCCGGCGGGTGGAGCGGTACGCCGAACACCGTGGGCATCGCCTCGCTCGAAGCGGCCCTTGACTGGCTGGACGCCGCCGGTGTGGAGCGCGTCGAGCAGTGGACGGTCGCCCTGGCGGCCCGGCTCACCGAGGGGCTGCGCCGTCTGGACGCCTACGAGATCCTCGGCTGCCCGCTGAGCCTGGCCGCCGACTCGGCCGTGCAGCAGCGCCAGGGCATCGTCACCCTGCGACACCACGCCATCGACTCGGGCGACCTGGGCTTCATCCTGTTCAGCCACGGTTTCATGGTCCGCTCGGACAACCACTGCCAGGGCGACGCGGGCGAGAAGACCGGTTCGGTACGGGTGAGTCTGCATGTGTACAACACCATTGAGGAGATCGACCGGTTGCTGTCCGTCCTCGCTTCACTCCAGTGACTCCCCCAACTAGGCGTAATGGGAACCGTTTCCACCTGTAGGCTCGGGTACGAAAGAGTCAGGTGCGAGACGGCAAGGTGGCGCGACCGGATGGGGCTGAGTCTGGCGACGGCGGAGCGGTGGGTGGAGCGCTGGGAGCTCCAGCAGCAGCGGTACGCGGTCGACCGCGAGGAGCGGTTCACGGTGATCGCCGATGTCGTCGAGCACGTCACGGCCGGGCGCGACTCCCCGCCCCTCGTCGTCGACCTGGGCTGCGGGCCCGGCTCCCTGGCGGCCCGGCTGGTCCGGCGGCTGCCCGACGCGGAGATCGTGGCCGTGGACCGGGATCCCCTGCTGCTGGAGCTGGGCCGGACCCACCACCCGGACGCGGCCCGCTACGTCGACGCCGAGATCGGCGCACCCGGCTGGACCTGGGCTCTGGACCTGGACCGGCCCCTGGACGCGGCCGTCTCCACGACGGCCCTGCACTACCTCGACCGCGACACCCTGCTGCGCGTCTACCGGCAGCTCGCCGCACTGCTGCGGCCCGGCGGTGTCCTGGTCAACGGCGACCACCTCCCCCAGGACGACACGGGCCCGGCCGGGATCGCCGCCCATGTCGGGCAGCGCCGCGCCGACCGGCAGCGGGTGTTCGCCCACGAGGACTGGGGCTCCTGGTGGGCCGCCGTCGCCGACGACCCCGAGCTGACGGACCTGCTCGCCGAGCGCCGCCGCCGCGAGGCACCTCCCGGCACCGGCCGTCCCGCCGAACTCCCCCTCTCCACTCATCTGGAGCTGCTCCGGCAGGCGGGCTTCGCCACGGCGGGCCCGGTCTGGCAGTACGGCGAGAGTTGCGTGGTCGTCGCGGTTCGCTGACCCGGGCGTCACCCCTGCGCCGCCCTCGGCCTGCGGGCGGCGCGAGGCTCTCGGACAATACATGCAGGAATCGCTATATGTTAATGTCGCCATGACAGCCCCGGCCGAAGCGCCGTGGGCAGCACACGTACACGCGAGGAGCCACCCCCATGACCACCGCCGAGCACCGCACCCACGAGAACCACGCGCACACCCACGGCGACGACTGCGGCCACGCCGCTTTCACGCACGGTGACCACACCGACTTCGCCCACGACGGCCACATCCACCGGATGCACGAGGGCCACGTCGACGAGTGCGCGAACGGCGGCCACGCGGTGCACCAGAACCACGACCACCAGCACGGCGACGACTGCGGCCATCTGGCCGTGCGGCACGACGACCACACCGACTACGTGCACGACGGCCACCGTCACGCCGCGCACGAGGGACACTGGGACGACCACTGACGAGCCCCGCCCCCGCGCGACCATCCGGGCAAACTGGAAATCGTTGCCATATGCTAATGTGTGCATATGACAACGACGCCCTCTCCTCCGACGGACGATCCGGACCAGACCCTGCAGGCGGCCGGCGAGCTGCTGCGCGCGCTGGCCTCGCCCGTACGGCTGGGCATCGTGCGGGAGCTGTCCGCCGGCGGGAAGTACGTCCATGAGCTGGTGACGGCCCTGGGGGTGAGCCAGCCACTGGTCTCCCAGCATCTGCGGGTGCTGCGGACCTCCCGGATCGTCACCGCCCGGCGTCAGGCCCGCGAGACGCGGTACACCCTCACCGACGACCATGTGGCGCACATCGTCCTGGACGCCATCCGGCACGTCCAGGAGTAGCGCACGGGGCGCCCTCTTCGCGGGGTTACGGGACGAGGGGGCGGACGTCCTCGGCCACGAAGCGGACGAAGCCCTCGGGGTCCGGCTCATCGCCGGTGGGTTCGAGGACGACGGTGTCGGCGCCGGCGGCGACCAGGCGCTGCACGGCCTCGGCCACCGCAGCGGCGTCACCGGCGACTCCCAGGCCGGGGATCTTGTCAGTGCCGGAGGCGGTGCGCTCGGCCTGGAGACGGGCGGCGGCGTCCGGCCCGGTGGCGGTGAGGAGATAGACGACCACGCGGTGGGAGCCGGTGCGGCCGGCCGCCGCGCGGCCCTCGTCGATGAGCCGGCGGGCGTTTCGCACGCCGTCCGGAGGGATGGCCTCGCTGAGCAGCGTGCCGTCGGCGGCCTCGCCGGACAGGCGCAGCGAACGGGGGCCGGTGACGCCGGCGAGCACCTCGGGAGCGGTGGGCGGAGGCCAGTCGAGGCCGACGTCGTCCAGTTTCACGTACCGCCCGTCCGTGGTGACGCGCTCGCCGCGCAGCAGCGCCCGCAGCGCGTCGAGGTACTCGCGCAGCAGCGTGACCGGCGACTCGGCTCGCGCGCCGACCTGCCCCATCCAGTCCTGCACGCCGTGCCCGACGGTCAGTGTGAAGCGCCCCGGGAAGAGCCGGTCCAGGGTGGCGGTCTCCATCGCGGTGAGGGCGACGTTCCGCAGGGGCACGGGCAGCAGTCCGATGCCGACCCGCAGCCGTTCGGTCCAGGCGAGCGCGGCGGACGCGGTGGCGACCCCGCCCTCCAGGAAGCAGTCCTCCCAGAACCACAGCTCCTCCAGCCCCGCCGCCTCGGCGGTACGGGCTATGTCACGCAGCTTCTCGGGGGGCAGCTGAGGCCGGAAAACAGCACCAAGAGTAGTCATGGGTCCTTACCTACCCTCAGTGCTCCCAGATGAACAACTGCTTTACGCTGCTTGGCTCTTGACGCCGTGAGGCGTGTCGCCGGCGGAAGCGCACGTCACCGGCTCGGGGATCGGACCGGTGAGTGCCCCGCGGACCCGGGCCGCTCACCGGTCCGTTCACCGTTGTGCTCAGGCCTGGGTCAGGGTGACGGCCTGGCCGTGCGTCGCGTGGAAGCGGGGCAGCAGCATGCCGCTGAAGGTGCGCAGTTCCATCAGGGCGGCCTCGACGTGGGCCGCGCCGGGCACGAGGGCGCCGGGCATGGGGCGACCCCTGTTCACCCAGCGGTGCTTCGCGCCGTCGCACACGGCCCGGGTGCCGCCGATGCCGTAGCTGGTGGTGGAGACGCCCTGGCTCACGGAGGAGCTGACGAAGACCGGGCCGCTGGAGCTCTGGCAGCGGTAGGTGCCGGAGAGGGTGACGGTGCCGTCGGCGGCGATCTTGCCCACCTTGTCGACCGTCACGGCCTCCTGCGGGGTGGGTGCCGCGGTGGCGGGCGCAGCGGTGGCGCCGGTGAGCAGGAGCAGCGCGGCACCGGTCGCCGCGCCGAGAAGGGGACGTAGACGCATGGGGGGAACCTCCCGAAAGGAGTGGAATTTCGGCTTCCACTCGTACCGGGCCTCCGATCCGGCGCCCGTGACCCTCACCCCTTCGGTGGCGAGTCCGCCACGTCCTCACGGCAGCACGGCGAAGCCGTCCAGCTCCACCAACGCCTCCTCGTCCCACAGCCGGACGACCTCGACGACCGCCATGGCCGGGTAGTCGCGGCCCACCAGTTTCCGCCAGAGGCGGCCCAGTTCGGGGGCGTGGGCGCGGTACGCGGCGACGTCCGTGGCGTAGACGGTCACGCGGGCCAGGTCGGAGGGCGTGCCGCCGGCCGCCGTGAGGGCGGCCAGCAGGTTGGTGAGGGCCCTCTCGAACTGTTCCGGCAGGGTCGCGCCTGCTACCTTGCCGTCGCCGTCGAGGGCGGTCTGCCCCGCCAGGAACACCACCCTGGACCCGGAGGCCACGACGGCGTGCGAGAAGCCTGTCGGCGGGGCGAGGCCGGGCGGGTTGACGCGTTCGGTGGTCACCGGGCCTCCTGGTGGGCCGCGTACAACTCCTTGGCGATGATGCCGCGTTGGACCTCGCTGGCTCCCTCGTAGATGCGTGGGGCGCGCACCTCCCGGTAGAGGTGTTCGAGCAGGTGACCGCGTTGCAGCGCGCGGGCGCCGTGCAGCTGGACGGCCGTGTCGACGACGTACTGCGCGGTCTCGGTGGCGAGCAGTTTCGCCATGGCGGCGCGCCGGGGCACGTCCGGGGCGCCCTCGTCGTACGCCGTCGCCGCCGCGTAGACCATCAGCCGGGCCGCCTCCGTGCGCAGGGCCATCTCGGCGACCTGGTGGGAGACGGCCTGAAGGTCCCTCAGCTTGCCGCCGAAGGCGTCCCGCCCGGCGGTGTGCGCGAGGGTCGCGTCCAGCGCCGCCCAGGCCATGCCGACCGCGAAGGCGCCGACACTGGGGCGGAACAGGTTGAGCGTCCCCATGGCGACCCGGAACCCCCGGTCCACCTCACCGAGCACGTCGTCGGCCGTCACCGGCACGGCATCGAAGTCGAGCGCGCCGATGGGGTGCGGGGAGAGCATGTCGAGCCCGGCACCGGTCAGCCCCGGCCGGTCGGCCGGCACGAGAAAAGCCGTGACGCCGCGCGCCCCTGCCCCCGGGGTGGTCCGGGCGAAGACGGTGTAGAAATCGGCCTCGGGGGCGTTGGAGATCCAGCACTTCTCACCGGTGAGACGCCAGCGGGTGGGGCCGTCGGGGGCGGCGGCGAGTTCGGC
>NZ_NGFN01000291.1 GCF_002148965.1 Streptomyces swartbergensis | reverse complement strand
TGGCGGAAGCGGATGCTCCGCCGGACACATCGGCACGATCCGCCTGCGGCGCGTCCGCCGCCGTCGCCGAAGCCGTCGCCCCGCCGGGGACACCGGCACCGTCCGCCTGCGGCCCGGCCACCGCGGCAGCGGATGCTCCGCCGGGCACGGCAGGCGTGCCGGGGACGTGTTCCGCGTCGGAGGGCGGGTCGGTTTTCGCCGGGGTGCCGGGCGTCGTCTCCGAGTCCGTTCCGGTCGGCGGGCCGGGTTCCGCCGCTCTCGCCCGCCGTTCCAGGAACCATCTCAGCAGAGGTCGTACGACCTCCCCCGCCACCACCGCCAGCAGCAGGTATATCGACAGGGCCAGCCACAGGAAGCCCGGCCAGGCGAGGACCTGCTGGAGCCAGAAGGGGGCGCCCGAGCGCTCGGCGACCAGGGCCGTGATCGCGAGGACCCAGCCGCCGGCGATCAGGACCGCACCCGCGCGGCGGGTCAGGCCCGGGCCGCGGGTCGTGTCGCGGAACAGGCGGCGCCACACGTACCAGTTGGCCGTCACGATGACGGCCAGGACCAGCAGTGCGACGAGTACGAAGACGATGGCCACGGTGTCGTGTCTCCCGATTGCCGTTATGACGTCCGGCGCAGTGCGCGCAGACCACGCAACCCGATGGCCCCGATGACCGTCCCCAATACGAAGGAAACGACTGCGAGCAGCAGGTGCACCCAGAAGTACGCCGTGGGATGACCGTCGTCGAAGGCGAGCCCGCTGCTGTCCTTGACAAGGTTCTTGACGAAAGTGATCCAGATGACCCAGCTCCACACCCCGAAGGCGAGCAGGAACCAGGACACGGGGCGGCTGAGCTTCATGAGTCCAGTATCGCCAGAGCCTGTCCGGTTCCGTTCCCGGGGTGGGGCCGGGGGCGGGACTTCCCCCCGTACGGCATGTACGTTTCCGATCGTGCCCGCTCCGAAGAAGACCGCCAGGCGATCCCTGCTGGTCACCTCCGCCCTCCTGTCCTCCCTCGCCCTGGCCGCACCCGCGGCCGTCGCGGCCCCGAGCCCCTCGGGCAGTCCGTCGGCGAGCCCGTCGGCCACTCCCCCGGCGTCGATGTCGACCGTGGGCGGCGCCCGGCTCGGGCAGCCAGGGACGCAGGTGAACCTGGCGAGCGGCGTGCCGGTGCTGCCGAAGGACGTGAGCGCCCGCTCCTGGATCGTCGCCGACGCCGAGTCCGGTGACGTGCTGGCCGCGCACAACGCGCACTGGCGGCTGGCCCCGGCGAGCACGCTGAAGATGCTGTTCGCGGACACGCTGCTGCCGAAGTTCCCGGGGACGGCCGAGCACAAGGTCGTCCCCTCCGACCTGGCGGGCATCGGCCCGGGCTCCAGCATGGTCGGGATAAAGGAGGACGAGACGTACACCGTCCGCGACCTGTGGCTCGGAGTCTTCCTGCAGTCCGGCAACGACGCCGTGCGCGTGCTGTCCGCGATGAACAAGGGCGTGGAAAACACCGTCAAGGAGATGAACGAGCACGCCGAGGAGCTCCAGGCCCTCGACACGCACGTCGTCAGCCCGGACGGCTACGACGCCGAGGGGCAGGTCTCCTCCGCGTACGACCTGACGCTGATCGCCCGATCGGGGCTCCAGAAGAAGGACTTCCGCGAGTACGCCTCGACGGTCACCGCGAAGTTCCCCGGCGAGACGAAGAAGGGCAAGAAGGGGAAGCCGGTCCGCAAGGCCTTCGAGATCCGGAACACCAACCGGCTGCTGTCCGGCGACTCGGACGTGCCCGTCTACCAGGGCATCGCCGGCGTCAAGAACGGCAACACCACCAACGCGGGCGCCACCTTCACGGGCGTAGCCGAGCGGAACGGCAAGGTGCTGCTGGTCACGGTGATGAACCCGGAGAAGGACGAGCACAACGCGGTCTACAAGGAGACCGCCCGGCTGTTCGACTGGGGCTTCAAGGCGGCCGGGAAGGTGCAGCCCGTGGGCGAACTGGTGCCCCCGAGGAGCGCCGCGCAGGCCGGTGCCCAGCCCGGTGCCAACCCCTCCGGTGAGGCCGGTGGCTCCGGGAACGGCGCGGGCGGCACGGCCGGGACGGGTGCGAAGCCGGTGGCCAGCGCCCCGGCCGCGAACGGCTCCAGCGGCATCGGGACCGCGCTCGGCATCACCGGCGGTGTGCTGGTGCTGCTCGCGGGCGGCGCCTTCCTGGTCAACCGCCGCTGGCCGCTGCCGGATCTGGTGCGCCGCCGGACTCGCCCGTGACGTCCGGCAGTTCGTCCTCCTTGCTCCGCGTCGCCGTCCAGGAGGCGCAGAACAGCACCAGCTTCGAGGTGAAGTTGATCCACAGCAGCAGCGCGACGGGCACGCCGAACGCGCCGTACATGCTCTTCGCCGCCACGCCCTGCAAGTAGCCGCTGAGCAGCAGCTTGAGCAGTTCGAAGCCGACCGCGCCGGTCAGCGCCGCCACGAACAGGCGGTGGCGCGTGGGCTCGACGCCGGGCAGCAGCGTCAGGACGTAGAGCAGGAGCAGGAAGTCGGCGAGGACGGCGATCAGGAACGCGGCGATGTGCAGCAGAACACCGCTCCAGCCGCCCTCGTCGATGCCGAGGTGCCGGGTGATCCAGCCGATCATCGCGGAGGCGACGGTGGAGGCGGCGATGGTGATCAGGATCGCGCCGCCGAGGCCGATCAGGACGCCCGCGTCCTTGGCGTAGCGCAGGACCGGGTTCTCCTCCTCGTCGTCCAGCTCCCACACCGCCCGCAGGCACTCGCGCATGGAACCGGCCCAGGTGATGCCGGTGAACAGCAGCAGGGCGCCCGCGATGAGGCCGATCGTGCCGGCGTTGTCCACCAGGCCGGCGATGTCCAGCTGGTCGGATATGCCGGGCACCTGCTCGGCGATCTTGTCCTGGAGCTTGTCCTGCTGCTCCATGCTGAGCGTGGCGGCGGTGATCGTGGCGGACACCGTCAGCAGCGGGAACAGCGCGACGAAGCTCGTGAAGGTCATCGCGGCGGCCAGCCGCGTCCACTTCACGCGGTCCAGCCGCTCGTACGACCGCCACGCGTGGGTGATCATCAGCCGTGTCGCCAACGGCCCGATGACCGGGAGCTTTTTCAGCCAGTCCATGATCCGACTCTGCCCTCCGCCCGGAAGACCCATGTACGGGTACCCCAGAACCGCAGAATCGTTGCCAGTGCCATGCCGATGACCGCGCCGGAGACGGTGTCCGCGCGCTGCGAGGTGAGCCCGAGGCCGTAGTGGCTGACGGCGAGGCAGAGCAGTTGGACGGCGGCGCCGGCGAGGTTCACCGCGAAGAAGGCGGCGAACGGGCGCAGGCCGCGGACTCGCGTGGTCCGGTAGGTGCCGAGGGCGTTGCCCGCGTAGGCGACCGAGCAGGCGGCCACGAAGGACAGGGCCTTGGCGGTGAGCGGGCCGAGTCCGGCGGGGCCGCGCAGGTACGTGAAGAGGGCGAGGTCGACGGCGTAGGCGAGGAGACCGACGGTGGCGAATCCCAGGAGCTCCCGGCGGCCGGGGGCCGTGGGGCCCGACCACGCGCGCGTGGTCACCAATTGGCCACCGCCAGGCCGTACATCGCCACCCACACCAGGCCGATGAGGGCGAGCGCCCGGTCGCGCAGGACGACCTCCTCGGGTTCGCCGGCCGTGCCGCGGTCGGCGAAGACGGCGTACCGCAGGATCGCCAGGACGAAGGCGACCATGGACAGTTGCCGCCAGGGCAGCACGCTGGTGTGCGGGACGCCGCCCTCCTCCATGGCCCACAGGCAGTAGCCGAGGACGGCGACACCGGCCGCGAGCTGCCAGACGAAGCGGAGGTAGCCGGTGGTGTACTCGGTGAGCAACGCGCGCGTGGCGCCCGCTTCTCCGGCCATCTGCACGGCTTCGGAGTAGCGCTTGGCCGACACCATGAACAGCGCGCCGAACCCGGTCGTGATCAGGAACCAGCGCGACAGCGGGATGCCGAGGGCGAGCCCGCCGATCATCGCCCGCATCAGGAAGCCGGTCGTGACGACGGCGAGGTCGACGACGAGGACGTGCTTGAGGCTGACGCAGTAGGCCAGTTGCATGCCGAGGTAGGCGGTCAGCAGGGCGGCGACGGCCGGGGAGCAGAGCCAGGCCGCGGCGGCGGGCGCGAGCAGGCCGAGGCAGCCGCCGACGGCGTAGGCGACGGGCACGGGGACCTGCCCGGCGGCGACCGGGCGGTGCCGCTTGGTGGGGTGGGCGCGGTCGGCCTCGGCGTCGCGGGCGTCGTTGACGAGGTAGACGGCGGCGGCGCAGGCCGTGAAGAGGATGAAGACCAGGGCGAGTTGGGTCAGGGCGTGCCGGGAGAAGAGCTCGCCGGCGGCCGCCGGGGCGGCGATCACCAGGACGTTCTTCACCCACTGCTTGGGCCGCGCGGTCCGCAGGAGACCGGCCAGGAGACTGCCCTTGCGGGGTGGCGCGGACGGCTCCTGGGGGGTGCGCTGCCGCAGGACGGCCGTCTCAGTCATGGTGGGCCTCTCCCCTCATCCAGCGGGCGCCGAGCCGGGCCGTSAGCGCGCCGAGGGCCGCGCCCGCCGCGACGTCCGAGGGGTAGTGGACGCCGGCCACCAGCCGGGAGACGCACACGGCGGCGGCGAGGGGCGGGACGGCGCGCGCTCCCAGGGCGCCGAAGGCGACGGCGGCGGCAGCGGCGGAGGTGGCGTGCGAGCTGGGGAAGGAGTGCCGGCCGGCGGTGCGCACCAGGGGCTCGACGTGCGCGGGGCGCGGGCGGCGCACGACCCGCTTCACCCCCATGCTGACGAGGTGCGCCCCCGCGGTGAGCGCCGTGCCGCGCAGCCAGGCGCCGCGTCTTCTGCCGTCGACGGCGGCTCCGGCGAGCCCCGCCGCCAGCCACAGCGCCGCGTGTTCCCCCGCCCAGGACAGGGCGCGCGCGGCGCCGGCCACGCGCGGGTCGGTGCCGCACGCCCTGAGCGCCGAAACGATCCGGTGATCCATGTCGTGCAGGTCGTCGAGGTCGTCCATGTGGACTCACTGTTCACGCCCACCTGGCCTGAACTCCGGCAATATTGAGCGACATCCCATTAATCACCCGTTTCGGGGAGGGATGCCATGTTCTCTAACTAATAGCTCACATTGGGGCGATACGGTCGCAGACATGTCTGCCGACACCGATTCCGTCCCGGACGTCATGGGCCTGGACCACACCACCGTCACCGGTTGGGGCCGCACCGCTCCCACCGCCGCCCGGCTGATCCGCCCGCAGACCTACGAGGAGGCGGCGGCGGCCGTCCGCGACTGCGGGGCCCGCGGCGGGATCCCCCGGGGACTGGGACGGGCGTACGGGGACGCGGCGCAGAACGCGGGCGGGTCCGTGCTCGACATGACCGGCCTGGACCGCGTCCACGCGATCGACGCCGACGGCGGCACCGTGCTGTGCGACGCGGGCGTCTCCCTGCACCGGCTGATGGAGGTGCTGCTGCCGCTCGGCTGGTTCGTGCCGGTCACCCCCGGCACCCGCTACGTCACCGTCGGCGGGGCGATCGGCGCAGACATCCACGGCAAGAACCACCATGTCTCGGGCTCCTTCTCACGCCACGTGCTGGCCTTCGAACTGCTCACCGCCGACGGCGGGATCCGCACGGTGATCCCCGGCACGCCCCTGTTCGACGCCACAGCGGGCGGCATGGGACTGACCGGTGTGATCCTCACCGCGACGATCCGGCTCCAGCCGGTCGAGACCTCGCTGATGTCGGTCGACACCGAACGCGCCACGGACCTCGACGACCTGATGGCCCGGCTGGCGGCCACCGACCACCGCTACCGCTACTCGGTCGCCTGGATCGACCTGCTGGCCCGGGGCGCCGCCACCGGCCGAGCGGTCCTCACCCGCGGCGACCACGCACCCCTGGACGCGCTGCCCGCCCGCCTGCGCCGGGACCCGCTGTCCTTCCGCACCTCCCGCTTCCCGTCCGCCCCCTCAGTCCTCCCCGAGGGCCTGCTCACCCGCACGACCGTGGGCCTCTTCAACGAGCTGTGGTACCGCAAGGCCCCCCGCGCGCGGTCCGGCCAACTCCAGCGCATCTCCGCCTTCTTCCACCCCCTGGACGGCGTTCCCCACTGGAACCGCGTCTACGGCCGGAGCGGCTTCGTGCAGTACCAGTTCGTCGTCGGCTACGGCCAGGAGGACGCCCTGCGCCGCATCGTGCGCCGTATCTCGGAGCGCCGCTGCCCGTCCTTCCTGGCCGTCCTCAAGCGCTTCGGGGAGTCCGACGCGGGCTGGCTGTCCTTCCCGGTGCCCGGCTGGACGCTGGCGCTGGACATCCCGGCGGGCCTGCCCGGCCTCGGCGCGTTCCTCGACGAGCTCGACGAGGAGGTCGCCACGGCCGGCGGACGCGTCTACCTCGCCAAGGACGCCCGGCTGCGCCCGGAACTGCTCGCGGCCATGTACCCGCGGCTGGACGAATTCCGGGCCCTGCGGGCGGAACTGGATCCGCAGAGGGTCTTCACGTCCGATCTGTCCCGCCGCCTCGGCCTCTAGGCACAGGCACAGGCACACCAGGCAACCTCTAGGAGCTGTCATGAAGGACGCCTTCGGTCTTCCCCAGTCCCTGCTCGTCCTCGGCGGGACGTCGGAGATCGGGCTGGCCACCGCCCGCCGGCTGATCGCCCGCCGCACCCGCACGGTCTGGCTGGCCGGCCGCCCGTCGCCCGCCCTGGAGGAGGCCGCCGGGCAGTTGCGCGGACTCGGGGCCGATGTCCACACCGTCGCCTTCGACGCGCTCGACCCCACCTGCCACGAGGCCGTGCTCGGCAAGGTCTTCGCCGAGGGCGACATCGACATGGTGCTGCTCGCCTTCGGCCTCCTCGGCGACCAGGCCCACGACGAGCGGGAGCCGGAGGCGGCGGTGCGGGTCGCGCAGACCAACTACACCGGCGCGGTCTCGGCGGGCCTGGTGTGCGCCCGCGCGCTCCAGTCCCAGGGGCACGGCTCGCTGGTCGTCATGTCCTCCGTCGCGGGTGAGCGGGCCCGCCGCGCGAACTTCATCTACGGCTCCAGCAAGGCGGGCCTCGACGCCTTCGCACAGGGCCTGGGCGACGCGCTGCACGGCACGGGCGTGCACGTCATGGTCGTACGCCCCGGCTTCGTCCGCACGCGGATGACCGCCGGCCTGCCCGAGGCGCCCCTGGCGACCACGCCCGAGGCGGTGGCGACGGCCGTCGAGCTGGGGCTGCGGCGCCGCTCGGAGACGGTGTGGGTGCCGGGCGCGCTGCGCGTGGTGATGTCGGCGCTGCGGCACCTGCCGCGCGGGATGTTCCGGCGACTGCCGATCTGACCTACGAGCGGATCACCAGGTGGGGACGGAGCCGCGCTCCACATGCCCGGCCTGGGGCGGGACCACCGAGCCGCCGAAGGGGAACTCGCGCAGCTTGCGCCAGACACCGTCGGCGCCCTGCTCGTAGAGGGCGAAGCCGGTGCACGGCCACTCGGCCTCGTAGTCGGCGAGTTCCTCGAAGGCGCGGTCCATCGCCGCCTCGTCGATGCCGTGCGCCACCGTGACGTGCGGGTGGTACGGGAACTGCAGTTCGCGTACCACCGGCCCGGCGGGGTCGCGGACCTGCTCCTGGAGCCGGGTGCAGGCCTCCGCACCGGCGACGACCCGGACGAACACCACCGGCGACAGGGGCCGGAACGTGCCGGTGCCGGACAGCCGCATCGGGAACGGCCGGCCGCTCGCGGCGACCTCGGCGAGATGCTCCTCGACGGCCGGCAGGGCGGACTCGTCGATCTCCGTCGGCGGAAGCAGGGTGACGTGCGTGGGAATGCCGTGAGCCGCGGCGTCGCCGAAGCCCGCGCGCAGCTGCTGAAGCCGGCTGCCGTGAGGCTCCGGGACCGCGATCGAGACACCGATCGTTACGGTCCCCACGTCGTCTCCTGTCATTTCAGTCAGTGGGCCGCTGATACGACCACCCGGTTATCGACTGTACGGCCACGACCCGGTTACAGGCAGGCGCAACCGAAGTGATGTAGAGCGCTGTTCGGTGGTACGGCCGTGCGCGGGAGCGGGTTCAGTGCTTGGCGGGCAGGAAGCCGACCTTGTCGTACGCCTGCGCGAGGGTCTCCGCGGCGACGGCGCGGGCCTTCTCGGCGCCCTTGGCCAGGATCGAGTCGAGCGTCTCCGGGTCGTCCAGGTACTGCTGCGTGCGCTCCCGGAACGGCGTGACGAACTCGACCATGACCTCGGCGAGGTCCGTCTTGAGCGCGCCGTACATCTTGCCCGCGTACTTCTCCTCCAGCTCGCCGATGGTCTCGCCGGTGAGGGTCGAGTAGATCGTGAGGAGGTTGCTGATGCCCGGCTTGTTCTCGACGTCGTGGCGGATCACCGTGTCCGTGTCGGTGACGGCGCTCTTGACCTTCTTCGCGGTGGCCTTCGGCTCGTCCAGGAGGTTGATGAGGCCCTTCGGCGTGGACGCCGACTTGCTCATCTTGATCGACGGGTCCTGGAGGTCGTAGATCTTCGCCGTCTCCCTGAGGATGTACGGCTTCGGGACGGTGAAGGTCTGGCCGAAGCGGCCGTTGAAGCGCTCGGCGAGGTCGCGGGTGAGCTCGACGTGCTGGCGCTGGTCCTCGCCGACCGGGACCTCGTGCGCCTGGTAGAGCAGGATGTCCGCGACCTGGAGGATCGGGTACGTGAACAGGCCGACGGAGGCGCGCTCGGCGCCCTGCTTGGCGGCCTTGTCCTTGAACTGGGTCATCCGGCCGGCCTCGCCGAAGCCGGTGAGGCAGTTCATGATCCAGGCGAGCTGCGCGTGCTCGGGGACGTGGCTCTGGACGAAGAGCGTGCAGCGGTCCGGGTCCAGACCCGCGGCCAGCAGCTGGGCGGCGGCCAGGCGGGTGTTGGCGCGCAGGTCCTTCGGGTCCTGCGGGATGGTGATCGCGTGCAGGTCGACGACCATGTAGAACGCGTCGTGGGTCTCCTGGAGGGCCACCCACTGGCGCACGGCGCCGAGGTAGTTGCCGAGGTGGAACGAGCCGGCGGTGGGCTGGATTCCGGACAGCACGCGAGGTCGGTCAGAGGCCATGCTCACCATTCTCTCAGGTCCCGCGGGGCGATCCGGAACTGGTCCGAAACAGGTGGGAACCCATCGCTGTTCGGCGGTGTAACAAGAGTGTGAGGACGCGGGAGGGGGGCCGCATCGCCGATGAGGCCGCGGTGATCGCACGCGTACGCGCCGGAGATCCGGAGGCGTACGCGGTACTGGTGCGGACGCATACGGGAATCGCGCTCAGGGCGGCCACCGCGCTCGGGGCGGGAGCGGACGCCGAGGACGTGGTGCAGCAGGCCTTCGTCAAGGCGTACTGCGCCCTGGGCAGGTTCCGGGACGGCATGGCGTTCAAGCCGTGGCTGCTGGCGATCGTGGCCAATGAGACGAGGAACACAGTGCGCAGGGCCGCGCGCCAGCGCACGCTCGCCGACCGGGAGGCGGCGCTGGTGAAGGCCGAGCCGCTCATACCGGAGTCGGCGGATCCGGCCGTGGCGACACTGGAGGCGGAGCGCCGCGCGGCGTTACTGGCCGCTCTGGAGAAACTGAGCGAGGAGCACCGACTGGTCGTCACCTACCGGTACCTGCTGGAAATGGACGAGCCGGAGACGGCCCAGGCCCTTGGCTGGCCGCGCGGGACGGTGAAGTCGCGCCTGAACCGGGCCCTGCGCAAGCTCGCCAGGTTGCTGCCGGACTTCCAGCCTCGGGAGGGGGGTGAGGAGCATGAGTGACGGACAGGGTGCGCACGACGGCGACGCCGGGCGCTACGACGCCGACAGCGCGCCGCGCCGACGCGCGGAAGCCGCCCGGCTGCGGGAGGAGCTGCGGGCGCTGGGGAGGTCGCTCGACGCGCCGGGCGGCGCCGGTCCGGAGTCGATGGCGGAGCGGGTGCTGGCGCAGATACTGGCCGAGCAGGCACCGGTGCCGGTGGCCGAGCCGCCCGGGGTCCGGGAGCGGCTGCGGTCGGTCCGGCGCTGGGCGCACGCGCGGTGGCGGTCGCTGACCGCGGCGCTGTGCGGGCTGCTGACGGTACTCGTGCTCACGCCCCCCGTGCGGGCCGCGGTGGCCGACTGGTTCGACTTCGGCGGGGTCGAGGTGAGGTACGACCCGTCGGCGGTGCCCACTCCCAGCGCCGAGGTGCCCGGCTGCGGACAGCCGGTCTCCCTCGCGCAGGCCGAGCAGCGGGCAGGTTTCGCGCCACTGGTGCCGGAGGGTCTCGGGACGCCGGACGCGGTGACCGTGAGCAGTCAGCCGCATGGGCGGTTCCTGGTGAGCCTGTGCTGGAGTGAGCAGGGGCGCACCATACGGCTGGACGAGTACCGGGCGCGCCTGGACACCGGCTTCGTCAAGCGTGTGCGGGAGCAGCCGGCGTGGGTGGCGCTGCGGGGCGAGCCCGAGAACGGCGATGTGCCGGACTGGGCCCTGTGGTTCCCGCGGCCGCATGTGCTGAACTTCTGGCTGGTCGAGGCGGACGGTGACCGCTACACGCGTGAGGAGCGGACGGCCGGGCCCACCCTGCTGTGGACCTCCCCGGGCGCTGACGGTGTCGTCACGCTGCGGCTGGAGGGCGTCGCCTCGAAGGCGCGGGCGGTGGAGATCGCGAGGTCGGCCACGGCTCCGCGCGCCGAGWCCCCGAGATAGCACGCAGGGTGGGAACCCCGGTGGGCCGAGCGGTGTACCAGAAGTGACGGGCGGCTCTCGAGCCGCGCAGATCGGCTGGCTGGGGGCTCGGAT
>NZ_NGFN01000290.1 GCF_002148965.1 Streptomyces swartbergensis | reverse complement strand
ACGGCAACGGCGGCGGGAACGGCAATGGTGGCAGTGTCGGTGGCGGCAACGCCGCCGACCCCGACGGTGGCACCTCCCCGCAGGAGGAGGGCTTCTCGTCCCTCACCGACACCGGCTCGGACGCCACCCCGGCGGCGCCGCAGGCCCAGGGCAACGGCCAGGAGCTCGCCGAGACGGGTGCCGCGCAGACCACCTTCCTGGTGATCGGCGCCGCCACGATGATCGCCGGCGGTGTCGGCTTCCGCGTCCTGCCGCGCCTCATGGGCGGCCGCGGCGGTACTGCCGCCTGACGGTAGCCGCGTCCTTACGGACGGTAGGCACAGCGCAGCGCCGAGGGCCCGGAGCGAAACGCTCCGGGCCCTCGGCCGTGTCTTTCGGACCGCTGAGTACGCCGCCGGGCGTCAGGCGGTCTGGTGCGCCAGCAGTGCCACCGCGGCGATCAGCACCGCCAGCAGTGCGATCAGCGCCATCGGGTTCAGACCCGCGAGGAAGTTCTCCTGCTGCAGCCGCTCGCGGTTCGCACGGCACACGTGGCACCGGCCCTCGCTCACGGGCGCCGCGCAGTTCGCGCACACCAGCCGGTCGTACGTCATGCGCTCGCCCTCCTTGCGCCGGTTCCTTGTGTGTAACGCTCGCGGCGGTGCGAACGTTCCCTCTCCACTGTGCCAGGTTCCTCCGGAGGTCGCGCGGGTCGCTCCCAGAGGGGTGGTTTCGCATTGTTGCGCGGCTGCGGGTCGCGTGTGGTCGCTCGCGCCCGCGCGGCGGAGCCGCATATTGACACAGCCCCGCGCCCCTCAGGGACGTACAAAACGGCATATCCAATGCGCAACCGCGACCGGTGACTGCGGTGCCCTGCCCGGTTCGCGTAAGGTCACGCACATCTACCCCCGGCTACCCGTGGTGCATCCGTGATCCGATTCGACAACGTCTCCAAGGTCTACCCCAAGCAGACCCGCCCCGCCCTCAGGGATGTCTCCCTGGAGGTCGAGAAGGGCGAGTTCGTCTTCCTCGTGGGGTCCTCCGGCTCCGGAAAGTCCACCTTCCTGCGGCTGATCCTCCGCGAGGAGCGGTGCAGTCACGGTCAGGTGCACGTTCTGGGCAAGGACCTCGCGCGCCTGTCCAACTGGAAGGTGCCGCAGATGCGGCGCCAGCTGGGGACGGTCTTCCAGGACTTCCGCCTGCTGCCGAACAAGACGGTCGGCGAGAACGTCGCCTTCGCGCAGGAGGTCATCGGCAAGTCGCGCGGCGAGATCCGCAAGTCCGTGCCGCAGGTGCTCGACCTCGTCGGGCTCGGCGGCAAGGAGGACCGGATGCCCGGCGAGCTGTCCGGTGGTGAGCAGCAGCGCGTCGCCATCGCGCGGGCCTTCGTCAACCGGCCCAAGCTGCTCATCGCCGACGAGCCCACCGGCAACCTCGACCCGCAGACCTCCGTCGGCATCATGAAGCTGCTCGACCGCATCAACCGGACGGGCACGACCGTGGTGATGGCCACGCACGACCAGAACATCGTGGACCAGATGCGCAAGCGCGTCATCGAACTCGAGAAGGGCCGCCTCGTCCGCGACCAGGCCCGCGGTGTCTATGGCTACCAGCACTGAGACCGCACCCGAGAGTCACGGAAAGGCATAACCCCTCGCCATGCGCGCCCAGTTCGTCCTGTCGGAGATCGGCGTCGGTCTCCGCCGCAATCTGACGATGACCTTCGCCGTCGTCGTCTCCGTCGCCCTGTCGCTCGCCCTGTTCGGCGGGTCGCTCCTGATGAGCGACCAGGTCAACACCATGAAGGGCTACTGGTACGACAAGGTCAACGTCTCGATCTTCCTCTGCAACAAGAGCGACGCCGAGTCCGACCCCAACTGCGCCAAGGGCGCGGTGACGGACGACCAGAAGAAGCAGATCAAGGCCGACCTCGACAAGATGGGCGTCGTCCAGACGGTCACCTACGAGTCGCAGGACCAGGCGTACAAGCACTACAAGGAACAGTTCGGCGACTCCCCGCTGGCCAGCTCCCTCACGCCGGACCAGATGCAGGAGTCGTACCGCATCAAGCTGAAGGACCCGCAGAAGTACCAGGTCATCGCCACCGCCTTCAACGGCCGGGACGGCGTGCAGTCCGTGCAGGACCAGAAGGGCATCCTGGACAACCTCTTCAAGCTGCTGAACGGCATGAACTGGGCCGCGCGCGCGGTGATGGCGCTGATGCTGGTCGTGGCGCTGATGCTGATCGTCAACACGGTGCGCGTCTCGGCGTTCAGCCGGCGGCGCGAGACCGGCATCATGCGCCTGGTCGGCGCCTCGGGCTTCTACATCCAGGCGCCGTTCATCATGGAGGCCGCGGTCGCCGGGCTCATCGGCGGCACGCTCGCGTGCGCCTTCCTGCTCATCGCCCGGTACTTCCTCATCGACCACGGACTGGCCCTGGCCGACCAGCTGACGCTGATCAACTTCATCGGCTGGGACGCCGTCCTGACGAAGCTGCCGCTCATCCTCGCCACGAGCCTGCTGATGCCCGCGTTGGCCGCGTTCTTCGCGCTGCGCAAGTACTTGAAGGTGTGACGCATACCAAGAGGGGCCGTGCGGTCAACAAGCCGTACGGCCCTTTCCCTTGTCCTAGACTCACCGGCATGTCAGGTCGTGACCCGTTCTGTCAGCCCCGTCGCATCCGCCGCGGGGCCGCCCTGACATTGATGTTCGCGAGCGTGCTCGTCGCCGGCGCGGCCACGGGATCCCTCCCGCAGGCCGAGCGGAAGTCCGCGCCGGACGAGGCCCGTTCGGCCACCCCGGCCGGGCACCACGCGGACGTCACCAGGGCGGCCGAGGAGGCCATGGCCGACGGCAAGTCCCCGATGGAGGCCGCCAAGCGCGCCGTCAGCCGCAGCGGCGACCGCTGGGGCGCCGTCTACTCCCGGGGCGAGTACGAGCAGTTCGAGGAAACCCTCGACGGCCAGTACACCGGCGTCGGCCTGTGGGCGCGCAGCGAACGCGACGGCCGTATCGAGGTGACGAAGGTGCGCGCCGGCTCGCCCGCGGCCACCGCCGGGATCCGCCCCGGAGACGTGCTGCGCAGCGTCGACGGCGAGAAGACCGACGGGCGGCCCGTCACCGAGGTCGTCTCCTTGCTGCGCGGGGACGCCACGGACGCCCCGGCCGGCACCACCGTCCGCCTCGGCCTGGAGCGCGGCACGCGCGCGTGGACCGAGACCCTGCGCCGGGCCCAGCTGACCGCCGACTCGGTCTCCGTTCGCGAAGTCGCCGGATCGGTCACCGTCATCCGGGTCGACTCCTTCACCAAGGGCTCCGGCGACCAGGTCCGCGAGGCCGTCCGGCAGGCCCCGCCCGGCGGCGGGATCGTCCTCGACCTGCGCGGCAACTCCGGCGGCCTGGTCACCGAGGCCGTCACCGCCGCCTCCGCCTTCCTCGACGGCGGCCTGGTCGCCACGTACGGCGTCGACGGCGAGCAGCGCGCCCTGCACGCCGAGCCCGGCGGTGACACGACGAGACCCCTGGTCGCGCTCGTCGACGGCGGGACGATGAGCGCGGCCGAACTCCTCACCGGCGCCGTTCAGGACCGCGGACGGGCGCTCGTCGTGGGTTCCCGGACCTTCGGCAAGGGCTCGGTCCAGATGCCGAGCCGGCTGCCCGACGGCTCCGTCGCGGAGCTGACCGTCGGGCACTACCGCACCCCCTCCGGCCGTGCGGTCGACGGCCGGGGCATCACGCCCGACCTGGAGGCCGACGAAGGGGCCCTCCAGCGGGCCGAGACCGTACTGCGCGGTCTGACCGGCCCCTCGTAATCGACTTCCCGCGGGCCCCCTCCGTAGTGCGAAAATGGGCGGCACTATGGCTAAGGAAAAAGGGCGCAAGATGATCGCGCAGAACAAGAAGGCGCGGCACGACTACCTCATCATCGACACCTACGAGGCCGGTCTGGTCCTCACCGGCACCGAGGTGAAGTCGCTGCGCCAGGGACGGGCGTCGCTGGTCGACGGCTTCGTGCAGATGGACGGGCACGAGGCGTGGCTCTACAACGTGCACGTGCCGGAGTACACCCAGGGCACGTGGACCAACCACAGCGCCCGCCGCAAGCGGAAGCTGCTGCTGCACCGCGAGGAGATCGACAAGCTGGAGTCGAAGTCGCAGGAGACGGGTCACACCATCGTGCCCCTCGCCCTGTACTTCAAGGACGGCCGCGCCAAGGTCGAGATCGCGCTGGCGAAGGGCAAGAAGGAGTACGACAAGCGCCAGACGCTCCGCGAGAAGCAGGACCGGCGCGAGGCGGAGCGGGTGATCTCGGCGGTACGGCGGAAGCAGCGGGCGTGACCTGTATCACACCCGCCGGGGCGGGGAACGCTCCGGCGCAGGGAGGTGTTGAACCCGGTACGACGGCGGGGTGACCGCCGGGAATACGGTGGCATCGGCGGAGGTTGATCCCGTACGATGGCATCTGCACCGCCCAGGCGGTGTGAGCCCCTCACAGCGGGGGCGACGATTGAAAAATCAACATGGGGATGATCGGTTTCGACAGCGGCTGTCGAAGCAGGGGAAGCGTGTCGAGGAAGCGGCCATGATCTCGTAAACCACAGGCCGAAAAAAATAATCGCCAATTCCAAGCGATCCATCTCCCAGGGCGAGCTCGCCCTCGCTGCCTGATCTTCAGGTAGCGAGCAGCGGCTCCCCTACTTAAGGGAGTGTCAGCCCGGGAGTGTTCCCGACCCGGTTCCTGGCATCATTTAGGGAACTAAACCTTGATCCCGGTCACGGGGTGAAGAGGGAAACCACACAGTGACTGGGCCCGTCGGAGACTTGTCGGCGTGATCTCCGGGGCCGAGAAAAGCACAGCCGACTGCACACGGAGAAGCCCTGATTCCACACCGTTGGACGCGGGTTCGATTCCCGCCATCTCCACTCATCCCATGTGGGCACAGGCCCCGTCGCTTACGAGCGGCGGGGCCTGTGTCATGCCCGGCTCGTGCTCGCCCGCTCCGTCAGCCGCGGCGGCAGCAGCGTCGTCTCCGGTACGGGTGTGCCGTGCACTTTTTCCATGAGGAGTTCCACCGCCCGGGTGCCCAGCTCCGCGGCCGGCAGGGTGACCGACGTGATCGTCGCGGGGTCGTCGGGGCAGACGGCGGCGATCGACATGTCCTCGGGGATGCGGAGGCCGAGCTGCTGAAAGACCGTGATCAGGGGTTCCAGCAGGGCGGCGTTGTGGACGACCACGGCCGTCAGGGCGGGGTGTTCGCGCAGCAGTCGGTCCGCGAGGTGGTGGGCCTCGGCCGGGGCCGGCACGGCGGGGTGCACCGACGAGGCCAGCCCGTGGTGGTCGGCTGCGGCCGTGAAGCCCTCGACCAGGCGGTGGGCCGAGGCGGTCCTGCGGAGGTAGACCTCCGGTGGCGCGCCGACCAGGGCCACTGTCCGGTGGCCGAGCCGGGCCAGGTGGTGCACGCACGCCTCGCCCGCCGCCCTGTAGTCCAGGTCCACGCAGGTCAGACCGTGCGGATCGGCGGGCAGGCCGAGCAGGACGGAAGGGCGGTCCAGGGAGCGGAGCAGGGGGAGACGTGGGTCGTGAAGGCCGATGTCCATGACCAGTAACGCGTCCGCCGGCGCCGATTCCCTGAGACGGGTCAGGCCCTCCTCATGGGTGAGGAGCAGGACGTCGCGGTCGTACCCGCGTGCCGCTGTCACCACCGACTGCGTCACACGCATCATCGCCGGTACATGGACGCCGGTGCGCAGCGGGGCCGCCAGGGCCAGGACGTTCGACCTGCCGTGCGCGAGTGCGCCCGACTGCGGGCGGTAGCCCAGCTCCCGGGCCGCCGCCTCGACCCTCCGCCGGGTCTCCGCCGAGATCGGGCGCTTGCCGCTCAGCGCGTAGGACACGGTGCTGGGGGAGACCCCGGCCCGCCGTGCCACGTCCGTGATCCTGACCATCAGGCCGGCTCCGGCCCCAGTGTCAGGGAGCCGGTTCCGGCCGGTGCCCGGACCTCGTGGCCGGTGGCGGCGAGCGCCCAGGGTGCCGCCGGGTCGCTGCAGGTCGCCCGCAGGGTGTCCCCTTCGCGTACGACCGTGAAGGTCACGTCCCCGACCCGTACCGTCGTCGCGTCGCCGGGCCGCAAGCCGTACGCCCGCAGCGTCACCCCGTCGGCGTGGTCGTAGTCCGGGCGGTCGTCCACCGCTCCCACCGGGATCACCGCACCCGGTCTGACCAGCAGCGGCACGCTCAGGAAGGCGTGCCGCTCGCGCACCCAGCGCGGGCCGGTCACCTGCTCGCCGGTGAGGAAATGCGTCCAGGTGCCCTCGGGGACGTAGTACGTGACGTCGCCCTCGTCGCTGAACACCGGTGCGACGAGGAGGTCCGGGCCGAGCATGTACTGCCGTTCCAGGTGCGCGCAGCCCGGGTCGTCCGGGAACTCCAGGACCATCGCCCGCATCATCGGCACGCCCTCCGTGTGGGCGGTCCGGGCCGTCTCGTACAGGTAGGGCATGAGGCGCAGCTTCAGCCGGATGAAGTGGCGCGCGACCTCCACCGACTCCTCGTCGAACAGCCAGGGGACCCGGTAGGAGTTGCTGCCGTGCAGGCGGCTGTGCGAGGAGAGCAGGCCGAAGGCCAGCCAGCGCTTGAACAGGGCCGGTGTCGGAGTGCCCTCGAAGCCGCCGATGTCATGGCTCCAGAAGCCGAAGCCGGACAGCCCGAGGGACAGCCCGCCGCGCAGTGATTCGGCCATCGACTCGTACGTCGCCTCGCAGTCGCCACCCCAGTGCACGGGGAACTGCTGGCTGCCCGCCGTCGCCGAGCGGGCGAAGAGGACGGCCTCCGCCTCGCCGCGGTGTTTGCGGAGCACGTCGAAGACCGTGCGGTTGTAGAGGTACGTGTAGTAGTTGTGCATCCGTTCCGGGTCGGAGCCGTCGGACCAGGTCACATCGAGCGGTACCCGTTCGCCGAAGTCGGTCTTGAAGCAGTCGACGCCCTGCGCGAGCAGCGCCTCCAGCTTGGCGGCGTACCAGGCGCGGGCGGCCGGGCTGGTGAAGTCGACCAGGGCCATGCCGGGCTGCCACAGGTCCCACTGCCAGACGCTGCCGTCCGGGCGCCTCAGCAGATGCCCGAGCGCCTTGCCCTCGGCGAACAGCGGGGAGCGCTGGGCGATGTACGGATTGATCCAGACGGAGACGCGCAGGTCACGGGCCTTCAGCCGGGCCAGCATGCCCTCCGGGTCGGGGAAGACCCGGGCATCCCACTGGAAATCGCACCAGTGGAACTCGCGCATCCAGAAGCAGTCGAAGTGGAAGACGGAGAGGGGGAGTTCGCGTTCCCGCATGCCCTCGATGAAGGAGGTCACCGTCTTCTCGTCGTACGACGTCGTGAAGGACGTCGACAGCCACAGGCCGAACGACCAGGCGGGCGGCAGGGCCGGGCGGCCGGTCAGGGCAGTGTACTTGCGCAGGATGTCCTTCGGGGTCGGGCCGTGGACGACGTAGTACGTCAGCTCCTGCGTCTCCGCGCTGAACTGCACCCGGGACACGACCTCCGAGGCGACCTCGAAGGACACCTTGCCCGGGTGGTCGACGAAGACGCCGTAGCCCGCGTCCGTGAGGTAGAAGGGGACGTTCTTGTAGGCCTGCTCGCTGCAGGTGCCGCCGTCGGCCTGCCAGATGTCGACGACCTGGCCGTTCTTGACCAGCGGGCCGAAGCGCTCGCCCAGGCCGTAGACGGACGTGCCGACCTGGAGCACCAGCTGTTCGCGCAGGTGGTGGGCGCCGGTCGCGTCCCGCATGATGCCCATGCCCTTGTGGCCACTGCTGGTGAGGGTGCGGCCGTGCGCGAGGAACTCGACGTGCCAGGGGCCGCCGCGGGCCACCCGGACCGACAGTTCGCCCGAGGTCAGGGTCGCGTGCTCGTCGTCGTCGGAGATCCCCGGGGTGGCGCCCGACCCGGTGAGCTCGAACGCGGGACCCCGCGGCTCCCCTCCCGTGAAGTGCGTCAGCGTCAGGCCGATGACGTCGGGCATGGGCGTGTGCGCGCGGAGCGTCAGGACGGGGCCCTTCAGCAGGTCCCCGCGGGAGCGGACGGGCCGGGTCGGCGCGTGGATCTCCAGCGTGCCGTCCGACTCGGTGGCGTCGAGCACCTCGGCCGGGTGCGCCGCGGTGACGCCCTCCCGGAGCAGCCAGTAGCCGTCGGTGAACTTCATGTGGGGGGTCCTTCTTCCCGTGCCCGCGGGGAACGGCCACGTGACGTCGAAGCGCTTCGACGGAAGAACGTATGTGGGGTGCGGGAGGGCGTCAATGGGGCGTGCGTCGATCGGTGAAGCGTTTCGACGTCCCACACAGGGACAACGCCAGGGCCACGGCCGCCGCCGTCACCGGGATGCCGTATCCGGCTGTCGCCGACACGTGCTCCACCGTCCAGCCGCCGAGCGCGCTGCCGCAGGCGATGCCGCCGAGCAGGCCGGTCACCGCCAGGGTCATGCCCTCGTTCAGCCGGCCCTCGGGCGTGCGCTGCTGGACCAGCGTCATGGTGGTGACCATCGTCGGGGCCGTCGCCATCCCGGCGATCAGCAGCGCGCCCGCCAGGAGCGCGAGCGAACCGGTGAGAACGGCCGCGAGCAGGGGCAGAGTCAGCAGCGCGGTCATCGCGGCCACGCACCACGGCAGGCGGGACGCGGCAGGCCCGGCGGGTTTCGCGGCGCCGTACAGCAGACCCGCCGCGCACGAGCCCGCCGCCTGGAGCGCGAGCACGGCACCGGCCGCCGACCGGTGACCCCGCGCGTCCGCGAACGCGAGCGTGACGACCTCCGTCGAGCCGAACACCGCGCCCATCGCCAGGCAGACCGCGAGCAACGGGGGCATGCCGGGGGCGCGCAGCGGCGCCCTCGCGGGTATGTGCGCGCGGACCGGCGGCTCCGTCGTGCGCCGGGTGGTGAACAGGAGCATTCCCGCCAGCAGCAGCACCGCGCCGACGAGCGTGCCCGCCTCCGGGAAGAACGCCCCGCACAGGAAGGCCGCGAGCACCGGGCCCAGCATGAAGCACAGCTCGTCCGCGGCCTGTTCGAAGGAGTTGGCCGTGTGCAGCGCCGTGGCGTCACCGGCCAGCAGATACGCCCAGCGGGCCCGGGACATGCCGCCGGTGTTGGGGGTCGTGGCGGTGGCGGCGTAGGAGGCGAACAGGGTCCAGTCGGGGGCGTCGTGGCGCACGCACAGCAGCAGCGCGAGCGAGCCGAGGACGGCGATCACCGTGGCGGGCAGGGCCACCCGGGCCTGCCCGTGCCGGTCGACGAGCCGCGCGGTCCACGGCGCCACCACCGCGGTCGCCGCGAGCCCTGTCGCCGTGACGGCACCGGCGAGGGCGTACGAGCCCCGCGTACCGGCGATCATGACGACCGCGCTGACGCTGAACATGCCCATCGGCAGCCGGGCGATCAGATTCCCGGCGGTGAACGCGCGGGCGCCCGGCAGGCGGAAGAGACGGCGGTAGGGGGTGAGGTGCGGCATGCGTCCACCGTCGCCCGGCGGTGATCAACCGGTCCAACACCTGTTCCGTACGGACTCACGCACCTGGGTTGTAGGACCGCCTTGTGTTCTTCATACAGAGATATGGAGATTCCTCATGCTCCTCATGGCGCATGGAAAAGATGCTCAACGGGAAAATCCTTCACTCGTTTGCCGCGCATCCGCCGAAGAGGGGCGACGGTTAGTCGGTACATGACCGAGGCGACCAGGAAAGACGGTTGGGCGGTAACGCTCGGCCCGTACACCTACATTCCCGCTCCGGCGCACTCGTCGGCCACAGTCAACGGCACGCTCACCAACGGCGGTTGCCCGGTCACACTGCAGGTGACCGAGCCGGTTCTGCGCGATTTCATCGACACCATGAGCGTGCTGGAAAAGGATCTGGCGCGACGGTGGATCAGTGCGACGGAATGGCCCGCTTTCGCGCTTGCGGAATAGTCGGGCCGCGCCATGTATGACAACAAAATCGAGGGTACCGGCCGGCACCGGGCTCCGACCCGGGATTTCGTTACTCCCCTGACACCACCGGACCCGACCTGGGACCCGGCCGAGGAACTGGCGTTCATCCTCGAGGAGGCACTCGGGGAGCAGGAGTCGAGGATCCCCGCCGCGCGTGACACGGCACCGGCCGCCCCCGCGGATCCGGCCCCGGGCGAGCGCATGCAGCGGCTCCAGGACATCACCGAGGAACTGCCGCCCGTGCGGGAGGTCCCCCGGCGCCACCGCAAGGTGCGGGCCCGCAGAACCCCCCGCCTGCTCCGCACCACCAGTTTCCTCATCGCCGCCCTGGCGGCCGTCATCGCCTCCGCGGTGAGTCTCCTGAGCGGCATGGTCGCCTACGACCCGCTGCGCCTGGCCGCGCTGTCCCCCGCGGAGCGCAGCCTCCGCGCCTGGTGGCCCCTGCTGGTGTACGGGCCCTGGCTGGTGGCCTCCCTGTCCGTCCTGCGGGCCGCGCTGCACCAGCGCCGCGCCGTGCACTCCTGGTGTGTGGTGCTGTTCTTCTCGTGCGTCGCCGTGCTGCTGTGTGTCGCCCAGGCGCCGAGGACCGTCCTCGGTACAGCGGCGGCTGCCCTGCCCGGGCTGGCGGCGCTGACATGCTTCCAGCAGGTCGTCCGCCAGATCACGCTGACCCGTCCGCCCTTGCGTACTGTGCCTCGGCACCGCCTGGGGCAGGTTCCGTCGAGGGAGCTGTCCGGTGGGGATGTTCCGKGGGGCGAAGTGACGGATGCCGGTGCCGGTGCCGGTGCGGTTTCGGGTGAGTATGCGGGTGAGGGGGAGGGGCCTGAGCG
>NZ_NGFN01000029.1 GCF_002148965.1 Streptomyces swartbergensis | reverse complement strand
GCCTCGATCGCCACGTCCACCTCCTCAGGCCACCCGGAGTCGTCGGGATCATCGGCCCGCACGACCGTGCCGGCCCCGGCGATCCGCGCGTACTCCAGCGCCTCGGGCAGCAGATCCGTGACAGTCACCCGCACCGCCCCCGCCGCCTTCGCCGCCGAGACCACGAGACACCCGATGGGCCCGGCCCCGGTCACCAGGACGTGACGCCCGGCCACCTCCCCGGCCCGCCGCACCGCGTGCAGAGCGACGGACAACGGCTCGGCGAGCGCGGCCCGCTGCAGCTCCAGACCCTCCGGCAACGCCCGCAACTGCTCGCAGGGCACCACCACTTGCGCCGCGAATCCCCCCTGCACATGCGGAAAGCGCGCGGCGCTTCCCAGATACCGCGTGTCCCGGCAGACGTTCCGCCGACCGCCCGAGCACTCCGGACACACCCCGCACGGCGTCGCCGGATGCACCGCGACAGCGGCACCCGGTGCCGGCCCCGACGCGCCGGCACCGTACCCGACCACCGTCCCGACGACCTCGTGCCCGAGCACCATCGGCTCCCGGAGCCGGAAGTCCCCCACCCCGCCGTGCCGCCAGTAGTGCAGATCGGACCCGCACACCCCGCCGTACCGCACGGCGACCAGCGCCTGCCCCGGCCCGGGCTCGGGAACCGGCAACTCCGCCACGCGCAGGTCACCCTGACCGTGGATCACACAACCCAGCATCACAGCCTCCCGGCAGGTGGTCACAACACGCTCGTCATACCGCCGTCGACATACAGCACCTGCCCGCTGACGAAGTCGGCCGCGGGAGAGGCGAGGAACAGCACCCCGCCCACCAGATCCTGGGTGCGGCCCCAGCGGCCGGCCGGGGTGCGCCGCCGCACCCAGGCACTGAACTCCTCGTCCTCGACCAGCGGCCGCGTCAGCTCCGTCTCGATGTAGCCCGGGCCGAGCCCGTTGACCTGCACCCCGCTCGGACCCCAGTCCGCGCACATGCCCTTGGTGAGCATCTTCAGCGCGCCCTTGGTGGCGGCGTACGGCGCGATCCCGGGCCGTACCACCTCGCTCTGCAACGAGCAGATGTTGATGATCTTGCCGTGGCCGCGTTCCGTCATCCGGCGCGCGGCCTCCCGGCCGACCAGGAAGGCACTGGTCAGGTTGGTGTTCAGGATCCGGTGCCAGTCGGAGTCGGTGAACTCCAGCAGCGGCGCGCGCAGTTGCATGCCCGCGTTGTTGACGAGGATGTCGAGCGGGCCCACCCGCTCCTCGACGTCCGCGATCCCGTCCGCCACGGACGATCCGTCGGTCACATCGAACGCCGCCGTGTGCACCCGGTCGCCGGGCAGCCCGGCCGCGGCCTCGGCGAGCCGGTCCTTGTCGCGCCCGTTCAGGACGACCGCGCAGCCGGCCTCCGCCAGACCACGGGCGAGCGCGAGTCCGATGCCCCGGCTGGAACCGGTCACCAGGGCCGCGCGGCCGCTGATGTCGAAGAGGGGGTGAGCCGTCATGGCCGTGGCACTCCTAGATCACGAGGGACAACAGCAGGACGATGCCGCCGGCGACCACCGAGATGATCGTCTCCATGACCGACCAGGTCTTGATGTTCTGGCCGACACTCAGCCCGAAGTACTCCTTCACCATCCAGAACCCGGCGTCGTTGACATGGCTGAAGAACAGCGAGCCGGCGCCGATGGCGAGGACCAGCAGGGCCGCGTGCGTGGTCGACATGTCGGCCGCGAGCGGGGCGACCAGACCGGCCGCCGAGACCGTCGCCACCGTCGCCGAACCGGTCGCCAGCCGGATCGCCACCGCGATCAGCCAGGCCAGCAGCAGCGCGGGAATCGACCAGTCCTTGGAGATGTCCAGGACCATCTGGCCCACCCCGGTGTCGATCAGCGTCTGCTTGAAGCCTCCGCCCGCGCCGACGATCAGCAGGATGCCCGCGATCGGGCCGAGGCTCTTCTCGACGAGCGGCGAGATCCGCTCCTTGGAGAACCCGGCGGGCCGCAGCAGCGTGAAGATGCCGACCAGCACCGAGGCGAGCAGGGCGATCATCGGGGCGCCGATGACGTCGAAGACGCGCTGGACCAGGTTCTCCGGGTCGTCGATGACGATGTCCACCAGCGCCTTGGCCAGCATCAGGATCACCGGCAGCAGCACCGTGAACAGCGTGGCGCCAAAACCGGGACGCTTCTCCAGGTCCTCCGAAGCACGCTGCGGAATCATGCGGTCCGGGGCGGGGACGTCCACCCAGCGGGCCGCGTACCGCGAGAACAGCGGGCCGGCGATGATCACCGTGGGTATGGCGACGAGGACACCGAGGGCCAGCGTCACGCCGAGGTCGGCCTTGACCGCGTCGATCGCGACCAGCGGACCGGGGTGCGGCGGCACGAGGCCGTGCATCACGGACAGGCCCGCGAGCGCCGGGATGCCGATCCGCATCAGCGAGTAGTTGCCGCGCTTGGCGACCATCAGCACCACCGGGATCAGCAGCACGATGCCGACCTCGAAGAACAGCGGCAGCCCGATCACCGAGGCGATGAGCACCATCGCCCACGGCATCGACCGCCCGCCGGCCTTCGCGAGGATGGTGTCGACGATCTGGTCGGCGCCCCCGGAGTCGGCGAGCATCTTGCCGAGGATCGCACCGAGGGCGATCAGCACGCCGACGCCGGCGACCGTGGTGCCGAGGCCGGTGCTGAAGCTGGTGAGGACCTTGTCCAGTGGTGCCCCGGCGATCGCGCCGAGCGCCAGCGACCCGATGGTCAGCGCCAGGAACGCGTGCAGCTTGGACTTGGTGATGAGCAGGACGATGACGGCGATGCCCGCCAGGACGGCGATGCCCAGCTGAGCGTGGCCGGCCGAGGTGATCGGCTCGGGTGCGTCCGCTGCCAGCATCTCGACGCTGAGTCTGGTCACGGGTGGGTTCCCTTGCGTTGGAGGGGACTGGGGGAGGGGGACCAGCAGGAGTTACCGGACGGGCTCGGGGAGGTCTTCCAGGGCGAGCGCCGCCCGCTCGGTGATCTCCTCCGGGCTGCCCGAGACGTTCACGTCGACCCCGGCCTCGTCCGCTTGGAGCGGCTGGAGTGTGGCGAACTGGGAGTCGAGCAGCGCCGTGGGCATGAAGTGCCCCTGCCGGTGCGACATCCGGTCCTCGATGAGCGCGCGGTCACCCGTGAGGTGCACGAAGACCACGCCGGGCGCGGCGGCCCGCAGCCGGTCGCGGTACGACCGCTTCAGCGCGGAGCAGCTGACCACTCCGCCGAGCCCGGCCCGCCCGTGCGCCCACGCGCCGATGGCGTCCAGCCAGGGCCGGCGGTCCTCGTCGGTGAGCGGGGTACCGGCCGACATCTTGGCGATGTTGGCCTGCGGGTGGAAGTCGTCGCCCTCGGCGTACGGAACGCCGAGCCGGGCCGCGAGCAGGGGACCGATGGTGGTCTTGCCGGTGCCGGCGACGCCCATGACCACGACGACATGGGGGGTGTTCATCGCTGCCTCACTGTCTGCTGTCTCCGTCGACACGTGATGTCGACGCAACTGAAACCCATTAGGTACGACGAATTCAAGGGTCCGTGACGAATAAGTCTGACTTTTTGTCTCCGTGATCTACCCCGTACGCTGAGTGCATGAGCACACCGGGCCGGGGGCTGCACGGCCACGTACTGGACACCCTCGGCCCCGAGATCACGGCCGGCGAGTACCCGCCGGGCAGTGTCCTGCGGACCGACGAGCTCGCCCAGCGCTTCGACGTGTCACGCTCGGTGATGCGCGAGGCGGTCCGCGTCCTGGAGTCCATGCACCTGGTCGAGTCCCGCCGCCGCGTGGGCGTGACCGTGCGCCCGATGTCGGAGTGGAACGTCTACGACCCGCAGGTCATCCGCTGGCGCCTGGCCGGCAAGGACCGCGCCCGGCAGCTGCGCTCCCTCACGGTCCTGCGCTCGGCGATCGAACCGGTCGCCGCGGGCCTCGCGGCCCGGCACGCCACGTCCCAGCAGTGCGCCGAACTCACCGAGTGCGCCCTCGGCATGGTCGCCAACTCACGCGGTCACAAGCTGGAGGAGTACCTCGTCCACGACATGGCCTTCCACCGCGTCATCCTGGACGCCTCCGGCAACGAGATGTTCGCCCGCCTCGGCGACGTCGTCGCCGAGGTCCTGGCCGGCCGCACGCACCACGACGTGATGTTCGAGGACCCCGACCCGGCCGCCGTCACCCTGCACGTCCAGGTCGCCGAGGCGGTCCGCGCGGGCGACGCGGTCCGCGCGGAGGAACTGACCCGCGAGATCACCGTCGGCGCCCTCCAGGAACTCGACATCCTGGCGCCGTAGCGGCGGCTACGGCAGAAACTCACCGTCGACGTACACCCAGGCCCCGTCGACCCGCTCGAACCGGCTCCGCTCGTGCAGCGAGCCGCCCCGGTACGACGCCCGGAACTCCACGGTCCCGCCGGAGTGGAACGCCGACCCGTCACTCGTGTCCAGGATCTCCAGCCCGGTCCACCGCGTCCGCGGATCCAGCTCCAGCGTCCCGGGCCGCGTCCGCGGATGCCACGTCCGCAGCAGATACCCGGCGTCCCCCTTCACGAAGGCGCAGTACCGCGACCGCATCAGCGCCTCGGCGGTCGGCGCGGCGGCGGAGCCGGAGTGGTAACGCCCACAGCAGTCGCCGTAGGCCACCAGGAGGCCGCACGGGCAGGAACGCGTACTCATACCGGTCATTGTCCTAGACAGCCGCACCCGTCCCGGACGAGGGCAGTGGCGGCAGTGCCGTCCCGTACACCCACGCGTCGAACAGCTCGTCCAGCGACTCGTCCGCGAACCGCGCCACGTGCGCGGTGAAGGCCGCCGTCGTCACCGCCCCGCCCCGGTGCAGCCCGGCCCACCCGCGCAGCATGCGGAAGAAGGCGTCGTCGCCCAGGGCGCACCGCACCGCGTGCAGGGTGAGCCCGCCGCGCTGGTAGAGGCGGTCGTCGAACATCGACTTCCGCCCCGGATCGGCGAGCCGGAGGTCCTGCGGCAGCGCGGACAGCGACCGGTGTGCGGCGGCGGCCAGTTGCCGGGCGCCGCGGCCTCCCGAGCGCTCCGACCACAGCCACTCGGCGTACTTCGCGAAACCCTCGTTCAGCCAGATCTGCCGCCAGTCGGCGATGGACACGCTGTTGCCGAACCACTGGTGCGCCAGCTCGTGCGCGACCAGCCGCTCCGAACCCCGCGCCCCGTCCACATGGTTGGACCCGAACAGCGACAACCCCTGCGCCTCGACGGGGACGTCGAGTTCCTCCTCGGTCACGACGACCGCGTACTCGTCGAACGGGTACGGCCCGAACAATTCCTGGAACAGCTCCATCATCGCGGGCTGCCGCGCGAAGTCCCGTGAGAACCGGGGGAGCAGGTGCGCCGGAATGTGCCCGTGCTGAGGCACCCCGCCCGGGCCCGGGTCGCCCAGCAGTACGGTCTGGTACTTCCCGATCGACAGCCCCACCAGGTAGCTGGAGGTCGGCGCCGCCTGCTCGTACACCCAGGTGGTCGTCGAGGCCTTCGTCGTGCGGGTGAGCAGGCGTCCCCCGGCCACCACCGCGTAGGCCGACGGCGTCGTGACCGAGATCTGGTACGAGGCCTTGTCGGCGGGCCGGTCGTTGCACGGGTACCACGACGGCGCCCCGACCGGCTGGCTCGCCACCAGCGCCCCGTCCTCCAACTCCTCCCAGCCGAGGCCGCCCCAGGGGCTGCTCACCGGCCGGGGGTTCCCCGACCACTGCACCTCGACGGTGAACGCGGCACCGGCGCGCAGCGGCTTCGCGGGGCGGACGCGCAACTTGCCGCCCCGGTGCGTGTAGTGCGCCGCACGGCCGTCGACCCTCACCCGGCCCACCCGGAAATCCGCGAGATTCAGCTGGAACTCGGTGAGCTGGCCACGGCCCGCGATGGCGTTGATCCGCGCCGTTCCCGACAGCCGGTTCGGCGCGGGGCGGTAGTCCAGCGTGAGCTCGTACCGATGCACCCGGTACCGGAAGTCACCGTTGCCCGGGAAGTACGGGTCCTGACCCACTGACTGCTGAACCGCCACTGTTGCGTCCGCTCCCTGCACTGCGCTCGTATGACGTCCATCGGCCCCCGGCCCCGCGGAGGTCCCGCCTAGCGACGCCATGCCTCGATCGGGTTGCCCAGCCAGCGCGTGTCGTCGGGCACGGACTCCGCGGCCATCACCAAAGACGCCGGACCCAACGTGGTGCGGGCCCCCACGGTGCTGCCGGGCAGGACGATTCCGCCCGGGCCCAGAGTGGCGCCCTCACGGAGGACCACAGTATCCGTCCGCAAGATCCGGTCGTGGAAGAGGTGGGTCTGGAGCACACAGCCCCGGTTCACGGTCGCCGCGTCCCCGAGCGTCACCAGGTCCGTCTCCGGCAGCCAGTAGCTGTCGACCCACACACCCCGGCCGATGTGCGCACCGAGCCCGCGCAGCCACGCCGACATCAGCGGTGTGCCCCGCACCGCACCGGCCAGCCACGGCACGGCCAGCACCTCGACGAAGGTGTCCGCCAGCTCGTTGCGCCAYACGAAGGAGCTCCACAAGGGGTGCTCACCGGCGCGATGCCGTCCCACGAGCAGCCACTTCGCCGCGATCGAGACGAGCCCCGCCGCGCAGCCCGCGCCGAGCAGCACCAGACCGGACAGCAGGGGGGCCCACCCGCCCAGCGCGCACAGCGCCGCCGCCGTCCCCACCGCCAGCGCCGCCGAGCAGAACACCGGCAGGATCCGGCAGAGTTCCACCAGCCCGCGCGCCCACAGCAGCCGCGCCGGCGGGTCGTAGGTCCGGCTCTGGTCGCCGCCCGACGCGGCACGCGGCAGCCGCACCGGCGGCAGTCCCAGATACGAGCTGCCCTTCTTGGCCTTCTTCGGCGTCGCCGACAGCACACCCACCAGTCCACCGTCCGGCACGCTCCGCCCCGGCGCGGTCATCCCCGAGTTGCCGAGAAAGGCCCGCCGGCCGATCTCCGCGCGCCCGACCCGCAGCCAGCCACCGCCGAGCTCGTACGGCGCGGTCAGCGTGTCGTCCGCCAGGAACGCGCCCTCGCCGACCGTGGTCAGGCTGGGCAGGGCCAGCACGGTGGACACCTCGGCCCGCCGCCCGATCCGCATCCCGAGCAGCCGCAGCCACACCGGCGTGACCAGCCCCGCGTACAGCGGGAACAGCATGTCCCGCGACCGGTCCATCAGCTGTGTCACGGTCCAGGCCTGCCAGCCCACTCGGCTGTGCGTGGCGTGCGTGCCCTCCCGCAGCCCCAGGCTCAGCAGCCGTACGGCGGCCACGAGCAGCAGCGCGTACGCCAGCCCGAACGCGAGCGTCGCCGGCACCAGCGCGACGACGGCACTGCGCAGGGCCGCACCGAACCCGGCGTGCGGACCGACGAACAGCCCCGCCACCAGCAGCGCGGCAGCAGCCGAGACCACCGGCAACGCGGTCAGCGCGAAACCCGTCACGCCGTACATCACCCGCCAGTACGCGCCCCGCCCGGGCAGCTCCTTGGGCCAGTTGCGCTTGGCCCGGCCCAGCTTGACCGCGGGCGCGCCCGCCCACCGCTGCCCGGTGGGAATCTGCCCGGTGACCGCCGAACCGGGTGCCACCTCGGCCCGCTTGCCCACCCGCGCGCCCGGGAAGAGCATGCTGCGCGTGCCGACGACGGCGTGCGCGCCCACCTTCACCGGCCCGATCTCCAGCCGGTCGCCGTCCAGCCAGTATCCGGACAGGTCCACCTCGGACTCGACGGCCGCGCCCCGGCCCAGCTTGAGCATGCCGGTGACCGGCGGCAGCGAGTGCAGGTCCACGTCCTGCCCCACCTTGGCGCCCAGCGCTCGCGCGTACCGTTCGAGCCAGGACCCGGTCAGCGAGGTCGCCCCGCTGAACTCGGCCAGCCGCTCGGCCGTCCACAGCCGCAGATGGACGTTCCCGCCGCGCGGGTACCGGCCCGGCCGCACCCCCCGCAGCAGCCAGCGTGCCCCGCCCGCGGCGAGCGCGAGGCGCCCGGGCGGGCTGAACAGCAGCACGGCACCGGCCGCGACGAGCCACCAGGGCGCCGTCGGCAGCCAGGAGTAGGCGGGCAGCACGTTCCCGAGCGCGGCGAGCACCACGGTCCAGCGCAGCCCGAGCAGCGTGAAAAGTGGAACCAGCACCAGGAGCTGGACGAGCTGGGCACGCCTGGGCACCGGCGCCACGACCCGCCGGACCCCGTCGTCCTGCGCCGACTCCTCCAGATGCCGGGCCAGTTTCCGCAGGACGGGCCGCTGGTAGACGTCGAGGACGGCGGCGCTCGGATAGCGCGTGCGCAGCCTCGTCGTCAGCTGGGCGGCGGCCAGACTGCCCCCACCGATCACGAAGAAGTCGTCGGAGGCCGACGTGACCGGAATGCCGAGGACGTCCGTCCACTGCTCGGCGAGCCAGGCCTCGGTGCCGTACAGGCGCTCGGCCGGGCCGCCCGTCTCCAGTCCGTCCAGCGGCCAGGGCAGCGCGTCCCGGTCCACCTTGCCCGACGTACGGGTCGGCAGCTCGTCGACCGGCGCGAGCAACGGCACCAGAGCCGCGGGCAGTTCGGCGCGCAGCCGCTCGACGGCCGCCGCGTGGTCCCAGCCGTCCTGGGTGACGACGTAGCCGACGAGGAGCTGGTTGCCGCTGCGGGCCGTCCGCACCGCGGCGGCGGCGCCGGCCGTCCCGGGCAGCGCCTGAAGCGCCGCGTCCACCTCACCGAGCTCGATACGGCGCCCACCGAGCTTGATCTGCTCGTCGGCCCGCCCGAGGAAGACCAGCCCCTCCGGCTCGGCCCGCACCAGGTCACCGCTGCGGTACGCCCGCTCCCAGCCCAGCGACCGAAGCGGCGCGTACTTCTCCGCGTCCTTCTCGGCGTCGAGATACCGGGCGAGTCCGACCCCGCCGATCACCAGCTGTCCACTGCCGCCCATCGGCACGGGCTCCCCGGCCTCGTCCACGACGGCCAGGTCCCAGCCGTCCAGCGGCAGTCCGATCCGGATCGGCTCCTCGCCGCTCATCAGCGACGCGCACGCCACGACGGTCGCCTCGGTCGGCCCGTAGGTGTTCCACACCTCGCGGCCCTCGGTCACCAGACGCTGCGCCAGCTCGGGAGGGCACGCCTCCCCGCCGAAGATCAGCAGGCGTACGTCGTTGAGCGTCTCCGGCTCCCACAACGCCGCCAGCGTCGGCACGGTGGACACGACGGTGATCTCCTGCTCGACCAGCCAGAGCCCGAGGTCGGCACCGCTCCTGACCTGCGAGCGCGGCACCGGCACCAGACAGGCGCCGTACCGCCACGCCAGCCACATCTCCTCACAGGACGCGTCGAACGCGACGGACAACCCCGCCATGACCCGGTCACCGGGCCCGATCGGCTCGTCGGTCAGGAACAGGGCGGCCTCCGCGTCCACGAAGGCCGCGGCGCTGCGGTGGCTGACGGCCACGCCCTTGGGCTTCCCGGTGGAACCGGAGGTGAAGATGATCCACGCGTCGTGCCCGGCACCGGGCCGGGCGGCGGCATGACCGGCGGCACCGCCGGCAGTCAGCTCGTGACCGGCCCCGATGACCACCCGCACCCCGGCCTCGCCGAACACCAGATCGGCCCGCTCGTCGGGGTCCTCGGCGTCCACGGGCACGTACGCGGCACCGGCGGCCAGCACCGCGAGGATCGCCACGTACAGGTCGTTGGTGCCCGACGGGACCCGGACACCGACGCGATCCCCGAGCCCGACGTCCGCGGCGGCCAACCGCTGCCGCAGGTGCTCCACCTCGACCGCCAGCGCGCGGTAGGTGAGCAGCCGGTGGCCGTCGTCGAGCGCGGGCTCGTCGGGGTACGAACGTACGGACGCCTCGAAGATGTCGACCAGGGTGCGGGGGGAGGCCGCGGGACCGGCGGAGAAACGGGCCACGTCGCTCGGAGCTGTGCTCAACTCCCGGTCCAGCACGGTGAGGTCAGGGCTTTCGTGCAGGGCGGCCATCGGATCCTCGAGTCTCGAACCCGGTCATCCGGGGCGCCGGTGGGCCCGCAGGTCTGCCTGGGGATGTTCCGTTCCGGTGCGAACAAGCCCAATACTCTAGTGGTCGGGTGACTTCGCCCTGTCATGTCCGCCACTGGGAGGCAAACGGGAGACGCCCCGGAGCCCGGCGCCCCGGCTCCCACCTGTGCTTCTCCCGGCCTGGCGAGATGTCGCCCACATTTCCCCCGGCCGCCCCCGAAGAGCGTCGAAGGCACCGGACTTGAGGGGAGACCTCCCTCCCCGGTAACGACGAAAAGCCCCTCGACGAGAGGGGCTTTTCGATCTGTGTCCGAGGGGGGACTTGAACCCCCACGCCCGATAAAGGGCACTAGCACCTCAAGCTAGCGCGTCTGCCATTCCGCCACCCGGACAAGGTGTCTGTCGCGCGGGTTCTCCCCGTGGCGACGACGTAAACATTACCAGGCTCTCCGGGGTGACCGATCACCCCCCGCCCGCACCCCGCCGGGCGTGAACGGCGTGTGACGGGCCGGGACCGGTCTTGGGGTGCGGGCCGGGGAGAGGGAGGATGAGGGGGACCCACCAGCAGTGACACCGGGAGGAAGCACGTGAGCGAGACGGACACGGCCAGGAACGTCACCGGCGAGGACGAGGTCGTGGACCTCTGCCGCGAGCTGATCCAGATCGACACCAGCAACTACGGCGACCACTCGGGTCCGGGCGAGCGCAAGGCGGCGGAGTACGTCGCCGAGAAGCTCGCCGAGGTGGGGCTCGAACCGCAGATCTTCGAGTCGCACCCGGGCCGCGCCTCCACGGTGGCCCGGATCGAGGGCGAGGACCGCTCCCGGCCCGCGCTCCTCATCCACGGCCACACCGACGTCGTACCCGCCAACGCGGACGACTGGACCCACCACCCCTTCGCCGGCGAGATCGCCGACGGCTGCGTGTGGGGCCGCGGTGCCGTCGACATGAAGGACATGGACGCGATGACCCTCGCGGTCGTCCGGGACCGGATGCGCAGCGGGCGCAAGCCCCCGCGCGACATCGTCCTCGCGTTCCTCGCGGACGAGGAGGCGGGCGGCACGTACGGGGCCCGCTACCTCGTCGACCACCACCGGGACCTCTTCGAGGGCGTCACCGAGGCGATCAGTGAGGTGGGCGGATTCTCGTTCACCGTGAGCGAGGAGCGGCGGCTGTACCTGATCCAGACGGCCGAGAAGGGCATGCACTGGATGAAGCTCACCGTGGCCGGCACGGCCGGGCACGGGTCGATGATCCACCGGGACAACGCGATCACCGAGCTGTCGGAGGCCGTCGCGCGGCTGGGGCGGCACAAGTTCCCCGTGCGGGTCACCAAGACCACCCGCGCCTTCCTCGACGAGCTCGGTGACGCGTTCGGCACCGAACTCGACCCGGAGGATATGGAGTCGACCCTCGCGAAGCTGGGTGGCATCGCCAAGCTCATCGGCGCGACCCTGAGCAACACGGCCAATCCCACGCAGCTCGGTGCCGGCTACAAGGTCAACGTCATCCCGGGCGAGGCGACCGCCCACGTCGACGGCCGCTTCCTGCCCGGGTTCGAGGAGGAGTTCCTCGCCGACCTCGACCGCATCCTCGGCCCCAAGGTGCGGCGCGAGGACGTCCACGCCGACAAGGCCGTCGAGACCACCTTCGACGGGGCGCTCGTGGAGGCGATGCAGTCCTCGCTGCTGGCCGAGGACCCGACCGCCAAGGCGATCCCCTACATGCTCTCCGGCGGGACGGACGCGAAGTCCTTCGACGACCTGGGCATCCGGGGCTTCGGCTTCGCGCCGCTGAAGCTGCCGCCCGAGCTGGACTTCGCCGGCATGTTCCACGGCGTGGACGAGCGGGTGCCGGTGGAGGGGCTGCAGTTCGGCGTGCGGGTGCTCGACCGTTTCATCGACGCGTCCTGAAACCGCCGCTGCGAAACACCGCTATTCGGCCGGGTGTGCGAGATCGACTGGGAAGGGTGAATGCGACCATAAGCTCGTAGCCTCATTACTCCCTCTTCGTTACAGGTAATGCGATCGCAAGATAGGTCGCTTTGCCAACTAGGAGGAATAATGATCAAGAAGGTCGTCGCTGCTGCGGCTGCCACCGGTGGGCTGGTTCTCGCGGGCGCGGGCCTCGCCGTCGCCGACTCGGGTGCGCAGGGTGCCGCCGTGCACTCCCCGGGTGTCGTGTCCGGCAACGTCATTCAGGTGCCCGTTCACGTCCCGGTGAACGTCTGCGGCAACACGGTCTCCGTGATCGGGCTGCTGAACCCCGCCTTCGGCAACACCTGCGTCAACAAGTGACGCTTCCCCTTTGCTGAGGGGAGTCCAAAGCCATCGGTCCCGGAGCGCGTGCCATGCGCTCCGGGACCGAACGCTTCTTTCGAGGAATTCGAGAAGAATTCGAGCCAGGTCGAAGGCAGGTATTCAGGAATGCGACAGGTCACCCGCAAGGGTCTGATGACCGTGGCGGCCGCGACCGGCGTGATCGCCGCCGCGGGCGGCTCCGCTCACGCCGACTCGGGCGCACAGGGCTCCAGTTCCGGCTCTCCCGGCGTGCTGTCCGGGAACTCGGTGCAGGCGCCGGTGCACGCGCCGGTCAACGTGTGCGGGAACACGGTCAACGTGATCGGTGTCCTCAACCCGTCGGTGGGCAACTCGTGCGCCAACCAGGGCGGTGGATCGTCGTCGGGGGGATACGGCGATTCAGGCGGCAACGGCGGTTCGCACGCCGGCGGCCATGCCAGTGACTCGCCCGGCGTCGGCTCGGGCAACCACGTCCAGGCGCCGATCCACGCGCCGGTGAACGTCTGCGGCAACACCGTCGACGTCGTCGGCGTGGGCAACTCCAGCACGGGCAATGACTGCGCGAACGGCGGCTCCGGCGGGCACCACGGCAACCCGCCCGGAGGCGGCAACGAGAACCCGGGACAGCCGGGTGATCCCGGCAACCCTGGCAACCCGGGTAATCCAGGCAACCCGGGTGACCCCGGAAACCCGGGCAACCCCGGGAACCCGGGTGACCCCGGGAACCCGGGTGACCCCGGGAACCCGGGCAACCCCGGGAACCCGGGTGACCCCGGAAACCCGGGCAACCCCGGGAACCCGGGTGACCCCGGAAACCCGGGCAACCCCGGCGATCCGGGCGATCCCGGGAACCCGGGCGGCCCGGGCAGCCCCGGCAACCCGGGTGACCCGGGCGACGCCGGAACCCCGGGCACGCCGCCCGGCGCGTACACCGAGACGCCGGGCGGCTCCTCGCACGGCAACAACCCGGGCAGCCAGTTCGTCACCCAGCCCAAGGGCGACGCCCAGCTCGCCAGCACCGGCAGCGACCTGCCGCTCGGCCTCGCCCTGTCGGCCGGCGCGGGCGCACTGCTCGCGGGCTCGATCCTCTACCGCAAGGCGCGCACCTCGGCCTGACAGCCCCGGAAAGGCCTGACAGCCCCGATAGGCCTGACAGCCCCGGAAAACGGAGCGGGCCCCGCCGATGCGGGGCCCGCTCCCGTGTGTGCCTTCTCCCAGTGCCCCGTCTCAGCTCACCACGTGGCCCGCACCTGACGGATGATCCGCCGGCGCAACCGCACCTTGCGGCTGCCGTCGCGCAGCAGGCTCAGACGGTGCAACTCCCAGTGTCCGTACTCGGCATGGTCCGTCAGCAGACGTGCCGTCTCCTTGCGGGAGACCCCGCGCGGTACGTACACGTCGACAAATTCGTATTCCGGCATCGCATCTATTGTGCGGGCTGGGGCCTGGTACGGATAGCGTCTGCACTATGTCTGATGCTGCGCAGCCCACCGCTGCCGAGGTACGCGCCGCCGCCGAGGCGGTCAAGACCGCGCTCGACCGCCACCTGGCCGCGGTCGAACGCAGGTCGGGGGAGGACGACCCGGCCGTCTACGAGGCGTTCAACCAGCTGGCCGCGGCCGCAGAGGTGTACGACGAACTGCTCTACGACCGTTACGACGAGGTCACACCCTTCGAGATCCCCGGTACGGAGGACGCGCTGCCCCCGTACACCGGGCCCGAGGAACCGAACGCGCTGAGCGTACTGATCCGCCGCGACTACGCGGTGGCGGAGCCGCAGCGGCTGCTCGCGCAGGCGCAGCGGATCGAGTCCGCGGAGGGCGAGGACGGCCCGGCCGCCTCCGGGACGATCCATGGTGCGCTCGGCCTCCTCTTCGGCGAGTTCGAACCCGACGAGATCGCCTCCCGGCACAAGGAGTTCGGTCTGGAGGAGGGCGACTCCACACTCTGGGTGACGGCTGCCGAGGAACCGGCCGACCCCGGCGAGTGGCTGGAGGCGCCGTTCGAGCAGGTCGATCCGCAGAGCGTGGTCTGCCGCTTCGACGTCAGTGCCGTGTTCGACGACGAGATCGGCGTCGACGACGACGATGACGCGGAAGAGCTGGAGGAGGACCTCGACACCGATCTGGACGAGGACGAGGACCTGGAGCCGCTGGACGCGGACCGCCGCTGAGCGCACGCGTCAGCCACCCGACGGCGGTGGTCACGGGGCCGGCCCGTGACCACCGCCGTCGTCGTCAGCTGCTGATCTGCGGAGCGAGCAGCACCGGAAGCCGGGTCGTGCGGGGCTTCGCCGGAACCTCGGCCACGGCCCTGGCCAATGCCTGGTCCACACCGTGCACGACGGACAGATGGCGGTCGGCCCGCCCGAACGCCGTGTAGACCCACGGCCGGCTGAGGGCCCGCGCGGCATCGCCGGGCAGCACCACGACCACCGCGGGCCACCGGCTCCCCACCGCCTGGTGCGCGGTGAGCGCCCAGCCGTGCCGCACGGACTGCTCCACGCGCTCCTTCGGTACGACGACGTCCTCGCCCTCGCAGGACAGGTGCAGCCCCTCGGCGTCCGCCTTCACCACGCGGCCCGGCAGCGCACGGCCCGGCACGGGGGAGTAGACGATCCGGTCACCGGGGTCGAAGCCGCCGAAGCGGCCCGGGCCCGGATTGAGCCGCTCCTTCAACGCCGCGTTGAGCGCACGCGTGCCGACGGCACCGCCGTGCCCCGGTGTGATCACCTGCGTCTCCTCGGCCGGTACGCCGATCGCCCGCGGCACCGAGTCCACGACGAGCTGCACCGTCCGGTGGACGGCCTCGCCCGCGTCCCGCACCGGCACGATCACGACCTCCTTGCCGGGGGCCTCGACCTGGTTCAGCTCGCCGATGCCGATACCGGAGACCAGCTCGCCCAGCGGCCCGGGATCCGGCTGCCGGGAAGCGACCTGCGGGCAGATCCGCGCCGCGAGCAGATCCGCGAACACCCTGCCCGGACCCACGGACCACAGCACCCCCGGGTCCCCGGCCAGCACCAGCCGCGCCCCGTCCGGCAGTGACTCCGTCAGCAGCGCGGCCGTCTCGACGTCGAGCTGCGGCGCGTCGAGCACGACCAGCAGATCGAGATCCAGCGCCCCGTCGGCGTCCCGGCCAGGTCCTTCGGCGCCGGAGAGCAGTCCGGCGACGGTGGCGACGGGAGAGTGGGCAGTGGGGGAGTGGGGGTCGGTGGACGGGGTGCCGGACGCGGTGCCGGACCGGCGCAGCAGGGCCGCGAAGCGGGTGCGGCCGATCGGGCCGTGGGTGGCGGCCCAGGCGCGCAGGCCGATGGTGTGCGCCGCGGTCAGCAGTGCCGCGGGCTCGGTCAGGGAGGCCTCGCCGCCGGTGTGCAGGACCAGGCCGTGGGCGGCGACCGCGCGGAGCAGCTCACCCGTCGAACCCTGGGCCGCGGCGGCGATCCGCTCCCAGTCCTCGGCCGAACCGTCCTGCTGGGGCACCGAGTTCACCAGCCGGGCCAGACCGTCGGCCAGGCTCTCCTCCGCGAGCGCGTACCGCTCAAGGCCGACCAGGACACGGACCGGACGCTCCTCGTCCTCCTCCGTGCCCTCTTCCCCGGCCGGTGCCGGAGCGGCACCGGTCTCCTCCAGCGCGTCCTGGAAGACCAGCGCCTCGCCCTCCGCGATCGCGTCCTGCACGGCGCTTTCGGGGTCCGGCACGCCCCGCTGGGCCAGGGCCGCCAGGAGCGCCGGCATCTCCAGGGCGGTGTGCCCGGCCAGCGCCGCCTGTTCCAGGAGCCAGACGGTGACGGCCCGGCCCCGCCGCTCGTCGTCCGGACGGCACTCGGTGCCGAGCAGGGCCCGCGCGAACCCGTCGGCCTGCTCGGACCGCACGCCGGCGACCCGCAGCAACTGCCAAGGGTCCGCGCGCAGCAGTTCGTCCGCGCCCTCGCCCAGCGCCGCGGCCACCTGCGGCGCGAGCGCCTCCGGGGCACCGCCCGCGCCGAGCACCTGTCGCACGGCCTGCACCGCCGACGGCGCGGGAGTTGACGCGGCGACGGCCTCGGCGGCCACCGGCTGCGACCGTCGTACCGGCTCCGGGGCGGAGCGCCGGGGGGCTGGCTCGGGCTCTTGGAACACGGTGGCGACCGGCTTCTCGCCGCTCTCCACGGCCCGCACGGCGGCGAGCAGATCGGCGGCCTTGCCGCTCAGCTTGGTGCCGGCCTCGATCCGCGCCTTCTTCTCGGCCTTGCGCTGCTCGATACGCTCCCGCTCGGCCCGCTGGGCCCGCAGCTCGGCCTCGGCGGCGGACACCTCACCGGAAGCGGCTGCGTCCCCTTCGGTCCCCTCGGCTGCGGGCACCTCACCGGAAGCAGCGGCTGCCTCACCTTCGGTCCCCTCGGCTGCGGGCACCTCACCGGAAGCGGCTGCGTCCCCTTCGGTCCCCTCGGCTGCGGGCACCTCACCGGAAGCAGCGGCTGCCTCACCTTCGGTCCCCTCGGCCTCGGGCATCTCGCCGGAACCGGCCGTGTCCTCCTCGGTCCCCCCGGGCTCCGCACCACCGGTCGGCGTCCCCGGCTCGGCGTCCTCCGTGGTCTCCGGCTCCGTGCTCACAGCGTGCTCCAGTCGTGATCGGGATAGCGGTGCACGGGCGCCGACACGTCGTCGAGCGCCCGGCAGATCTCGTCAGGAAGACTAAGGGTCTCCACTGACAATGCCGCCGTGAGCTGCTGCGCGTTGCGCGCGCCGACGATGGGCGCGGCCACCCCCGGCCGGTCGCGGACCCAGGCGAGCGCCACTTGGAGCGGCGTCACCGCGAGACCGTCGGCCGCGGTCGTCACGGCGTCCACGATGCGCCTCGCCGTGTCGTCCAGATAGGGCGCGACGAACGGCGCGAGGTGCTCCGAGGCACCGCGCGAGTCCGGCGGCGTCGTGTCGCCCCGGTACTTGCCCGTCAGCACCCCACGTCCGAGCGGCGAGGACGGCAGCAGCCCGATGCCCAGGTCCAGCGCCGCCGGCAGCACCTCGCGCTCGACGCCCCGCTGGAGCAGCGAGTACTCCAGCTGCGTGGCCGCCAGCCGGGTCCGGGTGCCGGGGGCCGCCAGCTGCCAGGTCGCGGCCTTGGCCAGCTGCCAGCCGCAGAAGTTGGAGACGGCGGCGTAGCGGGCCCGGCCGCTCGCGACCGCCAGGTCGAGGGCCTGGAGAGTCTCCTCCAGCGGGGTGTCCGGGTCGAAGGCGTGCACGTGCCACAGGTCGACGTAGTCGGTGCCGAGCCGGGAGAGCGAGGCGTCGAGCGCGGAGAGCAGATGGCCGCGGGAGGTGTCGAAGCGGCGGTCGGGGTCCGGCACGCTGCCGGCCTTGGTCGAGATGACCAGGTCCCGGCGGGACACCAGGCCGTCCATGAGCCTGCCGAGCAGGTACTCGGCCTCTCCGTCGCCGTACACGTCCGCGGTGTCGACGAGGGTCCCGCCCGCTTCCCAGAACGTCTTCATCAGGTCCGCGGCGTCGTGCTCGTCGGTGTCCCGTCCCCAGGTCAGTGTGCCGAGCCCGATCCGGGACACACGCAGGCCGGTGCGGCCGAGATGCCTCTGCTCCATGAACGCCGAGATTACTGGCCAGAACCTTCCGTGTGGGGGGCTGTGGACAGCCGATTTCCGGGGGGCCGACCGCGAGTTGCCCGGCACGACAGCCCACGGCTGAGTCCCGGCACAGCCGCACGCTAAGGTCTCCGCACGTGCACGTTACTGATCGGTAAGGGGATTCGGCATGCAGCTCGGTATCAACCTCGGCTACTGGGGTGCCGGAATGGACGCGGACAATCTGGCCGTCGCCCAGGAGGCCGACCGGCTCGGATACGCCGTCTGCTGGGCCGCCGAGGCCTACGGCTCCGACGCCGCCACCGTACTGACCTGGGTCGCCGCCCAGACCGAACGTATCGACGTCGGCTCCGCCATCTTCCAGATCCCGGCCCGCCAGCCCGCGATGACCGCCATGACGGCAGCCACCCTCGACTCCCTCTCCGGCGGCCGCTTCCGCCTCGGCCTCGGCGTCTCCGGCCCGCAGGTCTCCGAAGGCTGGTACGGCGTCAAGTTCGACAAGCCGCTGGCCCGCACGCGTGAGTACGTCGAGATCGTCCGCAAGGCCATGACGCGCGAGCGCCTGTCCTACGAGGGGCAGCACTGGACGCTCCCCCTGCCCGGCGGCCCGGGCAAGCCCATCAAGCTGACCGTGCACCCGCAGCGCGAGCACATCCCGCTGTACATCGCCGCGATCGGCCCGAAGAACCTGGAGCAGACCGGCGAGATCGCCGACGGGGCGCTGCTCATCTTCCCCTCGGCCGACCACCTCGAAGAGACCACGATCAAGTACCTCCGCGCCGGGCGCGAGAAGGCCGGCAAGACGCTCGAAGGGTTCGACGTCTGCCCGACCGTCCCGCTCGCCGTCGGTGACGACAAGGACGTCGCCGCGCTCGCCGACACCTTCCGCCCCTACACCGCGCTGTACGTCGGCGGCATGGGCAGCCCCAAGCAGAACTTCTACAACCAGCTCGCCCAGCGCATGGGCTACGAGAAGGAGGCCGCCGAGATCCAGGGCAAGTACCTGTCCGGCGACAAGCAGGGCGCCGCGGTCGCCGTACCGCACGAGCTGATCGACAAGACCACGCTGCTCGGTTCCGTCGACCGGATCGCGGACCGGATGAAGGCCTACGCGGAGGCCGGCGTCACCACCCTGAGCCTCGCCCCGGCGGGTTTCACGCTCGACGAGCGGCTCGCGTCCCTCCGCGCCGGCACTCAGGCCCTGGAGCGCGCCGGGCTCGCCTGACCCGGCGGAGTTGTCTGCGGCCGTGGTGGGGGCTCGGGGGTCTTCCCCGCCACGGCCGTCACGCGGAACAACGCCGTGCGCCCCCCGGCGGTTACGCCGGGATCTGCCTCGCTCCGGTGGCACGACCGCCCGCGGCGATGCCGGTCTCCCGTGTCCTCCATTCGGCGGAGTTGCCCGACGTACCTGTTGCACCACCTGCCGCCCCGCACTTGACTCGTTCTCTGCGGAATCCTGCGGAGTCACGCAGCACGCGCCCGAGCGCGGGAGAGGTGCTCACGATGCTTTCGGCCAAGAGTGTGTTCCAGGAGATCCTCGCCAACGACGAGTCCTTCGCCCTGTTCTGCTCCATCGCCGCGAGCGGTGAGTCCCAGGGCGGCTGGGAGAACGCCCGGATCGCCGCGCTCGTCCCCGACAGCGAGCGGGAACTCGCCCCCAAGATCACCCGGCACGGCGCCGACGAGGACAAGCACGGCCGGATCTTCAACGCCCTGATGAAGAAGCGCGGCCTCGACCCCGTCCCGGTCCCGCCGGAGACCGACTACACCATGCTCCTGGAGAAGAACGGCATCGGCCTCGCGCACGAGAAGCTCAAGCGCGACGAGCGGCTCACGGTCCAGGACATCGTCACGTACCTCTCGCACAGCAGGGTCACCGAGCAGCGCGCCTCCGAGCAGATGGAACTGCTCCGCAAGCACTTCGCCGACGCCGCCGACATCGGCCGCGCGGTCAGGCAGATCTCCAACGACGAGGACAACCACCTCTCCTACTGCCACGAGGAACTGCTGCGCTTCGCCCACGCGGGCCACGGCCGGGCCATCCAGCGGACCCTGCGCGCGTGCGCGCTCGCCGAGATCCGGATCCACCGGGACGTCAGCCTCGCGGTCATGGCGCACATGGGCCGCATCCTCGGCTGGTCCAGGGCCAGGTCGGCGGTGCTCGCGGCGGGCATCCACGCGCTGTACGCGTACGAACGGCTGGGCGGCTGGCGCCGGATGGTGTCGCTGAAGATGCCCGAGCGCCGCGACGCCCTCGGCGGACCCGCGTCCGCGGCACCCGAGTTCGCCTGAGACGGCCCCGGCTACAACCAGCCCCGGCGCTTGAACAGCCGGAACACCAGTACCTCGAGAACGGCCATCACCGCGATCAGCACCGGGTAGGACCACTCCCAGCGCAGCTCGGGCATGTGCTCGAAGTTCATGCCGTAGATCCCCGCGATCATCGTGGGGATCGCGGCCATGGCCGCCCACGCGGAGATCTTCCGCATGTCGTCGTTCTGCCGGACGCTCATCTGCGCCAGATGCGCGGAGAGGATGTCCGACACCAGCCGGTCCAGGTTCTCCACGGACTCGTTCACGCGCGTGAGGTGGTCGCTCACGTCCCGGAAGAACGGCCGCGCCCGGTCGTCCACGAACGGCACCGCCACGGCGGACGGCGCCGTGCCCGCCAGCCGGCTCATCGGCAGGGCCAGCGGCCCGGTCGCCCGGCGGAACTCCAGGACCTGCCGTTTGAAGTTGTAGATCCGGGACGCGGTGTGCCGCGAGCCCCCGTCGTCCGGGGAGAAGACCTCCGCCTCCAGCCCCTCCAGGTCAGCCTGCAACTCCATCGCGACGTCCAGGTAGTGGTCGACGGCGGCGTCGGCGACCGCGTAGAGCACGGAGGTGGGGCCGTTGCCCAGCAGGTCCGGCTCGTGCTCCAGCCGGTGCCGTACGGCCTTGAGCGGGCCGCCCTCGCCGTGCCGGACGGTCACGACGAACGAGTCGCCCAGGAAGATCATGATCTCGCCGGCCGAGACGGTGTCGGTCTCCGGCTCGTACGTCACCGGCTTGAGCACCACGAAGAGCGAGTCGTCGTACACCTCCAGCTTGGGCCGCTGGTGGGCCTTGAGGGCGTCCTCGACGGCCAGTGGATGCAGCCCGAACTCCTGGGTCACATGGTCGAATTCGCGCTCCGTCGGCTCGTGCAGCCCGATCCAGACGAAACCGCCCGCCGCACGGGCCTCACCCAGGGCGTCGGAGAAGTCCTCCGGCCCTTCCGACCGGTGTCCGTCGCGGTAGATGGCACAGTCGACGATCACGAAGAGACTCTCCCGTCATTCGAAGGACACCGTACGCGCGCGTGCGCCTACGCTGGACCGCATGCCCACGTTGATCCTGGTCCGGCACGGACGTTCCACCGCCAACACCGAGGGACTGCTCGCCGGCTGGACGCCCGGTGTCGCCCTCGACGAACGCGGCGCGGCGCAGGCCGCCGCGCTGCCCGGGCGGCTCGCCGAGCTGCCCCTCGCCGAGATCGTCACCAGCCCGCTCCAGCGTTGCCAGGAAACGATCCGGCCCCTTCTCCAGGCCCGGCCGGAACTCACCCCGCACACCGACGAGCGCATCGGCGAGTGCCACTACGGCGACTGGTCGGGACGCAAGCTCGACGAGCTGAAGGACCAGCCCCTGATGGAGGTCGTGCAGGCGCACCCCTCCGCGGCGGCGTTCCCCGGCGGGGAGTCCATGCGGGCCATGCAGACCCGCGCCGCCGAGGCCGTACGCGAGTGGAACGCGCGCGTGGAGCGCGACCACGGCGCCGACGCCGTCTACCTCATGTGCTCGCACGGCGACATCATCAAGTCGCTCGTCGCGGACGCACTCGGACTTCATCTGGACCTCTTCCAGCGGATTTCCGTTGAACCGTGTTCCATCACGGCGATCCGCTACACACGACTGCGACCGTTTCTCGTCCGCCTCGGCGACACGGGCGACTTCACGTCCCTGGTGCCGCGCGAGGAACCCCCGGGCGAGGAGGCCCCCGTCGGGGGTGGTGCGGGCGCACCGTGATCGTCGGCCGCAGTAGGGTGAAGCGGTCGCAGCAGTGCCGTGGTCACACGGTTCCCACGATTCCAATGGAGACAGGACGTGTCCCGTCAGGTGTTCCTCTACGACCATCCGGAGCGTTTCGTGGCCGGCACGGTCGGACTGCCCGGGCGCCGTTCGTTCTTCCTCCAGGCCTCCGCAGGCTCCCGGGTGACCAGCGTGGCCCTGGAGAAGACCCAGGTCGCCGCGCTCGCCGAACGCATGGACGAACTGCTCGACGAGGTCGTACGCCGTAGCGGAGGCAGTGCCGCCGTCCCCGCCGTCGCACCGTCCGAGATCACCGACACCGCTCCGCTGGACACCCCCATCGAGGAGGAGTTCCGGGTCGGCACCATGGCGCTCGCCTGGGACGGCGAGGAGCAGCTGATGATCGTCGAGGCGCAGGCGCTCGTCGAGCTTGACGCCGACACCGAGGAGGACCTCGCCGAGGCCGAGGAACGGCTGCTCCAGGACGAGGAGAACGGGCCCCCGATGCTGCGGGTCCGGCTCACCGGCGCGCAGGCCAGGGCCTTCGCCAAGCGTGCCCTCGACATCGTCAACGCCGGGCGGCCGCCGTGCCCGCTGTGCAGCCTCCCGCTCGACCCGGAAGGACACGTATGTCCGCGCCAGAACGGATACCGCCGCGGAGCGTGACACCTCCTCCGGACGCCGCCGAACTGCTCGCCCGGGGCGAACTCACCGTGCGCGGACGCATCCGTGAGGCGTCCAACGCGGCCCTGTACTGCACGGTGTCCCACGACGGCCGGGAAGCGGCCTGCATCTACAAGCCGGTCGCCGGGGAGAGGCCCCTGTGGGACTTCCCCGACGGGACGCTCGCTCAGCGCGAGGTCGCCGCGTACGAGGTCTCCGAGGCGACCGGCTGGGGCCTGGTCCCGCCCACGGTGCTGCGGGACGGCCCCTACGGCGAGGGCATGTGCCAGCTGTGGGTCGAGGCGGCGCCGGAGGCGGAGCTGCTCGCGCTGGTCGACGGGGAGGAACCGGAGCCGGGCTGGAAGGCGATCGGCTTCGCCGAGGTCGGCGAGGGCCGCACCGCGCTCCTCGTGCACGCGGACGACGAGCGGCTGCGGCGGCTCGCGGTGCTGGACGCCGTCGTCAACAACGCCGACCGCAAGGGCGGGCACCTGCTGCCGACCGGCGAGGGACGGCTGTACGGGATCGACCACGGGGTCACCTTCAACGTCGAGAACAAGCTGCGGACCCTGCTGTGGGGGTGGGCGGGGGAGCCCCTCACGCGGGAGGCCGTCGACGTCCTCGAACGCCTCAGGAAGGACCTGGCGGAGGGCGGCCCCCTCACCGCCCGGCTCCAGCCGCTGATCACCGGCGCGGAGATCGACGCCACACGCGCGCGCGTCGCCGCGCTGCTCGCCTCGGGGAAGCATCCGGAGCCGAGCGGGGAGTGGCCGGCGATTCCCTGGCCACCCGTGTAGCAGCACAGACGCCGAGCACACGCAAGAGCGCCTTCTCGGCCGTCCGGCCCGCTCCCATTCGTATATGGAACTTCAGTCCGGTTAGGCTCAAGGCATGCATGCCTGGCCCGCTTCCGAGGTCCCCGCCCTGCCTGGTCAGGGCCGCGACCTGAGGATCCACGACACCGCGACCGGCGGTCTGGTCACCCTCGACCCCGGTCCCGTCGCCCGTATCTACGTATGTGGCATCACCCCGTACGACGCCACCCACATAGGACACGCGGCGACCTACAACGCGTTCGACCTCGTGCAGCGCGTGTGGCTCGACACCAAGCGCCAGGTTCACTACGTCCAGAACGTCACCGACGTCGACGACCCGCTCCTTGAGCGGGCGCAGCGCGACGGCATCGACTGGGCCGCGCTCGCCGAGCAGGAGACGGCCCTCTTCCGCGAGGACATGACGGCCCTGCGGATGCTGCCGCCGCGGCAGTACATAGGCGCCGTCGAGGCGATACCCGGGATCGTCCCGCTCGTCGAGCGGCTGCGCGACATGGGCGCGGCGTACGAACTCGAAGGCGACGTGTACTTCTCCGTCGAGTCCGACCCGCACTTCGGCAAGGTCTCCGGGCTGGACGCCGCGGCGATGCGGCTGCTGTCCGCCGAGCGCGGCGGCGACCCGGACCGGCCGGGCAAGAAGAACCCGCTCGACCCGATGCTGTGGATGGCGGCCCGGGAAGGCGAGCCCAGCTGGGACGGCGGTTCGCTCGGGCGTGGACGGCCCGGCTGGCACATCGAGTGCGTGGCCATCGCCCTCGACCACCTCGGCATGGGCTTCGACATCCAGGGCGGCGGCTCCGACCTGGCCTTCCCGCACCACGAGATGGGCGCCTCGCACGCCCAGGCCCTCACCGGCGAGTTCCCCATGGCCAAGGCGTACGTGCACGCCGGCATGGTCGCCCTCGACGGCGAGAAGATGTCCAAGTCCAAGGGCAACCTGGTCTTCGTCTCCAAGCTCCGGCGCGACGGCGTCGACCCGGTCGCCATCCGGCTCGCCCTGCTCTCCCACCACTACCGCGCGGACTGGGAGTGGACCGACCAGGTCCTCCAGGACGCCGTCGCCCGGCTCGCCCGCTGGCGGGCCGCCGTCTCCCGGCCCGACGGGCCCTCGGCCGAGGCGCTCGTGGAGCAGATCCGCGAGGCCCTCGCGAACGACCTGGACGCCCCGGCCGCACTCACCGCGGTCGACCGCTGGACCGCCCAGCAGGAGCAGCACGGCGGCACGGACGAGGGCGCCCCCGGGGTGGTCTCCCGCGCGGTGGACGCGCTGCTCGGCGTCGCGCTGTAACCGACAACAGACCGAGGGGGCGCCTCCCGAGCGGGAGACGCCCCCTTTGGCGTGCACGGGTGTTGTGGTGTGGCGCCGGCGGGTCGGCTGGGCTCTGCGTGCGCCTGCTGTCCGCTCGTCGCCGTCGACGGCATGGGCAGCACGACCCGGCTACCGGCCACCGCCGCGCCGCGCGCCGCATGCTCGTCGCCGACGGCATGGGTGGCGAGGTGTTGTGACGGGGCCGCGGCAGGCGGCGAGGGCTGCGTGCGCGTCCCCTGGTCCCAGGCGCCCGCTCGCGGTCACCGTTTCGCTAGTGGTGAGGTGCGGCAGCGGAACCCCTGCAGGCTGTGCGGGCTCCCGGCGCATCCCGCCGGCTCGTCGTTGTCGGCGGCCTGGCGGCCTGGCGGCCTGGCGGCGAGGTGCTGGGTTGGGCCCTGGTGTGCTGTGCCGGCTTCGGTGGCGTCTCCGGCCTGCTCGGCGTCGACGGCGGCATGGCGGCGAGGTGCCGCGGTGGCGCCCCGGCAGGCTGCGAGGGCTGCGAGCGCGTTCCCGCCGCGCCCCCAACTCCTCCAGGTCGCCGCGCGCCCGCTCGCCGTCGTCCGGCGCGGGCGGCCCCGCCGTGGGCGAGGGTCAGGAACGCGGTCGCCGCGACGCGCCCCTCCTCGTCGTGCCCGACGGGCGCCCCTCAGTCCTCCGACGACTCCTCGTCGTCCGTGCCCGGCTTGGGCGGCTTCGGTGGGCGTGTGCGGCCGCTGGGGTTGTCCCGCAGGTACGACGTGCTGTCGCTGCCGTCCGCCGTGGCGTGTCCGCCGGAGGCGGTCGGTCCGCCGCCGTCGCGGCGGCGGAGATAGCGCTCGAACTCGCGGGCGATCGCCTCGCCCGACGCTTCGGGGAGCTCGGCGGTGTCCCGGGCTTCCTCCAGCGACTGGACGTACTCGGCGACCTCGCTGTCCTCGGCGGCCAGCTGGTCCACGCCGACCTGCCAGGCGCGCGCGTCCTCGGGCAGTTCGCCCAGTGGGATGCGCACGTCGATCAGGTCCTCCAGCCGGTTCAGCAGGGCCAGCGTGGCCTTCGGGTTGGGTGGCTGCGAGACGTAGTGCGGTACGGCTGCCCACAGGGAGACGGCCGGCACCCCCGCGTGGGTGCACGCCTCCTGAAGGACGCCGACGATGCCCGTGGGCCCCTCGTACTTGGTCTCCTCCAGGTCCATGCGGCGGGCCAGGTCCGGGTCGGACGTCGTCCCGCTGATCGGAACCGGACGGGTGTGTGGGGTGTCACCGAGCAGGGCGCCCAAGACGACCACCAGTTCCACGCCGAGTTCGTGCGCGAAGCCGAGCAGTTCGTTGCAGAACGACCGCCATCGCATGGACGGCTCGATACCCCGGACGAGGACCAGGTCGCGTGGCTTGTCCCCGCCGACCCGGACCACCGACAACCTTGTCGTCGGCCACGTGATCTTGCGGACGCCGGCCTCCATGAACACCGTGGGGCGGTTGACCTGGAAGTCGTAGTAGTCCTCGGCGTCCAGCGCCGCGAAGACCTCGCCCTTCCACTCCCTGTCCAGATGCGCGACCGCGGTGGAGGCGGCGTCGCCGGCATCGTTCCAGCCTTCGAACGCGGCCACCATGACCGGGTCGATCAGCTCGGGAACCCCCTCGAGCTCGATCACCCAGCGCCTCCTTCCGACGTGCCCTCGCGTACCCCCCAACCTTACGGCGTGCCAAGGGGGCGCCCGCAGCCCCCTTGCAGGGGGAGTGACCCCATCACTGCCCCGCGATCCACCCCTGAACACCCCGGATTCATCCGAGCTGTCCGTGAGGCCCTGGTCACAGCGTGGAGCGCAGCCACTGCTCCACGCTCGCGATGTGCACCGTCGCCCAGGAACGCGCGGCCTCGGCGTCCCGGTCCCGCAGGGCCGCGAGGATCGCCCGGTGCTCGCGCAGGGTGCGGCCGACGGCGTCCTCCTGGGTCAGGCCGCGCCAGATCCGGGCCCGGGTGGTCGGGCCCGACAGCCCGTCGAGCAGCGAGCACAGGACCGAGTTGCCCGAGCTCTGCACGATGCCCCGGTGGAACTCCAGGTCGCAGGCGACGAGGTCCTCCACGGACGGGTCGTCGCCGAGCTTGTCCAGCTGGGCCGTCAGCGCGTCCAGTTGCTGCTCGCTGATCCGCAGGGCCGCCATGGCCGTCGCGGCCGGCTCCAGGATGCGGCGTACGGCCAGGAACTCCAGGACCGTGTCGTCGCGGTGGAAGTCCACGACGAAGCTCAGCGCCTCCAGCAGGAGTTGCGGATCGAGGCTGGTGACGTACGTGCCGTCGCCCTGCCGTACGTCCAGGATCCGGATGAGGGACAGCGCGCGCACGGCCTCCCGCAGGGAGTTGCGGGACAGGCCGAGGTCGGCGGCGAGTTCGCTCTCCTTGGGCAGCCGGTCGCCCGGCCGCAGCGCGCCGGAGACGATCATGTCCTTGATCTTCTCGATCGCCTCGTCGGTGACTGCCATGGCCGGCCTCCCTGTCGCTCAAGACCTCCGACGTATCAGGTCATTATGGGGCCCGGGAACGGCGTCGGGAACGCGGAAGGGGCGGCTCCGTCGGCGTGGAACCGCCCCTCCCGGCAACCGGGCCCCGGGCAACGGGATCCCCCGGGCCGTGCCTACTTCTTGTCGAGCAGGTCCTGGACCTTGGCGCGGACGTCGTCCGTGGCCAGACCGCGGATCGTCAGCGTCGTGCGGCGGCGCAGCACGTCGTCCTGCGTCTCGGCCCACTCGTGGTCCCGGGCCCACACGACCTGCGCCCAGATCTCCGGGGCGTCGGGGTGGACGCGCTCGGCGAGTTCGGGGCTCTCGTTGGCCAGGCGGGCGATGTCGAAGGCGAGGGAGCCGTAGTGCGTGGCCAGGTGCCTGGCGGTGTCGGCCGCCATGCGCGGGCCGGGCGCCGGGCGGTCGGTCAGCAGCCGGTGGGCGACCGCGCGAGGGTTGGCGATGCCGGGCAGCGGCAGCCTCTTCGGCAGCGAGCTGATGGGCTCGAAGTCGTCGCCCAGGGGGTGGCCCGGCAGCGACTCCAGCTTCTTCATGACCGTGCGGCCGATGTGGCGGAAGGTGGTCCACTTGCCGCCCGCCACGGACAGCATGCCGCCCCTGCCCTCGGTCACCACCGTCTCGCGCTTGGCCTTCGCGGTGTCGCCGGGTCCGCCCGGCAGCACGCGCAGGCCCGCGAAGGAGTAGGTGATCAGGTCGCGGTTCAGCTGCTGGTCGCGGACCGAGAAAGCGGCCTCGTCGAGGATCTGGGATATGTCCTTCTCGGTGACCGTGACGTCCGCCGGGTCGCCCTCGAACGCCTCGTCGGTGGTGCCCAGCAGCAGCATGTCCTCCCAGGGGAGGGCGAAGGTGATGCGGTACTTGTCGATCGGGGTGGCGAGCGCGGCCTTCCAGGGGGAGGTGCGCTTCAGGACCAGGTGGGCGCCCTTGGACAGGCGGATGGACGGCGCGGCGTTCGCGTCCTCCATGCGGCGCAGGTGGTCGACCCAGGGGCCGGTCGCGTTCAGCACCAGCCGGGCGTTGACGCCGAACTCGTCGCCGGAGAGCCGGTCCTTCAGTTCGGCGCCCGTGACGCGGCCCTTGGTGAAGCGCAGGCCCGTCACCTCGGCGTGGTTGAGGACGACCGCGCCCGCCTCGACGGCCCCGCGGACCGTCATCAGCGCCATGCGCGCGTCGTTCATCTGGTCGTCGCCGTACACGGCCACGGCCTTGAGGTTCTCGGTGCGCAGCTCGGGCACGTCCTGAGCGGCCTTGGCCGGCGAGAGCAGGTGCCCGACGCCGTCACCGAAGGCCGACAGCGCGGAGTAGGCGAAGACGCCCGCCCCGAGCTTCGCCGCGCCGTGCGGCCCGCCCTTGTAGACGGGGAGGTAGAACGTGAGCGGGTTCGCCAGGTGGGGGGCCACCTGGCGGGAGACCGCACGGCGCTCGAAGTGGTTCTCCGCCACCAGCTTCACCGCGCCGGTCTGCAGGTAGCGCAGACCGCCGTGGAGCAGCTTGGAGGAGGCGGAGGACGTGGCGCCGGCGAAGTCGCCGGCGTCGACCAGAGCCACCCTGAGGCCGGACTGCGCGGCGTGCCAGGCGGTGGAGATGCCCAGGATGCCGCCGCCGATCACGAGAAGGTCGTACGACGCCTTGGAGAGCTGCTCCCTGGTCTCGGCTCGGCTCGGGTTCGAGCCGAAGGCCGGGTGCGTCCCCAGGGCAGGCACGGACTGCAGGGTGGACTTGGTGGTCATGCTGTTTCTTACTCCTCGTCCTCGAGCCAGCCCATGGTCCGCTCGACGGCCTTGAGCCAGCTCTTGTACTCACGGGCGCGGGTGTCCGCGTCCATGCGGGGGGTCCACTCGGCGGCCCGGCGCCAGTTGGCGCGCAGGTCGTCGGTGCTGTTCCAGAAGCCGACGGCGAGACCGGCGGCGTAGGCGGCGCCGAGGCAGGTGGTCTCGGCGACCATCGGGCGCACCACGGGGGCGTCCACGAAGTCGGCGAGGGTCTGCATCAGCAGGTTGTTGGAGGTCATGCCGCCGTCGACCTTGAGGGCGGCCAGCTCGACGCCGGAGTCCTTCGTCATGGCGTCGGCGATCTCGCGGGTCTGCCAGGCGGTGGCCTCCAGGACGGCACGCGCGAGGTGCGCCTTGGTGACGTACCGGGTCAGGCCGGCGATCACACCGCGGGCGTCGGAGCGCCAGTACGGGGCGAACAGGCCGGAGAAGGCCGGGACGAAGTAGGCACCGCCGTTGTCCTCCACCGACAGCGCGAGCGTCTCGATCTCGGCGGCCGTGGAGATCAGGCCCATCTGGTCGCGCATCCACTGCACCAGTGAGCCGGTGACGGCGATCGAGCCCTCCAGGGCGTAGACCGTGTCCTGGTCGCCGATCTTGTAGCCGACGGTGGTCAGCAGGCCGCTGTAGGAGTTGATGATCTTGTCGCCGGTGTTCATCACCATGAAGGTGCCGGTGCCGTACGTCGACTTGGTCTCGCCCTCGGCGAAACAGGTCTGGCCGAACAGGGCCGCCTGCTGGTCGCCGAGCGCGGAGGCGACGGGGATGCCGCCGAGCAGGTCGCCCAGCTTGCCGCCGGTGATCTCGCCGTAGACCTCGGCGGAGGAGCGGATCTCGGGCAGGATCTGCTTCGGGACGCCGATCGATTCGCAGATCTTGTCGTCCCACTGCATGGTGTGCAGGTTCATGAGCATCGTGCGGGAGGCGTTGGTGACGTCCGTGACGTGCTTGCCGCCGTCGGTACCGCCGGTCAGGTTCCAGATGACCCAGCTGTCCATGGTGCCGAAGAGGATGTCGCCCGCCTCGGCGCGCTCCTTCAGCCCGTCGACGTTGTCGAGCAGCCAGCGGGCCTTCGGGCCGGCGAAGTAGGAGGCGAGGGGGAGGCCCGTCTCGCGGCGGAAGCGGTCCTGGCCGACGTTGCGGCCGAGCTCGCGGCACAGGGCGTCGGTGCGGGTGTCCTGCCAGACGATGGCGTTGTGGACGGGCTCACCGGTGTTCCTGTCCCACAGCACGGTCGTCTCGCGCTGGTTGGTGATGCCGATGGCCTTGATGTCGTCACGGGTGATGCCGGCCTTCTCGATGGCTCCGGCGACGACCTCCTGGACGTTGGTCCAGATCTCCGTGGCGTCGTGCTCGACCCAGCCCGGCTTGGGGAAGATCTGCTCGTGTTCCTTCTGGTCGACGGAGACGATCCGGCCGTCGCGGTCGAAGACGATGCAGCGGGAAGAGGTGGTGCCCTGGTCGATGGCGGCGATGAAGGGGCCGGCGGTGTGCGCGTCGGTCACTGTGTGCTCCTGGAAGTTCCGGGTTTATGGGGCTTTACGTACGGCGCGTGCTGGAAGTTTCGCAACGGGCGCGAGGATTGCTTCTAGGCGAATGCGACGTTGTAGATGCCTGCCGCGATGGCGCCGCCGATCAGCGGACCCACCACGGGGACCCAGGCGTAGCCCCAGTCGGAGCCGCCCTTGTTGGGCAGGGGCAGCAGGGCGTGCACGATGCGCGGACCGAGGTCACGGGCGGGGTTGATCGCGTAGCCCGTCGGGCCGCCGAGGGACAGGCCGATGGACACCACCACGAGCGCGGTGATCAGGGCGCCCAGCGTGCCGAGGCCGTTGCCCTTGTCGTTCAGGCCCTGGGTGAGCACGGCAAGCACCAGCACCACGGTGCCGATGATCTCCGTGGCGACGTTCTGCCAGGCGACCCGGACCTCGGGCCCGGTGGAGAAGACGCCCAGCACGGGGCCGGCGCCTTTCTCCTGGGCCTCGACGGCCTTGGCCGTGGTGGCCTGCGCGCCCGGACCGCCGACGATCTCGCGGTCGGTGAGGTGGGCGTGGAACTGGCCGTAGTAGGCGATCCAGACCAGGGCGGCACCGATCATGGCGCCGAGGATCTGTCCGGCCCAGTAGACCGGGACGTTCTTCCAGTCGCCGTCCTTGATCGCGATCGCCAGGGTCACGGCCGGGTTCAGGTGGGCGCCGGAGAGCGGCGCCGTGGTGTAGACCGCCGTGAGCACCGCGAAGCCCCACCCGAAGGTGATGGCGAGCCAGCCGGCGTTGCGGGCCTTGGATGCCTTCAGCGTGACGGCGGCGCAGACTCCGCCGCCGAGGAGGATGAGTATGGCGGTACCGATGGTCTCGCCGATGAAGATGTCGGAGCTGGACACCCGCGACTCCTTTGTCCTTCGTCCAGGGGGTGAAGTTCTCTACCGGCCTGGCGTTGTCACACTCTAGCGCGTATTGCCGGTAGCTGTTCGACAATGTCGACCGATGGACGGGAGTCTTGCTTCGGCGTTACGAGCACGTCAAGGGCTGTGTTGTCGAAAACACGATCGTTACTGATCGCCGCGGCCTCGTGGATCTCCGACGGCCGGGAGCGCGGGCATGCCGAGGACCGGAACGTCCCGCGGCGCCCCGGTCTCGTCTTGTCCCGTCAGAACCGCCCGGCGCCCAGGTCCCGCGACACCGCACGGGCGCAGTCCCGGACCGCCGCGATCAGCTCGGGGCGCAGCGCTCCCTCTTCGTCGGACCGGCACAGCCGCTCCACGGCGCCGGTGATGCCGACCGCGCCGACCGGCATGCGCCGCCGGTCGTGGATGGGCGCGGCGAGGGAGGCGACGCCCTCCCAGGTCTCCTCGACGTCCGCCGCGTAACCACGCGCGCGTGTGACGTCGAGGATGTGCTCGAAGGCCTCCGGCTCGCACACGGTCCGGTCGGTGAACGCCTTGCGATCGGCCTCCAGGGCCTCGCTGTGCGCCACCGGGTCGTATGCGGAGAGCACCTTGCCCAGCGCCGTGGAGTGCAGCGGCTGCATGGCCCCGATCTCCAGGACCTGCCGGCTGTCGTCGGGCCGGAAGACGTGGTGCACGATCAGCACGCCCTGCTGGTGCAGGACGCCCAGGTAGACGCTCTCGCCGCTGGAGCGGGCCAGGTCGTCGGCCCACACCAGGGCGCGCGCCCGCAGCTCGTGCACATCGAGGTAGGTGGTGCCCAGGCGCAGCAGCTCCGCGCCGAGCTGGTAGCGCCCGGAGGCGTCGTCCTGCTCCACGAAGCCCTCCTGCTGGAGGGTGCGCAGTATGCCGTGGGCGGTGCCTTTGGCCAGGCCCAGCGACGAGGCGATGTCCGACAGGCCGAGCCGCCGCTCGCCGCCCGCGAGCAGCCGCAGCATCGCGGCCGCCCGTTCGAGCGACTGGATGTTCCGTGCCATCGCCGTACTGCCTCCGTCCCCTTCGACCGCCGGCCAGCGGCGCCCGCAGCCTTTGTTCGGCAATGCCGAACACTACCGGTCGTTGTCGACCTCTCGCTAATGGCGGGTCACCATTTGTTGCGCCGGCGGGTCGCCACTGTGGTGCAGCGGCGGCGCGCCGGGGTGCGTCACGGGTGCTCATCAGTGCCCACAACGGCCGTCCGGGACGCCAAGCGCGTCCGTCCCGTGGACGCCCTGCCCATCCCGGCCCGCTCCCGGTTACGCTGGCGCCGTGCGCCTTTTCCCGGATGCCCTCCGCGTGTCCGGGCAGCCGCATAGCCGACAGCCGTCGCACTTGAGGGAGCCCCTTACATGGCCTCGTTGCCACCGACCCCTTCCGCTGACAACCGGACCCGCGTGTCCGCCCTCCGAGAGGCCCTGGCCACCCGTGTGGTCGTGGCCGACGGGGCCATGGGCACCATGCTCCAGGCGCAGGACCCGACGCTGGAGGACTTCGAGAATCTCGAGGGCTGTAACGAGATCCTCAACGTGACCCGGCCGGACATCGTCCGTTCGGTCCACGACGCGTACTTCTCGGTCGGCGTCGACTGCGTCGAGACCAACACCTTCGGCGCCAACCACACGGCCGCGGCGGAGTACGAGATCTCCGACCGGGTGCACGAGCTGTCCGAGGCGGGTGCCAGGATCGCCCGCGAGGTGGCCGACGAGTACGCCGCCGGAGACGGCCGGCCGCGCTGGGTGCTCGGCTCGATCGGCCCCGGCACCAAGCTGCCCACGCTCGGCCACGTCACCTACGCCACCATCCGCGACGGCTACCAGGCCAACGCCGAGGGCCTGCTCGCCGGCGGCGCGGACGCGCTGCTCGTGGAGACCACCCAGGACCTGCTCCAGACGAAGGCCTCCGTCCTCGGCGCCCGCCGGGCCATGGAGGCCACCGGCGTCGAGGTGCCCCTGCTGTGCTCGATGGCCTTCGAGACCACCGGCACCATGCTGCTCGGCTCCGAGATCGGCGCGGCGCTGACCGCCCTGGAGCCGCTCGGCATCGACATGATCGGTCTGAACTGCTCCACCGGTCCGGCCGAGATGAGCGAGCACCTGCGCTACCTGACGCGCCACTCGCGCATCCCCCTGCTGTGCATGCCGAACGCCGGCCTGCCGATCCTCACCAAGGACGGCGCCCACTTCCCGCTCGACCCCGAGGGCCTGGCCGACGCCCAGCAGAACTTCGTCCGGGACTACGGCCTGTCCCTGGTCGGCGGCTGCTGCGGCACCACCCCCGAGCACCTGCGCCAGCTCGTCGAGCGCGTCCGGGAGGTCACGCCGACCGAGCGGAACCCGCAGCCCGAGCCGGGTGCGGCGTCGCTGTACCAGAGTGTGCCGTTCCGGCAGGACACCTCCTACCTGGCGATCGGCGAGCGGACGAACGCCAACGGTTCGAAGAAGTTCCGCGAGGCCATGCTGGACGGCCGCTGGGACGACTGCGTGGAGATGGCCCGCGAGCAGATCCGCGAGGGCGCGCACATGCTCGACCTGTGCGTGGACTACGTCGGCCGTGACGGTGTCGCCGACATGGAGGAGCTGGCCGGCCGCTTCGCCACCGCCTCCACGCTGCCGATCGTGCTGGACTCCACCGAGGTCGAGGTCATCCGCGCCGGTCTGGAGAAGCTCGGCGGCCGCGCGGTGATCAACTCGGTCAACTACGAGGACGGTGACGGCCCCGAGTCCCGCTTCGCCAAGGTCACCCAGCTCGCCAGGGAGCACGGCGCCGCCCTCATCGCGCTGACCATCGACGAGGAGGGCCAGGCCCGCACCGCCGAGAAGAAGGTCGAGATCGCCGAACGGCTGATCGACGACCTGACCGGCAACTGGGGCATCCACGAGGAGGACATCCTCGTGGACTGCCTGACCTTCACCATCTGCACCGGCCAGGAGGAGTCCCGCAAGGACGGCATCGCCACCATCGAGGGCATCCGCGAGCTGAAGCGGCGCCACCCGAAGGTGCAGACCACGCTGGGCCTGTCGAACATCTCCTTCGGTCTCAACCCGGCCGCCCGTATCCTGCTGAACTCCGTCTTCCTCGACGAGTGCGTCAAGGCGGGCCTGGACTCGGCGATCGTGCACGCGAGCAAGATCCTGCCGATCGCCCGCTTCAGCGAGGAGGAGGTCCAGACGGCTCTGGACCTCATCTACGACCGGCGCGCCGAGGGCTACGACCCGCTGCAGAAGCTCATGCAGCTGTTCGAGGGCGCCACCGCCAAGTCCCTCAAGGCCGGCAGGGCCGAGGAGCTGGCCGCTCTGCCGCTGGACGAGCGCCTGAAGCGCCGCATCATCGACGGCGAGAAGAACGGCCTGGAGGCCGACCTCGACGAGGCCCTGCAGTCCCGCCCGGCCCTGGACATCGTCAACGACACACTGCTGGACGGCATGAAGGTCGTCGGCGAGCTGTTCGGCTCCGGCCAGATGCAGTTGCCGTTCGTGCTGCAGTCGGCCGAGGTGATGAAGACGGCCGTCGCCCACCTCGAACCGCACATGGAGAAGGTCGAGGGCGACGAGGCCGGCAAGGGCACCATCGTGCTGGCCACCGTGCGCGGCGACGTGCACGACATCGGCAAGAACCTCGTCGACATCATCCTGACCAACAACGGCTACAACGTCGTCAACCTGGGCATCAAGCAGCCGGTCTCCGCGATCCTGGACGCCGCCGAGGAGCACAAGGCCGATGTCATCGGCATGTCCGGTCTCCTGGTCAAGTCCACCGTGATCATGAAGGAGAACCTGGAGGAGCTGAACAGCCGCGGCCTCGCCGCCCGCTTCCCGGTGATCCTGGGCGGAGCCGCGCTGACCCGCGCCTACGTCGAGCAGGACCTGCACGAGATCTACGAGGGCGAGGTCCGCTACGCCCGCGACGCCTTCGAGGGTCTGCGCCTGATGGACGCCCTGATCGGCGTCAAGCGGGGCGTGCCCGGCGCGAAGCTGCCCGAGCTGAAGCAGCGCCGGGTCCGGGCGACGGCCCCGGCCGCCGTGGAGGAACGCCCCGAGGAGGGGCACGTCCGCTCCGACGTCGCCACCGACAACCCCGTGCCCGAGCCGCCCTTCCGCGGCACCCGCGTGATCAAGGGCATCCAGCTCAAGGAGTACGCGAGCTGGCTCGACGAGGGCGCCCTGTTCAAGGGCCAGTGGGGCCTCAAGCAGGCCCGCACCGGCGAGGGCCCGACATACGAGGAACTGGTCGAGACCGAGGGCCGGCCCCGGCTGCGCGGGCTGCTGGACAAGCTCCAGACGGAGAACCTGCTGGAGGCGGCCGTGGTCTACGGCTACTTCCCGTGCGTCTCCAAGGACGACGACCTGATCATCCTGGACGACCAGGGCAACGAGCGCACCCGCTTCACCTTCCCGCGCCAGCGCCGCGGCCGGCGCCTGTGCCTGGCCGACTTCTTCCGCCCGGAGGAGTCCGGCGAGACGGATGTCGTGGGCCTCCAGGTCGTCACCGTCGGCTCGCGCATCGGCGAGGAGACCGCCCGCCTCTTCGAGGCCAACGCCTACCGCGACTACCTCGAACTGCACGGCCTGTCCGTGCAGTTGGCCGAGGCGCTCGCCGAGTACTGGCACGCGCGCGTGCGCTCCGAACTCGGCTTCGCCGGTGAGGACCCGGACGAGATGCAGGGCATGTTCGAACTGAAGTACCGGGGCGCCCGTTTCTCCCTCGGCTACGGCGCCTGCCCCAACCTGGAGGACCGCGCCAAGATCGCCGACCTGCTCCAGCCGGAGCGCATCGGCGTCCACCTGTCCGAGGAGTTCCAGCTGCACCCCGAGCAGTCCACGGACGCCATCGTGATCCACCACCCGGAGGCGAAGTACTTCAACGCCCGCTGAGCCCCCCACCGGACGCACGGCACAGCGGCCCCCGGCGTACACACGGTGTGCCCGGGGGCACAGCGGTTAAACGAGGCACTTCGTCCGCACACGACGTAGACTGGTCGGTCCACTGCAGGCCGGTTCCCACGTGGGAACCGGCCTGATCGTCCCTCAAGGAGGTAGGTGGATGACCAGTACGGTCCCCGCGCTCGGTACACGTACGGCCGAAGGCTCGGCCCTACAGGCCGTGCTCGTCGACATGGACGGCACCCTGGTGGACACCGAGGGCTTCTGGTGGGACGTCGAGGTCGAGGTCTTCGCCTCCCTCGGCCACGTGCTCGACGAGTCATGGCGCCACGTCGTGGTCGGCGGCCCCATGACCCGCAGCGCCGGGTTCCTGATCGAGGCCACCGGCGCGGACGTCACCCTCGACGAGCTCACGGTGCTCCTGAACGACGGCTTCGAGAAGCGCATCGGCCGCTCCCTGCCGCTGATGCCGGGCGCCGGACGGCTGCTGGCCGAGCTGTACGAGTACGAGATCCCCACGGCCCTCGTCTCCGCCTCGCACCGGCGCATCATCGACCGGGTGCTGACCTCCCTGGGCGCGCACCACTTCGCCCTGACGGTGGCCGGAGACGAGGTCCCGCGCACCAAGCCCCACCCCGACCCGTACCTGGCGGCCGCCGCCGGACTCGGCGCCGACCCCGTCCGGTGCGCCGTCATCGAGGACACCGCGACCGGAGTCGCCGCCGCCGAGGCCGCGGGCTGCCAGGTCGTGGCGGTGCCTTCCGTGGCCCCCATCGCCCCGGCCCTGAGGCGTACGGTCGTCACCTCTCTCGAAGAGGTCGACCTGACATTTCTGCACGGCCTGATGACGGAAATGCGCTAGGTGTTCACCCAGCGTGCAGCGGTGTTAGGACGGTAATTCCGAAGGTGAATTCGAACTCCCAGGAGGGTCGAATTCCCGTACCTTCGAACCCGTTTACTGGTGTGACGTTCCCCACGTAATCCGGGGTCGACACCAAGTCCGGCGTGTGCTGCGCACCCTCTCCGGAGGGTCGTGGGCGTGCCCTTGTGTCCCGATTGGTGGAACGCTGCACCAAAGCTTCCGCTGTCAGGTTTTCGGTGCGTCCACGCCCGGTTCCGCAGCGTGATGGGTACTCAACTCCGGTGGCGGCGAACCCTCCTGCCGGCCGCGACTAATCTCGTCGCGAGAACATCGCCCCACCCCCGTGATCCGCTGCGCCACCCCTGCATGCCGGGTACACGGAGTCGACAGCTCTGGAGAAACTCGAGCATGAACCGCAAGACTTTGGTGCTGCCGGCCGTGATCGGCCTGCTCGCGCCGGTGCTCGCCGCCTGTGGCGGGTCCGACAGCGGGAGCGACAACGGCGGCGCGATCGTCGTCGGCACCACGGACCGGTTCACCGCCTCGAAGGACGCCCCCGCGCCCCTCGACCCGGCGTACGCCTACGACGTCGGCACCTGGAACATCCTGCGTCAGACCGTGCAGACCCTGATGATCCAGCCGCGCGGTGAGGGCGAGCCGGTACCGGAGGCCGCCGAGCGATGCGGCTTCACCGACACCGGCAACGAGCGCTACGCCTGCACCCTGCGGGACGGCCTGAAGTTCGCGAACGGCGACCCCGTCACCGCGGCCGACGTCAAGTACTCGATCGACCGGGCCCGTTCCCTCAAGGCCGACAGCGGCGTGTTCGCGCTGCTGTCCACCATCGACACTGTCGAGACGCAGGGCGACCGCGAGGTCATCTTCCACCTCAAGACCGCCGACGCGACCTTCCCGTACAAGCTGTCGACACCGGTCGCCGGCATCGTCGACCCCGACGAGTACCCGAAGAACAAGCTGCGCGACGGCTTCGACCTCCAGGGCTCCGGCCCGTACACCCTCAAGGCCGACGTCGAGAACGGCGAGCTGGTCAAGGCCGAGTTCACCCGGAACCCCGACTACAAGGGGAGCCTGGAGGTGAACAACGACAAGGTCGACATGGTCTCCTTCAAGGACGCCGACGCCATGGGTGAGGCGCTGAAGAAGGGCGACATCGACCTGATGACCCGCGCCATGTCGCCCGACCAGATCCGCAAGCTCTCGGGCGACTCGGGCACCGGCGTCGACCTCGTCGAGATGCCCGGCCTGGAGATCCGCTACCTGGGCTTCAACACCGACGCCCCGACCGTGAAGTCCAAGGCCGTGCGCCAGGCGATGGCCCAGGTCGTCAACCGCAGCGAGCTGGTCTCCAAGGTCTACGGCTCCCAGGCCGAGCCGCTGTACTCGCTGGTCCCGGCCAGCATCACGGGCCACTCCAACTCGTTCTTCAACAAGTACGGCGACCCGAACGTCACCAAGGCCCGCTCCCTGCTGAACCAGGCGAACGTCACCACCCCGGTGAAGCTGACGCTGCACTACACCACCGACCACTACGGCCCGGCCACCAAGAAGGAGTTCGAGGTCCTGCGCGACCAGCTCAACTCCAGCGGCCTGTTCGAGGTCGGCATCAAGGGCACGCCGTGGAACACGTTCCGCCCGGCCGAGAAGAAGGGCGAGTACGACGTCTACGGCATGGGCTGGTTCCCGGACTTCCCGGACGCCGACAACTTCCTCGCTCCGTTCCTGGACAAGGACAACACCCTCGGCTCGCCGTACGACAACAGCCAGATCCGCAACACCCTGATCCCGGAGTCCCGCCGTGAGGCGGACCGGCTGTCCGCCTCCGCCAGCCTGACGGACATTCAGGACATCGTCGCCTCCGACGTGCCGGTGCTGCCGCTGTGGCAGGGCAAGCAGTACGTCGCCGCGCGCGACGACATCACGGGTACCGCGTACGCGCTCAACTCCTCGTCGACGCTCCAGTTGTGGGAGCTCGGCCGGGGCGTGAGTGGCTGACGGACCCGCTGGGACCCCGGGGCCGGTGACCGCGGCCCCCGGGGAACCGTGCCCCGGAGCCAGGGACGTGCTCCGGGTGTTCTCGAGAACCGACGACAAGGCACACACGTGAACATACGCAACCAGTGGCCGGTCCTGCCCATCGTGGCGGGGCTCGCCTCCGGCCTGCTGACCGGCTGTGGCACGGAGACCGGAGACTCCGCGGGGGACGGCTCCAACGTGGTGGTGGGGATGTCCGACGACGTCCTGGCCACCGACCCGGCCTCCGGCTACGACCCCGGCTCCTGGCTGTTGTTCAACAACGTCTTCCAGTCGCTGCTCAGCTTCCCCAAGGGCGCAACGGAACCCCAGCCGGAGGCCGCCGAGAGCTGCTCCTTCACCGACACGCAGACCACGGTCTACAAGTGCACGCTGAAGGACGGCCTCAAGTTCAGCAACGGTGACGCGCTCACCTCCGAGGACGTCAAGTTCTCCTTCGACCGCATGCTGAAGATCAAGGACCCGGACGGGCCCGCGGTCATGTTCCCCACGCTGGAGAAGGTCGAGACGCCGGACGAGAAGACGGTCGTCTTCCGGCTCAACACGGCCGACGCCACCTTCCCGAGCAAGATCGCCTCGGGTGCCGGCTCCATCGTCGACCACCGCGAGTACGACGCGGACGGGCTGCGCAAGGACGGCAAGGCCGTCGGCTCCGGCCCCTACCAGCTCGACTCGATCGACGACGAGCAGGCCGTCTTCTCCGTCAACGAGAACTACAAGGGCACCGCCGAGGTGAAGAACACCGGTGTGACGCTCAAGTTCTTCGACGGCGACCAGACCGCCCTGAAGCAGGCCATCCAGAACGAGGAAGTCGACATCGCCTACCGCGGCCTGACCGCCGGCGACATCGCCGACATGGAGAAGGCCGATGACGGCACCGGCGTCGAGGTCGTCGAGGGCAGCAGCGCCGAGGTCCAGCACCTGGTGTTCAACATGGACGACCCGGTCGCCGGAAAGCTCGGCGTCCGCAAGGCCATCGCCCACCTGCTCGACCGCGAAGCCCTCATCAGGGATGTCTACCAGGGCACCGCGACCCCGCTGTACTCGATCATCCCGGCGGGTATCGCCGGCCACAACACGGCGTTCTTCGACACCTACGGAGCCCGCCCCTCCAAGGCCAAGGCCCAGGCCGCGCTGCGCGAGGACGGCATCACCGGCAAGGTGAAGCTGACCCTGTGGTCGACGCCGTCCCGCTACGGCCCCGCCACGGACCAGGAGTTGACGGCCATCGCCGGCCAGCTCAACGCCAGCGGCCTGTTCGACGCCGACGTCAAGTCCGTCCCCTTCGGCCAGTACGAGAAGGACATCGCGGCCGGCAAGTACGGCGTCTACGTGAAGGGCTGGGTGCCGGACTACCCGGACGCCGACAACTTCACGGCCCCCTTCTTCGGCAAGGGCAACGTGCTGGGCAACAACTACGACAACAGCAGCATCACCGGCACGCTCATCCCGCGCACCGCCGCCCTGACCAACCGGGCCGCCACCGACAAGGAGTTCGGGGAGCTGCAGGACATCGTCGCCGACGAACTGCCCGTCCTGCCGGTGTGGCAGGCCAAGCAGTACGCGGTCGTCCGCGACGGCGTCTACGGACTGGAGTACTGCCTCGACGCGTCCACCGTGTTCCGCTTCTGGGAGCTGAGCAAGGACGCCTGACGCACCCGCGCGAAAGAGGGCGCCCCCTGCTCGGCAGGGGGCGCCCTCTTCGTGTTCCGGGCGGGCAGGCCTACTGCGCGCCGGGGCGCACCAGCCCGCTCTCGTAGGCGTACACCGCGGCCTGCACGCGGTCGCGCAGACCCAGCTTGGTGAGCACATGCCCGACGTGCGTCTTGACGGTGGTCTCGCTGACGAACAGGTCGGCGGCGATCTCGGCGTTGGACAGCCCGCGCGCCACCAGCTTCAGCACCTCGACCTCGCGGTCGGTGAGCGTGTGCAGCGTGTCCGGCACCGGCTCCTCGCCCGACGGCAGATGCGTGGCGTACTTGTCGAGCAGCCGCCTGGTGATGCTCGGCGCGAGCATCGCCTCACCCGCTGCCACGACCCGGATCGCCTGCACCAGCTCGTTGGCCGGGGCGTCCTTCAGCAGGAAGCCGCTGGCACCGGCCCGCAGGGCCTCGACCACGTACTCGTCGAGGTCGAAGGTGGTCAGCACCAGGACCTTCGCCGGACCGTCCCGCCCGGGGCCGGTGATCTGCCGGGTCGCCTCCACACCGTCCATCCGCGGCATGCGAATGTCCATCAGGACCACGTCGGGCTGCAGCGCCCGCACCTGGTCGAGCGCCTGGAGGCCGTCTCCGGCCTCGCCGACGACCGCGAGGTCCTGCTCGGCCTCCAGGATCATCCGGAAGCCCGTACGGAGCAGGGGCTGGTCGTCGACCAGTAGGACGCGGATGGCCACGTAAGTCTCCTTCGCTAGTCCGGCCCCATTCTGCCCTGCGCGAGGCCGCCGGACTCAGCCGCCCTGGCCGGTCGCCCGCAACGGCAGCGGGTACGGCGGGGGAGTGCCGCCGAACTCCGGGCAGTGGGCCTGGTGGTCGCACCAGCCGCACAGCTTCGTGGGGCGCGGCCGCCAGTCGCCCGTCTCGGTCGCCAGCCGGATCGCCTCCCACAGCGCCAGCAGCTTGCGCTCGACCCGCTCCAGGTCGGCGAGGACGGGGTCGTACGTCAGCACCTGACCACTGCCGAGGTAGACCAGCTGGAGCCGCCGCGGGACCACGTTCTTCAGCCGCCAGACGACGAGGGCGTAGAACTTCATCTGGAACAGGGCGCCCTCGGAGTACTCGGGCCGGGGGGCCTTCCCCGTCTTGTAGTCGACGATCCGCACCTCGCCCGTGGGCGCCACGTCGACCCGGTCGATGATGCCGCGCAGCCGCAGCCCGGACTCCAGCTCGGCCTCGACGAACAGCTCCCGCTCGGCCGGCTCCAGCCGGCTGGGGTCCTCCAGGCTGAACCAGCGCTCGACGAGCTGCTCGGCCTCGCCCAGCCAGCGCGCCAGCCGCTCGCCCTGCGGATCGTCGGCGAACAGCTCCACGACCTCCGGCCGCGTCTCCCGCAGCCGGTCCCACTGGCCCGGGATGAGCGACTTCGCCCGGGGTGCCGTGCGCTCGGCCGCCGGGGCGTCGAAGAGCCGCTCCAGGACCGCGTGCACCAGCGTGCCCCTGGTCGCCGCCTCGCTCGGCTTCTCCGGCAGCCGGTCGATGACCCGGAAGCGGTAGAGCAGCGGGCACTGCATGAAGTCACTGGCACGTGAGGGGGACAGCGAGGCGGGCGCTATGGCGGTGGGCGCCGTCTCGGTCGCCGTCTCCACCGCCGTCTCGATGACCGCCTCCACGGATCCGGCCGGGGCCGGCGGATCCACCGCCGCGGCAGGACTGCTGTCGGGCTGCGCGGCGCCCTCGGTGCTCGTCTCCATGTCCCAGACCATACGGCCCGCCACTGACAGTGACCCAGCCGCGGTCACGCGGCGGGCGGGAGCGAGGAGGCGGGGTGGAGGGAAACTCAGGGGTGCCGGGGCGGAACGCGCCTCGACGGACGCATACCATCGACTCGAGACCCTCCCGTCCGGCAGGCGCGGGAGACGCGGCGAACGAGGGGACACCGGTGGACGAGAGCGGCGGGCGCGGGCAGCCGCGGTCCGGCAACGAGGAGTCGGCCGAGCGCCACGCAGGGCCTCCGGCCCGGGCCACCGACCCCACCTCCACCGACGAACAGTCCACGGACGTACGGCGGTTCACCTCCACGAGCGACGACGCCGCCCCTCCCGCGACGCCGC
>NZ_NGFN01000289.1 GCF_002148965.1 Streptomyces swartbergensis | reverse complement strand
CGGTGTATCCGGCGATGTGGGCTTCGGCCTGTTCTGGCGTGAGGCTGGTGCCGGGGCGGCCGATGACGGCGGCCACTTCGAGTTCGAGGTCGAATGCGGTGCTGCCGGGGGCGATCGGGACCGGTTCGTCGGGGCCGATGATCGCGTAGGGGTTGGTGAAGTAGAAGGCGGGCGCCTCGTACCACTGCGGGGGGATGGTGGCCTGCGGATCGGTGAGCTTCGCGACGCCCTCGACATGCTGCTCGAAGGTCATGAAGTCGCGGACGGTGGGCGGTTGCGGGATGGGGGCCCGCAGCGTGACGTCGCCCGCTTTGCGGACCTGGCGGGGGTCGGCGAGGGCACGCCGGCCGGCGGCGCCGAGTCGTTCGCCGTCGTCGCCGAGAAGGTCGAGCAGGCGCAGGCCCGGTTCGAGGGCGTGGATGAGGTCGCCGTCGAGGACGCCGACGCGTTCGCCGTCGTCGGGGTGGGTGTAGGTGACGAAACGCATGAGGGGGCTCCGGTGATGATCGTGGGCGCGCGGCGGGTCAGAGCGCGCAGTGCAGGGGCCCGCCGTGGTACGTGACGGTGTCGGTGAACGCCGCCTCGATGTCGAGGGTGGTGCCGTCCGCGTCGCAGTAGGCGCGGTGCAGGTTGAGCAGGATGCGTTCGGGGTCGGACCAGTCGGCGAACGCACCCAGGTCGCAGCCGCGGGCAGCCTCCAGCGGGGGCAGCCCTCGCTCCCGGCCGTCCCGGGCGATGCGCTGGACGGTGCGGTAATAGCGGGCGTGGGCGTCGAGGGCGGTGTCGATCTCGTCTCGGGTGATCAGCGGCCCGTGGCCCGGGACGACGGTCTGCGCCCCGAATCCGGCGAGCCAGTCCAGCGAGCGCAGGGCGCCCTCCACCGAGCCGGTGAACACCAGCGGGGTGACCTGGTGGAAGAGCAGGTCGCCGGCGAACAGCACGCGTTCGTCGGGGAGCCAGACGACCAGGTCGCCGGGGGTGTGGGCGGCGTATCCGGGGTGGCGGATTTCGATCCGCCGGCCCCCGGTGTGCACGGTCGTTTCGTCGCTGACGGCCAGGTTCGGCGGTCGGTGCCGGGCGATGCCCCAGTCCGGTGCGGGCGACCAGATCGGCGGCAGCGAGGTCAGCACCGTGTCCTCAAGGATCGCTTGGCGCGTCTGCGGATGGGCGATGATCGGCACGGACCGGGGCAGCAGGGCGTTGCCGTGACTGTGGTCACCGTGCGCGTGGGTGGTGACGGCCGCCAGGAGCGGCGTCTGGCCCGAAACGTGGGCCACGGCTGCCAGGAAGGCGCGGGTGCGCTCCGCGGTCGCGCAGGTGTCGATCAGCACGGCGCCGTCCTCGCCCAGGACGGCGCCGGCGTTGTTGAGCCACCAGTTGCCGTCGGGCTGAATCCAGGCGTGAACGCCGGAGGCGACCTCCACCAGATGCGCAGACCGATCGCCGGACAGGCTGCGGGGTTCCGGCACGGATGCGGCTGCTGCGGGTGGTTGGTACTGCGTCGCCATGGCTGGTCCTTCAGTCAGGCAGTGTCCGGTGGTGGTCGTGGGTCAGGCCAGGCGATCGCCGAGCCACTGCAGGCTCCAGGGGATGAGCTCCTGCGCCTCCTGCAGAGCGCAGTGGGTGGCGTTCGGGACGAGGCGGACGACGGTGTTCGGGCGGGCTTCGAGCGGCTTGGCGTCGTCGGCCGGGATGTGCTGGTCCTCGGCTCCGTTGACGTACAGCAGCGGCACGGGGTCGCTGCCCCAGTCGTCCAGGAGCCCCTGGGCGCGCAGCGAGAAAGGGCCCATGGCGGCGGCGAGTTCGGCACGGCTGAGCTCGGCGTCCAGACGCAGGGAATTGCCGAAGATGCCGGGCATGCCGAAGCGGAGCCGGGCGACGGCCTCGGGGCTGAAGGCGGTGTCGATGAGCCCGCCGATGCTGACCGCGGCGTCGACTGTCCCGAGCAGGGCCAGTTTGACCGTCCAGTGCCCGGCGAAGCTGAAGCCGACGGTGCCCACCCGGCGTGCCTCGGGGAAGCGGCGGCGCAGCCAGTCGATGACACCGCCGATGTACTGCTCGCCGTCGGGCCCGTTGGCGACCGGGGACTCCCCGGTGCCGGCCATGTCGACGGTGGCCACCCGGGCGCCGACCATCTGCGCCGTCGCGACAGCGGTGGGATGCACCTCGGCCTTCCAGGTGTCCACCCCGCTGAAGACCAGGACGACCGGGGCGTCGGCGGGCAGGTTCTCGGGGAGGTAGAGGTGGACGGGGACCTGCGCGACCTGGCCGCGGAAGCGCACGCCGATCACCTGCCGCTCGAAGGGCACCTCGAAGCCCACGGAAGCCTGCCGGAAGGTGCGCAGATGGTTGTCGTACGCGCGGGCATGCGCGGCGTTGCCGAGAACGGGGAATTTCGCGATCCCGTACAGACCACTGGCGCGCAGGGCATCACCGTCCTTCTCGGCTTGCTCGGCGAGGAGAGACCACTCGTGTGCCCAGCCGCCGGGACCGTCCGCCCACAGGTCGCGGATGCGGCGGGACATCTGGTCCAGGACGGCGGGATCGATACCGGACAGAACCCACTGGGGCGTGCGCTCCTCGATGAGTTCGGCGGGGTCGACGGAGAAGGTGAACGGCATGGGTGTGGCCCTCCAGTTGAGTGGCACGGAGGGCCGCATGGGCCCTTCCGCAGAAGCGAGTATGCATTGCGATGCACTGATGCATCAACAGTGCACCTATAATGTGCTCACCGCCTTGAGTGCTCCGGCGGCCGACTGGAAGCGAGGAGACATCCGTGACCCGATCGCCCGCGGACCCCACAGACGCCGTCAACCCGGCCGAGCGGCCGGCCGGCCGCAGGGAGCGGCAGCGCCAGAGGCTCCGCACCGCGATCCTGGACGCCGCCCTCGAACTGTTCACGGAGCAGGGGTACGCCGCCACGACCATCGACCAGATCGCGGAACGCGCGGACCTGGCGCGGCGCACGGTCTTCAATCACTTCCCCCGCAAGCGCGACATGCTCGACGTGTGGGCGGCAGAGCGCCGTGAACTCGTCACTGCCCGGCTGGCGCAGGCCAGCGCTCAGCGCGCCCCCGCCCGCCGCCAGCTCGAACTCCAGATGGACGCCCTGGCCGAGGCGAACGAACAGGACCCGAGAATGGCCCGCGTCATCTCATCGGGCTGGCTGAGCGAACTGGGGACCTTCGACAGCCCCTTCCCGGTCTTCGAATCGATCCGCGACAGCGTCCGCTTCGGCCAGGAGGGCGGTGACTTCCGGTCCACAGTCCCCCCGGAGACCGTCGCGGAAGCCCTCAGCGCCTGCTACACCGACACCCTCCAGCGCTGGCTCCAATCCCGCCAGCACGACGACAAGCCCTTCGCCCTGGCCCCGGCGCTCCGGGCAAAACTCAGCCTCATCCTCGACGGTCTGACGACGCCTCAGGGCTGAGGGCACGGGGCGACCGTCGCCGAATAACGCGCACCAGTCAAGGATGGCGGGGGTCGGCGATCCCGTCGGCAACGCGGCGCACGGCCCGGCCGACGAGCGGCACCAGAGCCGTGGCCAGGCTCGGGCCGTTTCATGCTGGAGCCCACCGAGCCCGTTCGTGCACTGGCAGTGCATTCATGCATCATCCGTGCATATAATGAGCGGGCGAGGTTCCGTTGCCTATGTGGCGCGCCGATGCCTTGCCTGCCATCGGAGGGGTTGCGCCATGCCGTTTGTCTCCCCGTCGGTCTCGCCGGGCCCGGCACGGAGCGGGCGCAAGCCGCGAGCAGGAGTGGCTGGCGTGCCCTTCCGCAGACAGACGGGCCGGGCCAGCCAAGACCCTGCGTTCTCCCATCGACTCCCCGCAAGGGGACCGTCTCCCGCCCTCCCGCCTCACCATCCCCTACGCATCGACCCCAAGGCCACGCCTCCAGCGAGTCCTTGGCAACGCACGGCCCGCCGCGCCGGAAGCTGAGCCACCCCCGGTCCTGCGAACCTGTTCAACCACTTCACCCAGAAGAGGATCCGCGACGTGATCACCAACGCGACCGAAACCGCCGACCATCCCGCAGCCGAGAGCGGTGTCTTCCGGATCGGCGGCGACCTGCCGGTCAACCGTCTCGGCTTCGGCGCCATGCGCCTGACCGGCCCTGGCGTCTGGGGAGAGCCCGCCGATCGCGCCGAATGCGTGCGTGTGCTGCGCCGTGCGGTCGAGCTGGGCGTCACTTTCATCGACACCGCCGACGTCTATGGCCCCTTCGTCAGCGAACAGATCATCCGCGAGGCGCTGCACCCGTACGCGGATGACCTGGTCATCGCCACCAAGGGCGGCCAGTCCCGGCAGGGCCCCAACGCGTGGGCGCCGCTGGGACGCCCGGAGTACCTGCGCCAGCAGGTCGAGCTGAGCCTGCGCCACCTCGGCCTGGAGCAGATCGACCTGTACCAGTTGCACCGGATCGACCCGCAGGTGCCGCTCGCCGACCAGCTGGGCGCGCTGGCCGACCTGCGGGCTGCCGGCAAGATACGGCACATCGGCCTGTCGGAGGTGTCCGTGGTCCAGCTGGAGGAGGCCCGGGCGATCACCGAGATCGTGTCGGTGCAGAACATGTACAACCTCACCGAACGCAAGTACGAGGACGTCCTGGAGTACGCGGAGGCCAACGGCATCGGCTTCATCCCGTGGTTCCCCATGGCGACCGGACAGCTGGCCGGCCCGGGAGGGCCACTCGACACCGCCGCCAAGGAGTACGGCGCGACGCCCTCCCAGCTCGCGCTGGCCTGGCTGCTGCGCCGCTCCCCGGTAATGCTGCCCATCCCCGGCACCTCCTCGGTGATCCACCTGGAGGAAAACATCGGCGCCGCTCGGGTCCAGCTCTCCGACACCGCGTACGAGGACCTCGTCAACGCCGTCTGAGCGGACCGAGCCGGGCCCGGGCGCTGATAGCTGACGCAACACGCAGGTTCGCGTTGGGACCGGGCAGCACCGATGTGGATGACCTGCTACTCCGCCTCCGTCATGTCGGAGACATAGCTCGGGGTGCGGTTCGGTCAGTCTGCCGCGTTGCCGAACCTGTGCGCGAGGCAGTCACACGACGGGGGAGGCGGGTTGGACTCCACGCACGCGAGCGCGAAAAAACTGCGGCAACAGGGCCTCCTGGTGCTTGGTCCCGATCAGGAACCCTGTTCGAACAGGCCAGCCCCGTGATCGATAAGCGGATGGCGTCTCAGAAATGTGCAGCTCAGATGCCGAGGCCCCGCGCACCGGCCACTGTTCCACAGGGGGCAGCGGCAGTGCGCGGGGCCGGTGTCGGTCTGAATCGGGCCGTCGAGGTATCCGGCAGTCGGGCCTGTCAGCGACGGAGGTCGCCGTCAGAGCCCCCAGTGCTGGCAGCCTCGAGGTCCCGGACGTCCGCGTCCAAGGCGCTCATGTAGCTGCTGACGCTGGAGAACGAGGTTCGCGCGCTACCGAACGTGGAGTCGGCGATCGTCTGCTGGGCGTCGTTGACCAGATCGGCGAGGAACTGCGCGGTGACGATCAGCATTTGGTTGGCCACCACCCTGTTCCGGGCAGCGATTGCGTCGGCCTGCGCTGTCCGGAGGTCGTCGAGCACCGTGAAGAGGTAGGTGGCCACCGAGGCCGCTACTGTGAGAACGGTGCCGACCGCGAAGACATCGGTACGGAACTTACCGGCGGCTACTTGCGTAAGGGCTGTGCCGAGAATGCCCAGTGAGGTGATGAAAAGGGTGCGCGCGGCCTTTTTGCCGGGGGAAGCAAGGCAACGCCCCTTGCATTTCGTCGGAGTGGCGTAGATCTCATCCAAGTTGGCCTTGAGAGTATTCAGGTCGGCGCCGCTCAGACCGCCCCGTTCGTCTTTGGAGATCCCCCTTGCAGCCAGGTTGTCGCGCATCTTGCGTGCCTCGGCGTCGAGCTTGGTCCGCTGCGCCGGTTGGGTCAGATCCCACCCGAGCTGGCCAACAGCGGCGTTGAGGTTGGCGAACACCTCGTCGACTTCCTCGTCGGTGGGCCCCACCGGCTGCGGCTCCGGCTTGGGCCCCGGAGCCGAGTCACCATCCTCGGCGGCGGCGAGCTTGACCAGGTCGGCGACGAGAGTGAACGCCGCGTCATCATCGACGATCTCGATGATCTCTTCGTTCGGGTCCAGCTCCACGGCGATCGACCCCGCAGCGCTGGCGGACCCGAGACTCAGATGTACGAGTAGCGCGACGGCGATGGCGGTGGCGACCATCGCAACCCAGGCATAAGGCCTTTTCATGAATGTTGCTCTGTGCTGCACCGGACTCTCCAGAGGTCGAGGCGGACGCCATGGGCTTGCTCTGGCAAAGATGACCGAAGCTCGGTCGCCTCACCAGGGTCAAATATCCCGAGTCGCCAACACAGAGCACCTGGATTCCGGACCGCTGTCCGTATTCGGCCTGGAATGCCGGTAGCCGAATCAGTGACGGGAGGACGCCGTAGGCTGGTTGAGTGCCCGAGTGAGCTCGCGATTCGCGGCCCAGGCAGCCCCCAGCTCTTCGGTGCGCTCTTCGAGCTGATGACGGACGTCGACGACCTCGGACAACCTCGTCCTGCGGTCGGCCGCAACCCACGCCAAGCAACTCCGCACTGGTGCCTTCAGCCGGCCGGTGCCCCGAGCGGAGTGAACACTCCCGGCCGCGTCTGCAGCGCCCACCCCCGCTCCACCAGGCGTTTCGCCTTCGACCGCAGCCCCTCGACCTTCGCCGGGACCGCCTGAAGGCCCAGGGCCGCGGCCAGCTGCTGGCACCGCATTCCCTCCCGGGCCGCATCCGATTCCAGCACGGACATGATCCGCTGGTAGTCGGCAGGCAGGACCGACGCTGTCATCCCCTCGGCCCATCTGGGCACAACCGCCCCCGCCACCGCACTCACCACCGGCTCCACGACCGCACACGGGGGCCCGGCCAGCACCTCGGCCACCGTCACGCGGGCATCTGCAAGGCGCTGAAGTGTGCGTTCTGCCTCACCGAGGGCGGCCTGCACCCGCTCGGCCTCCTCCCGCAACCGTGCCACCTCTTCCCGGACCTTCTTCTCCCGGGCCTCCAGCAGACCGAGCACCGACGGCACCAGCTACCTCCACAAGCGAGACGAACGGACGAACCACGCCCATCTCTCCCGCTCCCAGCCGGAGTTCATGCCCACCCAGCCCGAACCAAACGATCACGTTCGGAAAGCGGATGGCGTCTCAGCAAGCGCAACAGGTGTGGCGGGACCGCCTCGCCCGCGGCCGCCAGTGGATCGAGGCCGTCCTCGACACCCTCAAAGGCCAGCTCAGGGGACTTATTCAACTAGCCTGCGGTTGCGCTGGACCGAGGAGAAGAAGGACCAGGCGATCAGGACGACCCCGACGAGGCCCGTGATGACCTCGTGGATCTCGTACTGGATGGTGACGAGCAGGATCACGGCGAGGGCGCCGATCGCGTAGTGCGCGCCGTGCTCCAGGTAGACGTAGTCGTCGAGGGTGCCCTGACGGACCAGGTAGACCGTGAGCGAGCGGACGTACATCGCGCCGATGCCGAGGCCGAGCGACATCAGGACGATGTCGTTGGTGATGGCGAAGGCGGCGATGACGCCGTCGAAGGAGAAGGACGCGTCCAGGACTTCCAGGTAGAGGAACATGAAGAACGCGGCCTTGCCGGCCATCACGACCGCCGGGACCTTCTTGCCGCTCCTCTTGGCCTCTTCCTCGGCCTCGTGCTCGCGCTCCTCCTCTTCCTCGAGCTTGTTCTCGAAGTAGCCGGAGAGGCCGCCGACGATCAGGTAGGTGATCAAGCCCGCGATACCGGCGATCAGGACGGTCTCCGCCTTGTCCACATGGATGCCGCCGTGCTGGTGGGCGTTGGTGGCGAAGGTCATCGCGGAGACGAGCAGCACGATGAGCGCGATGCAGACGGAGAGCATGTCGACCTTGCCGAGCTTGGCGAGCGGACGCTCCAGCCAGCCGAGCCACTTGATCTCCCGGTCCTCGAAGATGAAGTCGAGGAAGATCATCAACAGGAACATGCCACCGAAAGCGGCGATCGACGGGTGGGCGTCGGTCACCAGCTGCTGGTACTTGTCCTTGTCGTCGAACGCGAGCCGCACCGCTTCGATCGGACCGATCTTGGCGCTGATGGCGACGATCACGACCGGGAAGACCAGGCGCATGCCGAAGACCGCGATCAGGATGCCGATGGTGAGGAAGATCTTCTGCCAGAAGGCATTCATCTTCTTCAGAATCCCGGCGTTGACCACGGCGTTGTCGAAGGACACCGAGATCTCGAGGATGGACAGGATCGCCACGATCCCGAAGCCGGCCCACCCCCCGTATAACGCCGCCGCGACCAAGCCGAGCGCGGTGACCGCGAACGACCAGCCGAACGTTTTCAGAAGCACTGGCTACCCAATCGTTTTGTGCGGGGCTCCCCCGCGCCGCACCTGACTTTACGAAACATTGACCTAGTGAGTGGGACCATCCTACATAGAGGATGCTACTCAACTGCCTTCACTTCCTTGGGAGTTCGGCCGTGGCCCGGCGTTGCGTGGGCTGTATTCGACGAGGCCGGCCTGATCGACGGTGGAGGTGTAGCGCAGGGCCGCGGGCCGACGGTCAGGCCGATCAGGTCGCAGATCCGGCGGGGATCCCCGCTGTGGCCTCAGCCTCGTGGAGGAAGCGGTCCTCGCGGAGCCGGCGGGCGGGCATGCCGATGATGTCGTTGATCCAGAGTGTGCTGATGGGTCCACGCCGCAGGCGGTGGTCTGGGACAGGAACAGGTGGGAGTTTGGCGGTGCGTGGCCACCTGCTGTTGCGGTAGTTCGGATAGGTCGCGAGTCGGTCGTGCACCGGGTCTGCGAGCAGGACTGTTCGATTGGGCAGGAACAGCCTTCCGTCGCGCAGGTCCGTGGTCATGACGGTAAGCAGGTCCTTCGATGTGTCGCACCGGTCAGGACCGCACGAGGGGGGTGTGCGTGACGGCGACGGGTGGGTGGGGAATCTCAGCGAGCAGGTCCGTCCCACCCCCAAACAAGAGGTGGGGATTCAGCAACAAACGGCCAGTGTCGCTCTTCGTTCCCCATTCGTTTGCCTCGGGCAATGAGGACCAGCTTCGTCCGTCGGCACAGGGGCGGAAGTGCTCTCCTCTGTCAACGATTCCTTCGACGTCACAGACAGCAAACCGCCCGTACCTTCGTGTCCGATCCGGGGGGTCACCTTGCCCTGGTCCGCTCTGCGAGCTTCCTGTGTGTGGGCCTACGGTGAGGTCATGCCTCAAGACATCACACGCTTACATCACGTCGGCCACGTCGTCAGCGACATGGCACAGGCCATAGCGCTCTACCGGCGGCTCGGATTTCACGTTCCGCCGCCCAGCGTGCCGGCGCTGGCACCCCGCGAAGGTGCCGCGCCGGAGCCTTTCGGGGCAGCGAATGCCCACGCCGACCTCTCCCGGAGCTTCGTTGAGTTGGTGACCCCGGTGAAGCCCGGGAACATGGCGGGCCTGCCACCTGACGCGCGGATCGTTCCGCTCCAGGCACCTGCGGAAAAGCTCCCCCTGGTCCTGTCGCGGATCGAGGCGACCAGCGCCCAGCTTGCCGGATGGTGTGATCGCTTCGAAGGGCTCCACATCCTGATGTTCTCCTCGCCGGACGTCGACGGCACGGGGAACCGGCTCGCTGCGGCCGGTGTCGAACACGGAGGGGTGAACACCGTCGGCCGACCGGTCGAGACCCCCAACGGCGTGCGCACGGAACCCGTCCGCTACCTGGAGATCGACGGTGCACCGGAAGGCCGGGTCGGCGTCGTTGCCGACTTGGACCCGACATTCCAGCACACCCGTCACCTCGACCACCCCAACGGCGCCCAGGACATCGTCGAGGCGGTGCTGTGCGTACCTGACGGACAACTCCCCTTGGTTCGCGAGCGGTACGCGCGGTATCTGGGCCGGACGATCTCCACAGAGGGGCCGGTTACCCTCCTGGCCGAGGCCGACCTCCGTGATCTGCTGCCGGGTGAGGCTGCGCCCGCGCTCCCGGCGCTTGTCGCCTGCACAGTTGCCGTCCCTGACATCGCTCGGGTGCGTGCGCTGCTTGCAGAGTCCGGACTGCCAGTACGCGAGACGGCCCGAGGGGAGCTCTTCGTTCCGGCCAAAGAAGCTCTCGGTGCAGCTCTGATCTTCCGGGAGATCTGAGAAGGCTTCCGCTTACCGCTCAACGGACTTGTCTGGTCGAACAGGGTTCCTGATCGGGTGATCGCGGCAGGAGCGGTGCATGAAGGCAGGGCCTCTTGGTAGTTCGGGGGTGCGATCCCGTCCGATCAGTCCCAGGAGGCCCTGTTGCCGCAGTCTTTCGCGCTCGCGCCCGTGGAGTCCAACGCGCCGTCTCCGGCGTGTGACTGTCTCGCGCACAGGTTCGGCAACGCGGCGGACGGACCGGACCGCGGGCGGTGTTACGGCTCCGATATGACGGAGGCGGAGTGGCAGGTCATCCGGCCGCTGCTGCTGGTCCCCGCATGGCTGCAGGGGCGGGGCGGGCGGCCGGAGGGCTACTGCCACCGCGTGATGCTAGTGCTCTGACCGGGAAGGTTCGCCGGGGCGGTCGTCCGGGCGGTTGGATGTGCGTTGACGTCCGATCCGACTGCTGGGGGTGTGGTGGCTGAGCCTGTCCGTGTGCGTAGGTTGACCGACCAGGAGGGGCAAAAGCTGCAGCAGATCGTGCGCCGGGGCAGCACCAGTTCGGTGCGGTACCGGCGCGCGATGATGCTACTGGCCTCGGCCGGCGGGAACCGGGTGCCGGTGATCTCGAAGTTGGTGCAGGCCGATGAGGACACGGTCCGGGATGTGATCCACCGGTTCAACGAGAT
>NZ_NGFN01000288.1 GCF_002148965.1 Streptomyces swartbergensis | reverse complement strand
GCCTGGTACCCTGGTCGACGGCCGTTTGTGTACGCACCCCCGGAGCCCATCGCCCTGGAGGCCGCGCCCAGCGGATCCCCGCCTTCCGAGTCACGGAAGCTCCCCCGAGAAGCAGACCGGGGGCACTCGGTGGCCAGTCACAGACTATGAGGAGTACGCGTGTCGCTCGACGCCGCTACGAAGAAGCAGATCATGTCCGAGTTCGGTACCAAGGAGGGCGACACCGGCTCCCCCGAGGTCCAGGTCGCTCTGCTGTCGCGTCGGATCTCCGACCTGACCGAGCACCTCAAGACCCACAAGCACGACCACCACTCCCGTCGTGGTCTGCTGATCCTGGTCGGTCAGCGCCGCCGGCTGCTGCAGTACCTCGCCAAGAAGGACATCCAGCGCTTCCGTACGCTGGTCGACCGCCTCGGCATCCGCCGCGGTGCGGCGGGCGCCAAGTAAGACGCCGTGAGGGGAGCGGTTCCCGGCAGGAAAGGGGACCGCTCCCTTTGCTGTACGTGCGGAGTGTCGCTGCTGCTTTGTAGTGTGGTAGCACAACGCAATACGGACGACACAGCACGACAAGAAGAGGAGAAGCGCGCCTAGCCGCCGCCGGTCCTCGGTAGTGGCCCCCGGGGGGAAGCCCCGGGTGCTTCGATCGAAGACCGGCCCGCACCAACGGAGCGCTTCTCCGCCACCGTCCCCCTGCCACACGGGCAGCGTGGGACGAAAGACGACAAAGTAACGGAGAAAACGCTAGTGGAGAACGAGACCCACTACGCCGAAGCCGTCATCGACAACGGCCCCTTCGGCACCCGCACCATCCGCTTCGAGACGGGCCGCCTGGCCAAGCAGGCCGCCGGCTCCGCCGTGGCGTACCTGGACGACGACACCATGGTGCTGTCGGCCACCACCGCCTCCAAGAACCCCAAGGACCAGCTCGACTTCTTCCCCCTCACGGTGGACGTCGAGGAGCGGATGTACGCCGCCGGCAAGATCCCCGGCAGCTTCTTCCGTCGTGAGGGCCGGCCCTCCGAGGACGCGATCCTCACCTGCCGCCTGATCGACCGCCCGCTGCGCCCGTCCTTCAAGAAGGGCCTGCGCAACGAGATCCAGGTCGTCGCCACGATCATGGCGCTCAACCCCGACCACCTGTACGACGTCGTCGCGATCAACGCCGCGTCCGCGTCCACGCAGCTGGCCGGTCTGCCCTTCTCCGGCCCGATCGGCGGCGTCCGCGTCGCGCTGATCCGCGGTCAGTGGGTGGCCTTCCCGACGCACACCGAGCTCGAGGACGCCGTCTTCGACATGGTCGTCGCGGGCCGCGTCCTGGAGGACGGCGACGTCGCGATCATGATGGTCGAGGCCGAGGCCACCGAGAAGACCATCAAGCTCGTCGAGGGCGGCGCCGAGGCGCCCACCGAGGAGGTCGTCGCGGCCGGTCTGGACGCCGCGAAGCCCTTCATCAAGGTGCTCTGCAAGGCCCAGTCGGACCTCGCCTCCAAGGCCGCCAAGCCGACCGGCGAGTTCCCGATCTTCCTGGACTACCAGGGCGACGTCCTCGAGGCGCTCACCGCCGCCGTCAAGCCCGAGCTCGCCCAGGCGCTCACCATCGCCGGCAAGCAGGAGCGGGAGGCGGAGCTGGACCGCGTCAAGCAGCTCGCCGCCGAGAAGCTCCTGCCGGAGTTCGAGGGCCGCGAGAAGGAGATCTCCGCCGCGTACCGCTCGCTGACCAAGACCCTGGTCCGTGAGCGCGTCATCAAGGAGAAGAAGCGCATCGACGGCCGCGGTGTCACCGACATCCGCACCCTGGCCGCCGAGGTCGAGGCCATCCCGCGGGTCCACGGCTCCGCGGTGTTCGAGCGCGGCGAGACCCAGATCCTGGGCGTCACCACGCTGAACATGCTCCGCATGGAGCAGCAGCTGGACACGCTGTCGCCGGTGACCCGCAAGCGCTACATGCACAACTACAACTTCCCGCCGTACTCCACCGGCGAGACCGGCCGCGTCGGCTCCCCGAAGCGCCGCGAGATCGGCCACGGCGCCCTCGCCGAGCGCGCCCTGATCCCGGTCCTGCCGGCGCGCGAGGAGTTCCCCTACGCGATCCGTCAGGTGTCCGAGGCGCTGAGCTCGAACGGCTCGACGTCCATGGGCTCGGTCTGCGCCTCCACCATGTCGCTGCTGAACGCCGGTGTGCCGCTGAAGGCCCCCGTCGCCGGTATCGCCATGGGCCTGATCTCCCAGGAGATCGAGGGCGAGACGCACTACGTCACCCTCACCGACATCCTCGGTGCGGAGGACGCCTTCGGTGACATGGACTTCAAGGTCGCCGGTACGAAGGACTTCGTGACCGCCCTCCAGCTCGACACCAAGCTGGACGGCATCCCGGCCTCCGTCCTGGCCGCGGCCCTGAAGCAGGCCCGTGACGCCCGCCTCCACATCCTCGACGTGATGATGGAAGCGATCGACACGCCGGACGAGATGTCCCCGAACGCCCCGCGGATCATCACCGTCAAGATCCCCGTGGACAAGATCGGCGAGGTCATCGGCCCCAAGGGCAAGATGATCAACCAGATCCAGGAGGACACCGGCGCCGACATCACGATCGAGGACGACGGCACCATCTACATCGGTGCGGTCGACGGCCCCTCCGCCGAGGCGGCTCGCGCCACGATCAACGGCATCGCCAACCCGACGATGCCCGAGGTCGGCGAGCGCTACCTCGGTACGGTCGTCAAGACGACCACCTTCGGTGCGTTCGTCTCCCTGCTGCCCGGCAAGGACGGTCTGCTGCACATCTCGCAGATCCGCAAGCTCGCCGGCGGCAAGCGCGTGGAGAACGTCGAGGACGTTCTCGGCGTGGGCGCCAAGGTCCAGGTCGAGATCGCCGAGATCGACTCCCGCGGCAAGCTCTCCCTCATCCCCGTGATCGAGGGCGAAGAAGCCTCCGAGGACAAGGACGACACCGACAAGTGACGTCGAGCAGCTCCACGGCGACGGCCCGCACCTCCTCCGAGGCGCGGGCCGTCGCCCGTACCCAAACCCTGATCAAGGGCACCAACGGCATCGGCACGGTCCGCAAGACCACCCTCCCAGGCGGCCTGCGCATCGTCACCGAAACCCTGCCCTCGGTCCGCTCCGCGACCTTCGGCATCTGGGCGCACGTCGGCTCCCGCGACGAGACCCCGGCCCTGAACGGCGCCACCCACTACCTGGAGCACCTGCTCTTCAAGGGCACGAACCGCAGGTCCGCCCTGGACATCTCCTCCGCCATCGACGCGGTCGGCGGCGAGATGAACGCCTTCACGGCGAAGGAGTACACGTGCTACTACGCACGCGTGCTCGACACCGACCTGCCCCTCGCCATCGACGTCGTCAGCGACATGCTGACCGGCTCGCTCATCCTCGAAGAGGATGTCAACGTCGAGCGCGGAGCGATCCTCGAAGAGATCGCCATGACCGAGGACGACCCGGGCGACTGCGTGCACGACCTGTTCGCGCACACGATGTTCGGCGACAACTCCCTCGGCCGCCCGGTCCTCGGCACGGTCGACACGGTCAACGCCCTCACCGCCGACCGCATCCGCCGCTTCTACAAGAAGCACTACGACCCGACCCACCTGGTCGTCGCCTGCGCCGGCAACGTCGACCACTCCAAGGTCGTACGGCAGGTCCGCGCCGCGTTCGAGAAGGCCGGTGCCTTCAAGGACCTCGCCGCCGAGCCCGTCGCCCCGCGCAGCGGCAGCCGATCCCTGCGCACCGCGGGCCGCGTCGAGCTGATCGACCGCAAGACCGAGCAGGCGCACGTCGTGCTCGGCATGCCGGGCCTGTCCCGCACGGACGAGCGGCGCTGGGCCCTGGGCGTGCTGAACACCGCCCTCGGCGGCGGCATGTCCTCCCGCCTCTTCCAGGAGGTCCGCGAGAAGCGCGGCCTGGCCTACAGCGTGTACTCGTACACCTCGGGCTTCGCCGACTGCGGCCTGTTCGGCGTGTACGCGGGGTGCAGGCCGTCGCAGGTGCACGACGTGCTGAAGATCTGCCGCGACGAACTCGACCACGTCGCCGAGCACGGCCTCTCGGACGACGAGATCGGGCGCGCGATCGGCCAGCTCCAGGGCTCCACCGTCCTCGGCCTGGAGGACACCGGCGCGCTGATGAACCGTATCGGCAAGAGCGAGCTGTGCTGGGGCGAGCAGATGTCCGTCGACGACATGCTGTCCCGGATAGCGTCGGTCACCCCGGACGACGTCCGCTCGGTCGCCCGCGAGATCCTGGGACGGAAGCCCTCCCTGTCGGTCATCGGCCCGCTGAAGGACAAACAGGCGGCCCGCCTGCACGACGCCGTCGCCTGACAACCCCCTGGTGAAGGAAGCACAAGAGATGAGCAAGCTGCGCGTGGCGGTCCTCGGCGCCAAGGGCCGGATCGGCTCGGAAGCGGTACGAGCCGTCGAAGCCGCCGAGGACATGGAACTGGTCGCCGCGCTGAGCCGCGGGGACAAGCTGGAGACGCTGGCCGAGACCGGCGTCCAGGTCGCGGTCGAACTGACCACGCCCGACTCGGTCATGGCCAACCTCGACTACTGCGTAGGCCACGGCATTCACGCGGTCGTCGGCACCACCGGCTGGACCGACGAGCGCCTCGCGCAGCTGAAGGGCTGGCTGGAGCAGTCCCCTCAGACGGGCGTGCTCATCGCGCCGAACTTCTCCATCGGGGCCGTCCTGACCATGAAGTTCGCGCAGATCGCCGCCCCGTACTTCGAGTCCGTCGAGGTCGTCGAGCTGCACCACCCGAACAAGGTGGACGCCCCCTCCGGCACCGCCACGCGCACCGCCCAGCTCATCGCCGAGGCCCGCCGCAACGCCGGCTCCGCCCCGGCCCCGGACGCCACGACCACCGCCCTGGACGGTGCCCGTGGCGCCGACGTCGACGGCGTCCCGGTCCACGCCGTCCGGCTGCGCGGGCTGCTCGCCCACCAGGAGGTCCTGCTCGGCGCCGAGGGCGAGACCCTGACGGTCCGGCACGACTCGCTGCACCACAGCAGCTTCATGCCGGGCATCCTGCTCGGCGCCCGCCGTGTGGGGAGCGTCCCGGGCCTGACCTTCGGCCTGGAACACTTCCTGGACCTGAGCTGAGCTCCTGACCGTCATGCGCGCGAAGCTCACCTACGCCCTCACGGCCGCCGTCCTGGTCGTCTACTTCGTCCTGGTCGGCAGCCGCGGCGTCCTGCTCATCGAGACCGGCACGCCCCTCACCGTCACCTTCGGCGTCGCGGTGCTGATCCTGCCGGCCATCGGCCTGTGGTTCCTGTGGAAGAACACCCAGTTCGTCCGCAGGGCCAACCAGCTCGCCGCCGAACTCGACGCCGAGGGCGGCCTGCCCGTCGACGAACTGAGGCGCACGCCCAGCGGGCGGATCGACCGGGACTCGGCCGACGAGGTCTTCGCCAAACGGAAGGCCGAGACGGAAGACGCCCCCGACGACTGGCGCACCTGGTTCCGCCTCGCCGTCGCCTACCACGATGCCCGCGACACCCCGCGCGCCCGCAAGGCGATGCAACGCGCGATCGCCCTGCACGACCGCAAGCAGCCCGAGACGGCCTGAGGCGCACCCCACTCATGCCGGAGGGGCCGGACCGCGAACGGTCCGGCCCCTCCGGCATGAGAATCCGGGATCACCGAGGGCGTCAGTGCGGGCGGTACTCGTCCGCCCAGGCCTCGACCGAGTCGGCCGCCCGGTCGAAGGCCTCCACCCGGCCCAGGAAGTCCGCGTTGTGCGTGGTCAGCAGCGCCGACGCAGCCTCGGGCGACTGTCCCTGCCGGACGAGCAGCAGCGCCTGCCCCTGCACCGTCCGGGGCAGCCCCAGCCAGCGCACCGGCTGCTGCACCGTGCGCACGGAGGCGACCTGGTTCCAGGACGCCGTACGCGTCGTGAGGAAGCCGACGTGCCGCAGCCCGCGCGCGCTCACCCACACGCCCACGCGGAGCAGCCGCAGGGCCCCGGCGATGACGAGCAGTGCCAGCCCGAAGACCATACCGCCCGAGGTCAGTTCGGCCGTCGCCGCGATGATGACCGCCGCGAACAGCACGAACGACGCGAGCAGCAGCGCCAGCGCCGCCGCGACCACCCGCCAGGGCCCGGGCCGGTACGGCCGCCGCCAGCGGTCACGGTCGTCGTACGGCAGCGGAACGTCGTCCGCCGCCTCGAAAACGCGGTCGGCCGTCAGGAAGGGCAGGGGCACGGCTGGTCCTCACTCGATCCATGCGTGGGCTGTGCCCGGTGAGGCTACCGATCTGTGTACCCGGTCACCACTGGCGGGGGGCCGGATGGAGTCAGCGCCGGCCTGTGGCGGCTCAGTTCTTCTGCGACGCCTGTGACTGCTGCGGCTGCGAGCCCGGGTGGTCGACCGACAGCGCGGGCGTCCCGACGACCAGGGACCCCACGAGCCCCGCCACGATGGTCAGACCGAGCAGCCATCGCCCGGCCATCTGGCCGACGGACAGCCGCTCACGCGGTGGGGGAGTGACATTGCTGCGGAACCTGTCGGCCTCGGCAACGAAGGCAAACGGTACGGGTTCACGCCGACCGAACATCAGGGGTGCGTCTCCTTCAAGGGGTGGAACGGATCACTTTCGTCTGTAGAGACGAATGAACTCCCTCAGAGGTGCCCTGTTTCACCGACTTCATTGCGGCACGCCACCGATCGCGCTGATTTCGTCGGGCCGTAGAGTGGCGTCGCCACACGACGAGATGGGAAGGCCCTGCCAACCGTGACCGACATCCCCGCCGACGACATCAAGCCCAGCTACCGCAGCGATGTGACCGTCGAGCTGGTCAAGCACACCGCGTCCGACGCGGACGTCCTGTTCGCCGCCCGCGTCTCGACCCTCGGCGAGCAGTCCCTGGACGAGCTGAAGAAGGACCCCGAGCGCTCCAAGGGCCTGATCAACTACCTGATGCGGGACCGGCACGGCAGCCCCTTCGAGCACAACTCGATGACCTTCTTCATCAGCGCCCCGATCTTCGTCTTCCGCGAGTTCATGCGGCACCGCGTCGGCTGGTCGTACAACGAGGAGAGCGGCCGCTACCGCGAGCTCCAGCCGGTCTTCTACGTCCCCGACGAGTCCCGCAAGCTGGTCCAGGAGGGCCGCCCCGGCAAGTACGTCTTCGTCGAGGGCACCCAGGCCCAGCAGGAGCTGGTCGGCCGGGTCATGGAGGACTCCTACCGGCAGGCGTACGAGGCCTACCAGGAGATGCTCGCCGCCGGTGTCGCCCGCGAGGTCGCCCGCGCGGTCCTCCCGGTCGGCCTGTACTCCTCGATGTACGCCACCTGCAACGCCCGCTCCCTGATGCACTTCCTCGGCCTGCGCACCCAGCACGAGCTGGCCAAGGTCCCGTCCTTCCCGCAACGCGAGATCGAGATGGTCGGCGAGAAGATGGAGGCCGAGTGGGCCAGGCTCATGCCGCTCACCTACGCCGCCTTCAACGCGAACGGGCGCGTGGCGCCGTAACGCGCCCCCGTTCCCCGATCAGGCACAGATGTACGGTTCAGCCGCACGAAGTGTCCGTATTGCGGCATTTCGAGAAGTTCATCTAGCCTGATCAAACGGGTCCGGCACTGCTTGAACCCCCGAGCAGGCAGTGCCGGGCTCCATCTTTGTCGCGACTTGTCGCCTCCCCCTAGGGCAGACCCGGTCCTGAGCAACGAGTAGCGTGTAACCCATGGCTCCGACCTCGACTCCGCAGACCCCCTTCGGGCGGGTCCTCACCGCCATGGTCACGCCCTTCAAGGCGGACGGCGCACTCGACCTCGACGGCGCGCAGCGGCTCGCCACCCACCTGGTGGACGCAGGCAACGACGGCCTGGTCATCAGCGGCACCACGGGCGAGTCGCCGACCACCAGCGATGCGGAGAAAAGGGATCTCGTACGGGCGGTCCTGGAGGCCGTCGGCGACCGCGCCCACGTCGTGGCCGGGGTCGGCACCAACGACACCCACCACAGCATCGAACTCGCCCGCACGGCGGAGCGCACCGGCGCACACGGCCTGCTCGTTGTGACCCCGTACTACAACAAGCCCCCGCAAGAGGGCCTCTACCGGCACTTCACGGCCGTCGCCGACGCCACCGAGCTGCCGGTCATGCTCTACGACATCCCCGGCCGCAGCGGCGTCCCGATCAACACGGAGACGCTCGTCCGCCTCGCCGAGCACCCCCGGATCGTCGCGAACAAGGACGCCAAGGGCGACCTGGGCCGGGCGAGCTGGGCCATCGCCCGCTCACGGCTCGCCTGGTACTCCGGCGACGACATGCTGAACCTGCCGCTGCTCTCCGTCGGCGCGGTCGGCTTCGTCTCCGTCGTCGGCCACGTGGTCACCCCCGAGCTGCGCGCCCTGGTCGAGGCGTACACCTCCGGCGACGTCCAGAAGGCGACCGAGATCCACCAGAAGCTGCTCTCGGTCTACACGGGCATGTTCCGCACCCAGGGCGTGATGACGACCAAGGCGGCGCTCGCCCTGAAGGGCCTGCCCGCCGGGCCCCTGCGCGCCCCCATGGTCGAATGCGCGCCCGAGGAGATCGAGCAACTCAAGATCGATCTTGCCGCCGGCGGGGTACAGCTCTGACATCAGACTTCGCGCGGACCCCCGCGCACCTGCTTCACAACTGAATAGCGGGCCACCGGTGCCCGCACCACTCCATACGACAACTGCTTCTGCACGAACGTCATGCGCGCCACGTGCCCTACCGGTACGTGGCGCGCGTGGTGAGGAGAGTCTTTTGAGTCATCCGCATCCCGAACTCAGCCCGCCCCCGCCGCTCCCCGAAGGCGGCCTGCGGGTCACCCCGCTCGGCGGCCTCGGCGAAATCGGCCGGAACATGACGGTCTTCGAGTACGGCGGACGCCTGCTGATCGTCGACTGCGGAGTGCTCTTCCCCGAGGAGGAGCAGCCCGGAATCGACCTGATCCTGCCGGACTTCTCGTCCATCAGGGACCGCCTCGACGACATCGAGGGCATCGTCCTCACGCACGGCCACGAGGACCACATCGGCGGCGTCCCCTTCCTCCTGCGCGAGAAGCCGGACATCCCGCTGATCGGCTCCAAGCTGACCCTCGCCCTCATCGAGGCCAAGCTCCAGGAGCACCGCATCCGCCCATACACCCTTGAAGTGGTGGAAGGGCACCGCGAGCGCATCGGCCCCTTCGACTGCGAGTTCGTCGCGGTCAACCACTCCATCCCGGACGCGCTGGCCGTCGCCATCCGCACCCCTGCGGGCATGGTCGTCCACACCGGCGACTTCAAGATGGACCAGCTCCCGCTGGACAGCCGCCTCACGGACCTCCACGCCTTCGCACGTCTGAGCGAGGAGGGCATCGACCTCCTGCTCTCGGACTCGACGAACGCCGAGGTCCCGGGCTTCGTCCCGCCCGAGCGGGAGATCTCCAACGTGCTGCGGCAGGTCTTCGCCGGCGCCCGCAAGCGCATCATCGTCGCGAGCTTCGCCAGCCACGTCCACCGCATCCAGCAGATCCTGGACGCCGCGCACGAGTACGGCCGCCGCGTCGCCTTCGTCGGTCGCTCGATGGTCCGCAACATGGGCATCGCGCGAGACCTGGGCTACCTGAAGGTCCCCCCGGGCCTCGTCGTGGACGTCAAGACACTCGACGACCTCCCGGACAGCGAGGTGGTCCTGGTCTGCACGGGCTCCCAGGGCGAACCCATGGCGGCCCTGTCCCGCATGGCCAACCGGGACCACCAGATCCGCATCGTCCAGGGCGACACGGTGATCCTGGCGTCGTCCCTGATCCCCGGCAACGAGAACGCGGTCTACCGCGTGATCAACGGCCTGACCCGCTGGGGCGCCAACGTGATCCACAAGGGCAACGCCAAGGTCCACGTCTCCGGCCACGCGTCCGCGGGCGAGCTGCTGTACTTCTACAACATCTGCCGCCCGAAGAACCTGATGCCGGTGCACGGCGAATGGCGCCACCTGCGCGCCAACGCCGAACTGGGCGCCCTGACCGGCGTCCCGCACGACCGCATCGTCATCGCCGAGGACGGCGTCGCCGTCGACCTCGTCGAGGGCAAGGCCAAGATCTCCGGCAAGGTCCAGGCGGGTTACGTCTACGTCGACGGCCTCTCGGTCGGGGACGTGGGAGAGCCGGCCCTCAAGGACCGCAAGATCCTCGGCGACGAGGGCATCATCTCGGTCTTCGTGGTCATGGACTCGTCCACCGGGAAGATCACCGGCGGACCGCACATCCAGGCCCGCGGCTCCGGCATCGAGGACTCCGCCTTCGGCGACGTGATCCCCAGGGTCACGGAGGTACTCGAACGCTCCGCCCAGGACGGAGTGGTCGAACCCCACCAGCTCCAGCAGCTCATTCGCCGCACGCTGGGCAAGTGGGTCTCGGACACCTACCGGCGCCGGCCGATGATCCTGCCTGTGGTCGTGGAGGTCTGACGGTCCGTCGGGCCTGACCAGGCGCCAACTGGGAGCGGGGCTCCTCGATTTGCATCGAGGAGCCCCGCTCCAGTAGGTTTACAACTCCTCCCGACGGGGCACCCGGCCGATTCAGCGCTGGGAACCATGCTCCGGTGAGGGATGGAAATCCGGCTGAGAAACTTCTGATAAAGTCGGAACCGCCGGAAAGGGAAACGCAGAAGCGGAAACGCGGAAGCGGGAACCTGGAAAGCACCGAGGAAATCGGGTCGAGAAAAGATCTGATAGAGTCGGAAACGCAAGACCGAAGGGAAGCGCCCGGAGGAAAGCCCGAGAGGGTGAGTACAAAGGAAGCGACCGTTCCTTGAGAACTCAACAGCGTGCCAAAAGTCAACGCCAGATATGTTGATACCCCGTCCGTCGGAAATTTCCGATGGTCGAGGTTCCTTTGAAAAAACACAGCGAGGACGCTGTGAACGGTCGGGCTTATTCCGCC
>NZ_NGFN01000287.1 GCF_002148965.1 Streptomyces swartbergensis | reverse complement strand
GTGCCACAGGGTGGGCCGGCGGCGGGGGCGTGTGCGCCGAGGGCGCGGCAACGGGAGCCGCGGCCCGGACCGGAGCCGGGGCCGCCTGCTGCGGCTCGTCCACCGTGATGCCGTAGTCCGTGGCCAGTCCTTCGAGTCCGCTGCTGTAGCCCTGGCCGACGGCGCGGAACTTCCAGGCACCCTGGCGGCGGTAGAACTCCCCGAGGACGAAAGCGGTTTCGGTGGTGGCGCCCGGGTTGTCGAAGCGGGCGACCGGAGTTCCCTGGGTGGCGTCCTGGACCTCGATGTAGAGGCCCGGGACCTGCCCGAACGCGCCGCCGTCGGAGGATGCGGCGAGGACGATCGTCTCGATCGCGGGCTCCACGCGCGCGAGGTCGACGAGGAGCGTGTCGGTGACCCGGCCGTCGGCATTGCGCTTGCCCTCGTGCCGGATCGCGCCGGAGGAGTGCGCGGGCTGGTTGTAGAAGACGAAGTCCGCGTCCGAGCGGACCTTTCCGCCCACCAGCAGCAAAGCGGAGGCGTCGGCGTCGGGCACCCCCGGCCCGGCCCGCCAGCCCAATTCGACCCGCAGCGCCGCGGTGGGCACCCCGGTATTTGAACCTTTCAGCATTTGCATGTCCGCCCCCATTGCGTGTCACCGCGCCAGGCACATCCCGGCCGTCCGTCGGGTTCCGTTCGCACAACCTATTCCTCCCCACGGCGAACTCCCATGCGCCGTCAACGGAAGTCCGGTGGCCAACCCCTGGTAACCGCCCCGGAACTCGGCCTTTACACGATCGGAGCCTTGCTCGGGTGCCCCTTTTTGCCGAGTTCGCTCGCATTAGGGATACCCGGTCACTGGGGACACGGAAAACAACCCTCTTATCGGTCTCCCCAACCAGCACATCGTGGGCTTAACTTATGTGCCATGACCTCCCCCCGCTCCACCTATGGCGGCGGCTACTACTCCGCCTCCTTCCCGGACACCCCGATCTACGACAAGCTCGTCGCCGAGCGGGGCACCCCGCAGATCGCCCCGATCCGGGTCCCCGCTCAGTACGACACACCGGGCGGCAACCTGCCCGCCCTCCCGTCGGCGCTGCCCGCTCTTCCGGCAGCCCCGTCCCAGCCCGCCTACGGTTATCCGCAGGCGCAGCAACCCGCCCCGCTCCAGCAGGCACCGGCGGCGTACATCCCGCAGCAGGCCACCGCACCGCGCGGCTATCCCGGCCCCCAGCCGCAGCAGCCGCGTCCGGCGGCACCCGGCGCGGGCTACGAGGCGATGCGCCCCGCGGCTCCCCGGCCCGCCCAGGCTCCCTATCAGGACCCGTACAACAACCAGCAGTACCGCGGTTACTGAGCCGCCGCCCGGGGGCTGTCGGTGCCGGCTGGCACGATGGCCCCATGGGGAACGCGCACCTGCATTCGATCCACGTCCATCCGGTCAAGGCGGTCCGGGGCCTCGCGCCCCGGGAGGCCGTCGTGGAGCCCTGGGGACTGACCGGAGACCGGCGCTGGGCGCTGGTCGACGACGGGGGAAAGGTCCTCACGCAGCGTCGGCAGCCGCGCCTGGCCCTGGCCGCCGCCGAGCTTCTGCCGGACGGCGGCGTCCGGCTGTCCGCACCCGGCATGGAGCCCCTGACGGTGCCCGTTCCCCGGCCGTTGGACACAGTGCCGGTGGAGATCTTCCGCGACAAGGTCGACGCGGTTCCGGCCGAGGACGAGGCCGCGCACGCCTGGTGCAGCGCCTACCTCGGCATCGATGCGCGTCTCGCGTACATGGACGACCCGGCCACGCGCCGGCCCGTCGACCCGGAGTACGCGCGTCCCGGCGAGACCGTCTCCTTCGCCGACGGCTTTCCGCTGCTGCTCACCACGACGGCCTCGCTCGACGCCCTCAACGCCCTGATCGCGCAGGGTGATCACGCGGACGAGGGCCCGCTGCCCATGAACCGTTTCCGGCCGAACGTGGTCGTGGCGGGCACCGACGCCTGGGCCGAGGACGGCTGGTCGCGCGTCGCCATCGGGGACGTGTCCTTCCGCGTCGCCAAGACCTGCGGACGGTGCGTGGTGACCACCACCGACCAGGGCACGGGCCGGCGCGGCCGAGAGCCCCTGAACAGCCTGGGGCGGCACCGGCGGCTCGACGGCAAGCTGGTCTTCGGGCAGAACCTGGTGCCCCTGTCCCGGGGCACGATCCGGGTCGGCGACCCGGTCAGCGTCCTCGAGTGACCGGGCCGGAGGTCGGCGCCCCCGGGCGGGAACCGCCCCGAACGCCCGGGCGTTGGGCTTGTGTGAGAAGTTCGTGAGAGTCGCCGGTGAGAGGTGATTTCGCTCTCTCTTCGCCCGGTTGACGCGTGGACGGCTCCGCCGGGGGTTATCACGGAGCGGGAAGGGGGTGCGGGCGGTGCGAGCGATCAGCGGACTCTGGCGCTGGCGGCGCAACCCACTGTGCCGCGCGACCGATCTGGCCGAGGCCTGGGTGGCGCTGGCGGCCCTGGTGCTGATCCTCCTGGCCGCCCCGGTGGCCGGTTCCCTCGTCGCGGGCGCCGCCCAGGACGCCCTCCAGCGCTCCGTCCGCGAGCAGCACGAAGCGCGGCACCTGGTGACGGCCACAGTGGTCCGCAAGCTCGACCGCTCCCCGCTGGACGCCGACCCGGAGACCTCCACGGGCCGGGATCTGCGCAGCCGCGTCCTCGCCGACTGGACGGCACCGGACGGCAGCGAACATCAGGGCCCGGTGCTGGCGGGCCTCAAGGACCCGCAGCAGGGCGACGAGTTCCGGATATGGACCGACCGGCACGGCCACATGGTGGCCCGCCCCCTGGACTCCGCGACGGCGTCGACGCACGCGGTCCTCGCCGGCTTCGGCGCGGCCCTGGCGGCCGGCGGTCTCGTCGAGGGCGGCAGACGGCTGATCGTCTGGCGCATGGTCCGCCGCCGGTACGCCCGTTGGGACCAGGCCTGGGACAAGGCGGGCCCGGACTGGGGCAGGACGGGCACCGGCAGCTGACAGCCTTCCGGCTCTGGTCAACCCACCACCCGCGCGCACGCTACGGTGGTCCGGCCGAACCGTTCGGCACAACCCGCGCGAGCGAGCACGAGGGGCGCGCCGGTTTCGATGCCGCGTACGCGCGCAGGCCCGAGGGGGTCCGGCACGGTCGCGGTCCCGACACCGGTGGCAGCGTCCCGAAGGCGAACCAGCCATCAGTACGACCGAGGTGGGGGCACAGCTACACCATGGCACAGGGCACGGTCCAGGTGACGCACACCGGCACGTCGCGGTGGCGGCGCCGCACGGGTGAGTACGCATCGCTCGCCGCTGCCCTGGAGGCCGCGGCCGACGGAGACGTCCTCACGGTCGCCCCCGGCACCTACCGCGAGAACCTCGTCGTGCAGCGCGCGGTGACCCTGCGCGGCCCCGAGGGCTCCCCCGGCTCGGTGCGGATCGCGCCCCTGGACGGCGTACCGCTGACCGTGCGCGCCTCGGCGGTGGTCCAGGACCTGCACGTGGAGGGCCAGGACGCGGCCGCCCCGGCGGTGCTGGTGGAGGAAGGCACCCCGGAGCTGAGCAACGTACGGGTGGTCACGCGGTCGGCGGCCGGGATCGAGGTGCGCGGCAACGCCCGGCCCACGGTCCGGCGCTGCGCGGTCGACAATCCGGCGGGCATCGGCATCGCCGTACTCGACGGTGCGGGCGGGGTGTTCGAGGAGTGCGAGGTCGTCGCGGCCGGCCAGGCGGGCGTGGCGGTGCGCGGCGGCGCCCACCCCCGTCTGGAGCGCTGCCGGGTGCACCACACCTCGGGCTCGGGCCTGTCGGCGACCGGGGAGAACTCGGCGCTGGAGGCGGTGGGCTGCGAGATCTACGAGGTCCGGGGCAGCGGTGTGCAGATCACCGGCCGGGCCACCGCGCACCTGACCGACTGCGATGTGCACCGCACGACGGCCGACGGAGTCACGCTCGACACGGACGCCGTGCTGACGCTCGCCGACTGCCGTATCCACGACATCCCGGAGAACGCGGTCGACCTGCGTTCCCGCTCCGTCCTCACGCTGACCCGCACCACGGTGCGGCAGTTCGGGCGCAACGGCCTGTCGGTGTGGGACCCGGGCACGCGCGTGGACGCCAACCAGTGCGAAATCTTCGACAGCACGGGCGACTACCCGGCGGTGTGGGTGAGCGACGGCGCCACCGCCGTACTGGACTCCTGCCGGGTGCACGACGTGCCGGACGCCCTGTTCGTCCTCGACCGCGGCTCGCGCGCGGACGTCGTCGACAGCGACCTGTCGCAGGTGCGCAACACGGCCGTGTCGGTGAGCGACGGGGCGACGGCGCAGCTCGACGACTGCCGGATCCGGGACGCGGCGACGGGCGCCTGGTTCCGCGACCACGGCAGCGGCGGCACCCTCAGCAACTGCACGCTGGACGGCACTCAGACCGGCGTCATCGTCACCAAGGGCGCCGACCCCACGGTGGAGCGCTGCACGATCGACTCACCCGCGGAGGCGGGGGTGTACGTGTCGGCCGGAGGCCGCGGCAGCTTCCACAACTGCCGGGTGACGGGCAGCGGCGGCTACGGCTTCCATGTGATCGACGGCAGCCGTACGACGCTGCGGAAGTGCCGCACGGAGCGGTGCGCGCGCGGCGGCTACGAGTTCGCGGACAGCGGCGCGGACGCGTCGTCCGGGGCGGGCCCCCTGGTCGAGGACTGCACCAGCGACGAGAGCGCGGGACTGCGGACCCCGGCGGCGCCGGAGACGGCCGTGCAGACGGTGAGCCACTCCCCCGGCCTGCTGGGCGCGGTCCCGGGTCAGCGCACCGAACCGGAGCCCCCGGCCCCCGCCCCGGTCGCGGAGCCCGAGCAGTCGGCCCGCAGCTCCAAGGACGTCCTCGGTGAACTCGACGCGCTGGTGGGCCTGGAGAGCGTCAAGCGCGAGGTGCGTGCCCTCACCGACATGATCGAGGTGGGCCGGCGCCGGCAGCAGGCGGGCCTCAAGGCGGCTTCGGTCAAGCGGCACCTGGTCTTCACCGGCTCCCCCGGCACGGGCAAGACGACGGTCGCGCGGCTGTACGGCGAGATCCTCGCGTCGCTCGGTGTGCTGGAGAAGGGCCACCTGGTCGAGGTGTCCCGGGTCGACCTGGTGGGCGAGCACATCGGCTCGACGGCGATCCGCACGCAGGAGGCCTTCGAGAAGGCGCGCGGCGGTGTGCTGTTCATCGACGAGGCGTACGCGCTGTCCCCGGAGGACGCGGGCCGCGACTTCGGCAAGGAGGCCATCGACACGCTGGTGAAGCTGATGGAGGACCACCGGGACGCGGTCGTGGTGATCGTCGCGGGCTACACGGCCGAGATGGAGCGCTTCCTGTCGGTCAACCCCGGTGTGGCGTCCCGGTTCTCGCGGACCATCACCTTCAGCGACTACGGCCCCGAGGACCTGCTGCGGATCGTGGAGCAGCAGGCCGAGGAGCACGAGTACCGGCTGGCGCCCGGTGCGGCTCAGGCCCTGCGCAAGTACTTCACGGAGCTCCCGAAGGGCCCGGCGTTCGGCAACGGCCGTACCGCGCGGCAGACCTTCGAGGCGATGGTGGAGCGGCACGCGAGCCGGGTCGCCCAGTTCGCCGAGCCGAGCAAGGACGACCTGACACTGCTCTACGCGGAGGACCTGCCCGAGCTGCTCTGAGGATCCGCCTCCGGACCCGGGCAGGGCTGCTCGGCCGTGTGACGGGGTGCCGGCAGGTCCGGCCGCAGCCGGGCCAGCAGTTTGCGGCGCTCCTCGGCGAACGCCGGGTCCGCCTGGTAGTCCGAGTGGCCGAGGATCGGCGCGGGCAGCGGGTGCAGGTCGGTGCGGCCGTAGGAGAGGGGGTCCGGCAACGGCACGTGGTCGACCCCGAGGTCGTGGTCGCCGGGCAGGCGCACCGGGCCGCCGATGGGGTCGGTGAGCCGGTACAGATTGCGCCAGCAGTCGACCTCCCGGTGCAGTGAGCCGAGCGCGGCGGGGCCGAAGTGCGCCGGGAACCAGCGGCCGTAGAGCCGCTCCAGCGGGGAGCCGTACGTCAGCAGCGCGACGCGTTTGCGGGTGGACGGCGTGAGTTGCCAGGCCGCCGCGGCGGCGAGCACGCTGCCCTGCGAGTGCCCGGAGATGACCAGCCGTCCGCCGGTGACGCGGGTCCAGGTCGCGATCCGCCAGGTCAGGTCGGGCACCGCGCGCTCGGCGTAGCAGGGCGGGGCGAAGGGGTGGGCGGCGCGCGGCCAGAAGGTGCCGACGTCCCACAGGATGCCGATGGTGCGGCGGGCCGAGGCGTCCTTGTAGGCGCGCCTGCCCCAGGTGACGAACAGTATGAAGCCGAGGCCGATCAGCCAGGAGCCGAGGGCCTCGGCGGTCTCGGCGGCGCCGTGGACGACGGGGTAGGTGCCCCGCGCCGCCTCGCCCGGTGTCTCGTCGGTGGCCATGGCGCCCACGAGGGCTGCGGCACCGAGCAGCAGGGTGACGCCGGAGGTGACGGCGACGATGCGGGGTCCCCGGTCGGTCAGGGAGGCCATCGCGCGGGTGTAGGCGATACGGCGGGTGCGGGCGCGGTCCTGGGCCTCGTCCGGGTAGTCGCGGGCCACCGCCTCGCGTTCGGCGCGGGCGAGCTGCCAGGCGCGGTGGGCCAGCCAGCCGAAGAGCACCAGGAGCACCATGATCAGGGGCGGGATCACGGACGCCTGCCAGGTCAGCAGGACCGGCGGGCCGTCGATCGACGTCCCGGTGCCGTCCAGCCAGTCGGACACGCGCTGCGCCACCCCGCCGGACATCACTCCGCCCAGGGCGCAGGCCAGCATCGCGACGGCCGGTCCGCCGAGGCCCCGCAGCACGGCCCGCCGGTCGGGGTCGGTGCGGTGCAGTGCGTGGGCGACGCCGGCGAGGACGATCACGAGCAGGCCCTGGACCAGGGCGAGACCGCCGAAGGCGGCATCGCCCGGCAGCCGGCCGGCCGACTCCCAGCCGGGGCGCTCCCACCCCGCGTACAGCAGGGCGAGGGCGAGCAGGACGAGTGCGGCGAGCGGCAGGCGCCGTACGAAGCGCTCGTCGAGTTCCCGGTCGATGCGTCTCTCGCTGCGGCCCCGGCGGCACACCACCCACACCACGGCGACCGCGCAGGCCGCGAGGGCCGCCTCCAGGAGCAGGCCCAGGGTGTTCAGTAAGGCGGGGCCGCCGGGCTCGCGGTCGTGGCGGGCGGCGGCGCCGGCGACCGCGGCGGCGACCGTGACCAGCCCGGCGGCGGTGTGCGCGGCGCGCAGCCGGGCCACCAGCCGGCGTCCGTACCAGAAGCCGGGCCGGCCCAGCGCGGTCGAGCCGCCGTCCTCGTCTGGCTCGGGGTCGCGGGCCGGCGGCTGCTGGGACTCGTAGTCGCTCCAGGTGCGCCGGGACAGGTACCACAGCAGGACGGTCAGAGCGGTCGGGACGAAGGACGCCAGGGCGAGCCTGCGGCCGGGGCTGCTCCACCAGCCGCCGTCCGAGACGGTGGGCGAGAGGAAGCCGAGCCAGGAGTGCCGGTCGGCGCACGCGCGCGTGCCCGCGCACTGCCAGGCCGCCAGGTCGAGGGCGACCTCGCAGGCCGCCGCGACGAGCAGCACCGTCAGGGTGAGCCCCGCGAGCCGCACCAGGAGGCCGTACAGGCGCACCGTGCGGCGGCGGCCCCGGGCGCTGGGGCGCATCCAGTGGGCGAGGTTGACGACCATGAACGGCAGCAGCAACAGCCACAGGGCCCGGGTGCCGTTGCCGGAGGTGAGGTTGCACCAGACGTAGGCCTCGGGCACCGGCCCGTCGCGGCGGCGGTCGCCGGGGCTGTTCTCCGCGTCGACGTCGTCGGCGCGCCGGAAGACGGCCGCGATGTCGTCGCCGGTGATCCGCACCGTGCGCGGATCGTTGAGCATCTCCTGCGGCGTGGTGCCGCCCACGCCGTGGACCAGGAGTTCCAGGGCGGTCCCGGTCTCATCGGGCCGCCGGGCGGGCTGGTCCGGCCCGCCGGTCGACGCCTGTTCCCGCGCACGTTCCACTGATTCGCACATCCCCCGTGACACGCCGTCGGCTCTGTCCGTGCGGGCACAAGGATCTCCACTTCCGCGGCGGCGCACACCTCCTGTCACGGAATCTCTCCGATCTGTAACACTGCGGAGCGACGAGCGGGGCTTCGGGTGGCATGTGCGCGACGAGCGGTCGGTGGCGCCACCGACGCCGCGACATGCAAGGATGGGGCGTCCGCGCACCGGAGCCGGGGGAGAATGTCCTGGTTTCGGCAGGTGCGCAGGGCGTGTCGGACGGCATTGAGGCGAAAGGACCGGAGCGTACGTGAGCGAGAATCAGAACCTCCTCGCGGAGCAGCGGCGATCCCTGATCCTCGACGAGGTCCGCCGCCGGGGCGGGGTCCGGGTCAACGAGCTGACGCGCAAGCTCGGCGTGTCGGACATGACGGTCCGCCGCGACCTCGACGCGCTCGCCCGCCAGGGTGTGCTGGAGAAGGTGCACGGCGGCGCTGTCCCGGTGGTCGAGGCGAGTACGCACGAACCGGGCTTCGAGGCCAAGTCGGGGCTGGAGCTGACCGCCAAGGAGGACATCGCACGGGCCGCGGCCAAGCTGGTCGCGCCGGGCGCGGCGATCGCCCTGTCCGGCGGCACGACGACGTACGCGCTGGCACAGCAGTTGTTGGACGTGCCCGACCTGACGGTGGTCACCAACTCGGTGCGGGTGGCCGACGTCTTCCACGCGGCGCAGCGCACCTCGGGTCCGCGGCAGGGCGCGGCCACGGTCGTGCTGACCGGCGGTGTGCGCACCCCGTCCGACTCGCTGGTGGGGCCGGTCGCCGACCAGGCGATCGCGGCGCTCCACTTCGACCTGCTGTTCCTCGGGGTGCACGGCATATCGGTCGAGGCCGGGCTGTCGACGCCGAACCTCGCGGAGGCGGAGACGAACCGGCGGCTCGTGCAGTCGGCCCGGCGGGTGGTGGTCGTCGCCGACCACACCAAGTGGGGCAAGGTGGGCCTGAGTTCGTTCGCCTCGCTGGAGCGGATCGACACGCTGGTGACGGACGCCGGTCTGCCGGACGAGGCGCGCGGGGTGGTCGTGGAGCATCTGCGGCGGCTGGTGGTGGCCGGGGAGCCCGAGGAAGAGGCAGACAGCTGACCGGGCGCCGGTTAGGGTCACGCTGCCGGTCATCGCCCGCTCCCGTACAGGAGGGCTTCGTCCATGGCTCACCGTCTGCGCCCGGTGGGGCTCGACTTCGTCGGGATCGCGCCCGTACGGCACGTCTTCGCGCGGGAGATCTCCGCTCCGGTGGAGGCGGTCTACCGCGCGCTGGAGGACGTGCCCGGCTGGGTCGACTGGTTCCCCCAGGTGACGGCCGCCCGCCCGGTCGACGGCGGGAAGGGGCGCGACATCCGCCTCGTGGGAGGCGTCCGGTTCCGGGAATCGGTCATCGCGGCGGAGGAACCCGAGGTGTACGCCTATCGCGTCGACGTCACCAACGTGCCCGGGGTGCGGGCGCTCGCCGAGGAGTGGCGGCTCGCCCCGGCCGGTACCGGGACCCGGGTGCGGTGGACGTTCGCGACCGACGGTACGGCGGCGTACCGGCTCGCTGTGAGGCCGGTACGGGCGGCTCAGGCCAAGGCCTTCCGGGACGCCGTCACGGCGCTGGACCGGAAGCTGGCGGCGTCGTAGCGCCGCACGCCGGCGGGCCCGGGGCGCCGTCTCAGTCCGGCCAGACGCCCGTCTCCAGCAGCGAGTCGATCGCGGCCGTGTACGGCTCGATGTCCAGCCCCTGGGCGGCCAGCCAGGTGTCCGAGTAGTACTTGTCGAGATACCGGTCCCCCGGGTCGCACAGCAGCGTCACGACGCTCCCCTGCCGTCCCTCGGACACCATCTCCGCGACGATCTTCAACGCGCTCCACAGGCCCGTGCCGGTCGAGCCGCCCGCCTTGCGTCCGATGGCCCGCTCCAGTGCCCGCACCGCGGCGACACTGGCCGCGTCGGGCACCTTCATCATCCGGTCGATCGCGCCGGGCACGAAGCTCGGTTCCATGCGGGGCCGGCCGATGCCCTCGATACGGGAGCCGCAGTCGCAGGTGACGTCCGGATCGCCGGTGGTCCAGCCCTCGAAGAAGCACGAGTTCTCGGGGTCGGCCACGCAGACGCGCGTGTCGTACTGCATGTAGTGGACGTAGCGGGCGAGGGTCGCCGAGGTGCCGCCGGTGCCCGCCGTGGCGACGATCCACGCCGGCTCGGGGAACCGCTCCATCCGCAGCTGCCGGAAGATGGACTCGGCGATGTTGTTGTTGCCGCGCCAGTCCGTGGCCCGTTCGGCGTAGGTGAACTGGTCCATGTAGTGGCCGCCGGTCTCGGCCGCGAGGCGGGCGGATTCCTCGTACATCGTGCGGGAGTCGTCCACGAAGTGGCACCGGCCGGCGTGGAACTCGATGAGGCGGATCTTCTCGGCGCTCGTCGTGCGCGGCATGACGGCGATGAAGGGCACGCCGATGAGCTTGGCGAAGTACGCCTCGGAGACGGCCGTCGAGCCGCTGGAGGCCTCGATCACCGGGCGGTCCGGCCGGATCCAGCCGTTGCAGAGGCCGTAGAGGAAGAGGGAGCGGGCGAGCCGGTGTTTGAGGCTGCCGGTGGGGTGGGTGGACTCGTCCTTCAGGTACAGGTCGATGCCCCACCGCTCCGGCAGGGGGAACTGGAGAAGGTGTGTGTCGGCCGAGCGGTTGGCGTCGGCCTGAACTCTGCGGACGGCTTCTTTCAGCCATGCGCGGTAGGCGGTGTCGCTGTGGTCGACGTCGAGGGTCACGCCGGTCCGGGTCTGCTGGGGAGTGCTCACGAGGGGGCTCCTAACGCCGCGCGCCGACGACGCGTCGCGCGGCCGACACCCCGATCATATGCACCTTCCTCACGCTTCTCACCTGCATAAACGCACCTTTGAGCCCCCCAAAGCGCCCCCTGGGGCAGGGGCCGGGGCAAGGG
>NZ_NGFN01000286.1 GCF_002148965.1 Streptomyces swartbergensis | reverse complement strand
GAGTAGGGCCGTGGGGACGACCCCCGCTCTCCCCCCCGGCGGGGGTCGTCGCATGTCCGGATGTGTTTTCTCCTTCTTCGCGCGGCCGGATTGCCGCTCTGTTGCCGCTTCGGCAGCGTGATTGGCATGCCCATGACCTGTGACGTTGCGTAGTCGTCAGACTGCTCTGTGGGAGTCGTACAGGGGGCCCGGGAGCGTCACCGGTATGGGTGACGGCGATATTCACAACCGTCGAGGCGTCCACAGTTATCCACCAAGATCCACACGATTTCCGGGATCGCTGCACCGTGATTCCAGCGCAGCCCGCTCGCGGCGGGTTCATGGCCCCGGCTCCGATTGCCGGGGGCGTTCGGCCGGTTTGTGTCGGCCGTTCAAAGGGAGGCCGCCTTGCCGGTTCTTCCCACGTTCGGGAATCGCGGGGCCGCAGGGGCCGTGCGAGTCACGCAGTGAAGGGGGATGGAGACCGTGGCCGGAGCCGTCACACACGATCCACCGCCGGCCGCCGGAGGGCGGCAGGGCGGACCGCTGATCGTCACCGAGGACAGCGAACTCCTCGACGACCTGCTGCGCCTGTGCGCGGCGGCGGGCGCCACACCGGAGGTGCACCACGGGGTGCCCGACCGCAGAGGCGGCTGGGAGGCCGCGCCGCTCGTCCTCGTGGGCGACGACGCCGCACGGCGGGTGCGCGGGGCCGCGCGCAGAAGGGGAGTCGTCCTCGTCGGCCGGGACCAGGACGACTCCGGGGTGTGGCGGCGGGCCGTCGAGATCGGCGCCGAGCACGTCCTGATGCTGCCCGACGGCGAACAGTGGCTCGTCGACCGCATCGCCGACGTGGCCGAAGGCGTCGGCCGGCCCGCCCTCACCGTGGGCGTCATCGGCGGCCGCGGCGGGGCCGGAGCGTCCACGCTCGCGTGCGCGCTCGCCGTCACCTCCGCGCGCGAGGGGCTGCGCACACTCCTCGTGGACGCCGATCCGCTGGGCGGCGGACTCGACGTACTCCTCGGCGGCGAGACGGCCGACGGGCTGCGCTGGCCCGCGTTCTCCTCCTCGCGCGGGCGGGTCGGCGGGGGCGCTCTGGAGGAGTCGCTGCCCGAGCTGCACTCGCTGCGGGTGCTCAGCTGGGTTGTTTCTGCTTAGTTGCAGTGTCGCTTTGAGAGCGAAGCCTATGGTCAGAGACCGTTTGTGGGGGCACGAGAGGGGTGTCCCGCCGGGTAGCGTCCGCGTGCATGAAACAAGTGATCTACTCGTCTTCCGGTTGGGAGACCTGGGGGCTGGAGTTCAAGCCGGTCATCCCCGAAGGCATGTCGCTGGTTTTCGATGAAGACCTGCTCTTCGAGGACGATCAAGGGCTGCGGCCCTCCGCGGTCGTGAACCGCTGGGCCTGCGAGTTACCGACCAACAAGGTGCCGTCGGACAACTCGTGGCCGTCGTACATCCGCGCTGTGCGCGAGTGGATGGAGTTCGGCGACGAGCACGGAGTGGGGCTGTTCGATGGCAGGGACCCGCTCAAGGCCCTGCTGGGTACCTACGCGGTCCATCGCGCCCGGGGACCTCTTGAGGCCCGGTTCAGGGCGTCGACGTGGAACCAGCACATGGCCATGCTGGGCAAGTTCTACTCCTGGGCGATCGAGAACGGTTACACCACCGCCTTGCCGTTCACCTACGATCACGCCACGGGCCTCTTCGAGGGGCAGCTGCATGAGGGGAAGGTCAATCAGGCCCGTCGCCGCCAGGCGAAGGGGCACGTGACGATCAGGTACCTCGAAGACGACTTCGCTGACCTATTCCTCAAGGGCCTGGCTCGCCTGGAGCCGGACGGTTCGGAGGAGCGCGGCTACCGGGGCCGGGAGATGGCCCGCAATGCGGCTGTGGGCCGGTTCCTGTTCGCCTCCGGACCGCGCAAGCAGGAGTTCACCTACCTGCTGGCCTGCGAGGTCCCCGCATTGCCGGAGAGGCGGACCGAGATCCCGACGCTCGTGCCGCTGCCGTGGGCCATCACCAAGGGCGGAAAGTTCCGCAACACGTGGGTCGACTACGACACGCTTGTCGAGCTCCACTGCTACTTGGCATTCGAGCGTGCGACCTCCGTTGCGGGCTCGACGTGGATGCCGCCGGCCCGCTGGGGTGAGCCGCTGATCGTGACCGAGGCCGATGCCCGGGGCGGCCGGGTCAACGGCGTCCGCATGCAGTGGGAGGACCTGGGGCCGGGTGAGCGCCGCCGGCTGGTCGCGCCCGGCGGCGGGTCGATGCTGTTGTCGGTCTGTGGCCCGGGACGGCCGTTCACCGCGTGGAACACGGTCTTCGAACGCGCCTCGGACCGGATCCGGGAACGCTACGAGCCGCGGTTCCCGCATGTTCATCCGCACCGAGGGCGCCACACCTTCGCCATGCAAACGATGGCCAAGCTCGTGTCTGGCCACTACGCGCGCTTGGCCCAGAAGGTCCAGCCCGGTGACACGGATGCCGCGCTGGCGCTTTACCTCACCAGCCATGATCCGCTGCTGGTCCTGCGCGACCTGTTGGGACATTCCAGTGCTCTGACCACTGAAAAGTACCTGAACCGTCTTGATACGACTCGGATCTTCGCCGACCTGCGTGCGCCAGAAAGCCGGCCCACGGCCCTGTCACGGGCGGACCGCGAGGCGGCCGAGGAGTTCGACGAAGACGACGAAGGTGACATCTGATGCCAGCGACCGTGATCGATGAGCCACCGGGCATCACCGCGATCTTCAGCGACGGCACCGACTGCACGCGGTGGGTGAACAGCCTGGCCCACGGCGAGAAGGTCTCCACCCGCAATCCGGTGCTGGCTCGTGAACTGCTGCACGGATTGGCCGACCTCGTGCATCCGCACGGCAGGATCGACCAGGAGAACACGCTGGCCGGCTATCTGACAGGGATCCGCGCTTTCACGAACGGTCTGCACGAGCTGGGTTTCACCGGTAGTGCGGCCGAGCTGACCCGCGGCCCGCTGGCCGCGCTCTGGATGAGTGGAAAGCACCGGCCGGTGCAGGAAAGCCAGGCACGGATGATGCTGCGACGCCTTGATGATCTCCAGGGGGTGCTGCGCCCAGATGTCCGTGAACTGGTCGACGGCCGAAAGTTTGTCTCGGACCGCCGCCGTGACCGCAAATACCTGCAGCCCTACAGCGAGACCGAGTGGGCACGCCTGACCGAGGTCTGCCGCACCGCGGTCAAGGAGTCGTACGCGGCCCACCGGCTGGCGGTGAAGACGGCCGAGTCGGCCCGGGACCCCCGCGAGGGCGGCTGGACGGATGCGAACATGCTCTGGCTCTTTGCCCAGCTGGGTCCGGTGGAGGCGGCTCCGTTCGCGACCTGGTCCTCGTCGCATCCCTCAGGGCTGCCCCGGACGAGGTTTCCCTGGCGTCGCAGCTGGGAGGCCGCCAAGCTCTTCCCCAATGTCAGCACCATGCTCGGCTACCGGCTGCTGTTCGGGGTCTACACCGGCATCGTGCCGGACGGTTTGGATGACCTTGGGCTGGCCGATGTCGACTGGGCCGGTGACCGAACGATCCTGCTCAACTACATCAAGGGCCGCACGGCCGAGGAGAGCCGGACGCTGACCACCCGGGCGACCCGCTTGCTGCGGCAGTGGACCGATCACTCCGCGCTGGCTCGCCAGTTCGCTCCGCCGGATGCCCGGGAGGCACTCTGGGTGCGCTACGACCCGCACGACCACGGTCCCTGGGTCACACGACCGGCCACCGTCACCACGATCCGGCAGTGGGTCGTGGACCGAGGGCTGATGGGGGACGACGGGAAACCGCTGGCCATGAACATGCACCGGATCCGCACCACCTACGACTCGATGCGGGACCGCCGAGCATGGGCGGGCAGCAAGCGCGCGACCCTGGATCCCAACCGAAGTCCTCAAGTCGAAGGCGACCACTACCTGAAGGCCGGGACCCCGAAGCAGCGCGAGCTCGTTGACGAGATCATCGCCGAAGCACAGAACGACATGCTGCGACGGGCCGAGGCACCGGTGGTCCTGGCAGACGAGGACGTTGCCGCGCTGGTCCGCGACTACCCCGAGAAGGTCGTCGCCCTGGGTCTGAACGACGAGGCCCTGGTCGCGCTAGTCGGCGGAGCACGAGATGTGTTCACCGCCGCCTGCGGGGACCAGCTGTCGGGCCTGCACGGCCCGAAGGGGAAACCCTGCCCGGCCCGCCCGTGGGTGTGCTTGCTCTGTCCGCTCGCCCTGTTCACCCCTCGGCACCTGCCCAACTTGATGCGCCTGCGGGCGTTCTTCGCCCGCCAGTGGGACCAGATGACCCAGGCCGAGTTCATGGGCGTCTTCGGTCGCTACGACCAGCGCCTGGCCGAGATACTCGCCCCCGACGCCCACTTCACCTCCAAGGCTCTCCTCGCCGCAGCTGCGCAGGTCATCGACGACGACACCGAACTGCCGCTGCGGCCGGAAGAAGGAACACGATGACGACGGTGACCGACACGGCTGAGGAAGCCGGCCAGCAGGCTGGTTCGCTCGCCGCGATCGACATCTGCGAGGCAGCTGGCCTGACGGTCAGGAAGGGCGGGATCCGTCCCCGCGTCGGGGATCTGATCTGGTCCTTCGCTGACGTCGAGGGACTGCCGGTCAGTCTCAGACCCAGCGAACGCAAGCTGGACTTCTCCAAGGTCCGCAATCCACGCTGGCGAGTAGTGGCTCAAGAGTTCTCCTTCGCCCGCCTGGCCCCGGGACATGAAGCCGTACGCGAACTGCCGCAAGCCTTCCGTTACCCCGTCGCGGTCAAGACCGGTCACGGCCGTCTCACCAAGCTCACAGAGTGGTTCAACTGGCTCACCGGGCACGGCGTCACATCGCTGGCCGATGTCACCCAGCAGCACTGCCAGGCCTACTACCTCCACCGCAGCGACGTCCGGGACCGCAAGGGAAGAGTCCTGCGGCCTGCCTCTCAGGAGGCACGGATGCACGCGGTGCAGGTCATGCAGGAGCCCGCGTTCTACAACGAGTTGTTCACCGCAGACCGGTTCACTGAGGGATTCGTTCCGTGGTCGGGCCGTGCGCCCTTCGAGGTCGCCGGCTGCAAGGCCCGCGGGGAGAACGCGGCCCAACCGCTGCGGCAGGAGGCTCTGCAGCCGTGGCTGGCAGCAGCCCTCTACATCGTCGAGACACTCGGCCCGCACGTTCTGGAACTGGTCCGTTCTGTCCGGCAGGAGGAGGAAACACCCACCTGGACCAGCAACGAGCGGTGGCAGGCCCGCCTCAGTGCGGCGATCAGCGCCCACATCGCCGAAGACGAGCCGCTGCAGCTGCTTGAGCCCACTGAGGTGGCCAGCCGCCTGCACGAGGGGTGGTCCGAAGAGGATCCTCTGCTGCAGGTGAGCCTGAACGCCGTTGCCCGCAAAGCGGGCAAGCTGACCTTCGCTCACCGGTGGCTTCCCACCATGCGCCCGTTGCTGGAGCAGGCAGTGGCGGCAGTCGGCGTCAGACCCCGATGGGGACGGGACGCGCCGGCCGTGACTCGCGCGGACGGCAGTGGCGAGGTGCCCTGGACCGAAGGGGTGGCGGGAGCCATGGCACTCAACTTCCTGGTGGACCGGGTCCGGACGGCCTGCATGGTCGTGGTCGCGCTGCTGACCGGGATGCGGGCGAGTGAGTTGATGGAGATGCCGGTTGACGCCTGCGTGCCACCCCAGGACCTGGGAACCGGCCGCATGCGCTACCGGCTGCGGACCAAACTGATCAAGGGCCAGGAACTCGGCGGTGTCTGGGACGAATGGGTCACCGTCCGTCAGGCCTACAGCGCCGTCCAACTGGCGGTCGACCTCCAGGACCCCCAGAACCCCTCTCCTTACGCGTTCGGCCGCTTTACCTTCATCGGGCGGTGCAACACCCTGAGCAGTTGGGTCAACAGTCCCGAAGGACAGCGACTGGGCCTGACACCGATCCCGGACCACCCGATTAACCTGCGGATTACGCGCCGCACCCTGGCCATGGAACTTGCGCACCGGCCCGGCGGACTGCTGGCCGCGAAGATCCACCTCAAGCACGTGACCGTCGTGACCACCGAGGGCTACGCGGCACGTCCCGGAGGCGCGCAGGCCGAGTTCCTGGCCGATGTCGCCGCGGAAGAGCAGGCCCGCAACCAGAACCTGACACTGGCAGCCTTCCGCGACTCACAGAAGGGAATCATGCCAACCGGCCCCGGAGCGCGGGACCTGATCGACTTCTTCGCCTCCGTTGACCAGGAACTGCAGGCAATGGAAGCCGCCGCGCCAGGAGTGAAGCCGGGAGATCAGGAAGTCATCAATCTCCTTTCAAGACGAGCGAAAACGCTGCACTTGGGCATCGCCAACTATTGCTGGTTCATCGACCCGGCCAAGGCCCTGTGCTTGACCCTCGCAGGGACACCAGGGGGGGACAAACCGCTGGCAGGCATGTGTGACTCCTCCCGCTGCCCGCAGGCCACACACCATCTCAGCCACCGCCCTGTCTGGGCCGACAGCGCGGAGAACAAGAAGATCTTCATCGGCAACGTCAGACGCGGCCAACAGACGGAAAAGGCCCGTCTCCAAGCCGACTTGGACCGCGACTTGCGCGTCTTGGCCGAGATCGATGCCGCGACCGCACAGGGGGCCTGACATGGGACGCATCACTGAAGAGACCCGGAAACAGAAGGAAGAAGCGATCCGGGCCGCGATGGACCGATTGCTCCGCGGTGAACTGCCGCCCGGCCGCCAATGCGACCTCAGTACCCTGGCGGCCGAAGCAGGCGTGACTCGCACCGCGTTCTACCCGAAGAACAACCGCGACGGAACCATCCGCCCCGGCCCCTACCAACACCTGGCCGAAGAGTTCGAGCGACGGCTGAAGCTGCTCCATGAGGCCGGCACCGTCGTCGACCCCAGACTCGCTCAGATTCAACGGCTGAAAGACAAGACAGCCAAGCTCGAAACACGCCTGGAAGAACAGAGCGCCGAACTCGCCGAACTCAAAGAGTTCAAGCAACTAGCACTGTCACGAATTGCCGCTCAGCACCTCGAAATTGAGCGGTTGCGCACCGAAAGAGCCGCCAGCAGCAAGGTTGCCGTCCTGACATCCAGTGCCCGACGCAACAGGCCCGTGTAGTTGACCGTTGTTTAGGTGCCGCCCTTCTCTGCGCGGGACAGGCGGCGCCTCTTATCTGCGACAACTTCAACTCAGCCAGCGAGAAAACTGCTGATTTGTCTCAGAGTGAGCTTCATCTCCTGCCGGCGCCCTGACGAGATGAGGACGGCATTCCGTTAGGAGTTATCCTCATAGGCCACAGTAACCTGGGATCCCGAAGACCGGTTTGAGGCTACGCGAGGGTGGTTCGGCATACCACTGCCAGTCAAACGTGCAACTCGAGTCAATCTCGCTCCTGCCCTCAAAGGATACGGTCAATTATCTCCATTGATCCTGGCGAACCGCTGTAGGTCGCCTTCTCGATCTGGCCTCGAGCTGTGTAAGTCCAGCGCACATGACCGCTTGCAGTATCAAATACCTTCACATCGTTGCCACCTTCCCTGACCAAGACCGCACCTTGAGCTGCTAGCAGGGAATGTTCTTGCATCAACGAACTAACAAGCTCTCGCTCTATGCGCGCCTTCCATGCGACAGCCCCATCTGTCGGAAAGAAAGCCACCGCCGCAGCTGAGTTCACCAGGTATAGCATGTCGAGGGGTGCGAAGAGACCTTTGTGGTACTGAAGGCTTGAGAATTTGTCATTGTCTGCCACCTCGACATTCCACATTTTCCTGCCAGTCTTGCCGGATAGGGCTACCACACCTTCTTCAGTTGCGGTGTAAACAGTGCCCTTGCTGTAAACAGGATTTCCGACGCCTTCCGTCAGGCGCCAAATGTCGTGGCCCGTATCTGTATGCAACGCATGCAGGCCGGTAGCGTCAGAAAATAGGAACATTGCTTCTGGGGTGGCAACTCCGCCTCGTTCAAGTTCTTCGACCTTGCGGGACCATTTATGCCCTCCCGTGCGTGGATCGAAGGCGCGAAGTCTCGCTTCCGATTCTACGATCACAGCCTTTTCTGTCGCCGCCAGGATCTCGCCCTGTTCCGCACTCACCTGCCATCTAATGGAACCGTTCGTGATGTTGCTCGCCCTGAGAGTATGGTCACCGCTGGAGAAAAGGGTGTCTGTCTTCAGGTCGATGAAGGAATCGGCGAATTCTCCCTCTATCTCCCATTCCTTGGCGCCTGACTCGTCGTCCAGTGCACATATTGCGCTGCCTGTATCCACGATAAGAGAGGAGGGTCCAGTCCCAATGGGGTGGCCGACACACCCTTCATCAATGCTCCATATCGGGTCACCATTATATGCGTCGAGCGCATATAATGCATTGGAAGCTCGCCCTAAGGCGCTGGCGTACACGCGGCCCCCGCCACTTATGTGACTCACGCTGATGGCTCCCCGCGGGTGAAAGCTCCACAACTCTTTACCGGTAGCCGGATCTAGGGCACTTAGGAAACCAGCGTCGTCGGCCACGTAAAAGCGCCCCCCCTGTTCTACCTTTGAGGGGGTAACACGCCGAGGCTTTTCCTTTTGGGGTACCTCTTCCTTTTTCCATGGCGCTGCCAGCAATACGGCTATCGCGGCTAAAAGGGCGAGCAGCGCCAGAGACGATCCGTAAACGTTGAATTGCCTTGTGTTGTTTCCAATTTGAATCGACGTTGGGCCGTGAAATTCGGACTCGCTGAGCCTATTTTCTTTCGCCCCGTTTTCGGATCCTCGCTTCCTTGGCTTCATTCCTTGCTTTGGCCCCAATGATTCGTTTGTGTTGTGTTATCGCCGACGTTCATGGCGGCTTGGTTGTGGAAGTGGTTTTGGCTGGCGATATTTCGGTGACCTTCTGGAGTGTGTTCGTCGCTTTCTGGGCGTGGTTCATTTTCGGGTTGTCCGGGGGTTCCGGCACTCTGTGTGGTGCCTTGGTTCCCGCGTTGGTAGAACGCCGCGAATGCCGCGATCGCCAATCCGAGTGAACCAACGAAGAATCCGAGAACGCTGGCAAGCTTGTCGGCGTCCTCGAGACCTATGTACGCGAAGTAGCAGCCGATAACGAGGAAGATCGCGCCGGTAGTGACGCAGCTCCAGAAGATCCGTCGCCGAGGGGTCGTCATGTCGCCATGATGAAGCAGAGAAGCTTGCGTGTCTGTACGTTTACTGGGAGATCTTCATTTCAGCGGCTGTATAGGAACATTAGTTCCATGAGTGGCCGTTGCCGATATTGATCTGTGCATGCAGGTTCGGTGGGTCCGTCAGCGAGCCAGTGTGACTCTGGTCACTTGGTAGGGTTCCGGTGAGCCGGCTATGCGACACAGAGTGCCGGGCTAATGCGACAGGGGTTGAGTCTTCGCCCGTCGCCCAAAGAGACGTGACCTGCGGGGGACACGACCTTCGCGGAAAGAATCTGGCACCGCGGCGACCGGATCGCCGTCCCGCCCCAGGCGGTGCGCGCGGTGCTCGCCGCGGCCCGGCGCCGGGGCGGCACGGTCGTGGTCGACCTGCCGCGCCGCATCGACGACGGCGTCGCCGAGGTCCTCACCCAGCTCGACGTCGGTGTGCTGGTGGTACCCGCCGAGCTGCGCGCCGTCGCGGCCGCCGGACGGGTGGCGTCCGCCGTCGGCATGGTCCTGCGCGACCTGCGGGTGGCGGTCCGCGGGCCGTACCCGCCGGGGCTCGACGACCGGGAGGTGGCCCGGCTGCTCGGACTGCCCCTGGTCGGCGAAGTGCCGACCGAGCCGGACCTGCTGCGCCCGGACCAGGGCACGGCACCCCCGGGTGCCGCCCCGCGCGGACCGCTCGCCCGGTTCTGCAAGGAGTTCTGGGAGCGGGCGCTCGTCGAAGCGGGTGCGGCGTGAGCACCCCGGCCGGACTCGAGGGCGCCGAACTGCTCGACGGGGTGCGGCGGTGGCTGGCCGAGAGCGGGGCCGAGCCGACYCCCGCGCGCGTGGCGCAGGCCCTGCGGGAACAGGGCCGGGTGCTCGGGGACACCGAAGTCCTGGGGGCCGCCGCGCAGTTGCGGTCCGAGCTGGTCGGCAGCGGACCGCTGGAGCCCTTGCTCGCCGACCCGTCGGTGACCGACGTGCTGGTGTCGGCCCCGGACCGGGTCTGGGTCGACCGGGGCGGCGGACTGGAGCTCACATCGGTGCGCTTCGCGGACGCGGCGGCCGTACGCCGGCTCGCCCAGCGCCTCGCCGCCGTGGCCGGGCGCCGGCTGGACGACGCCCGGCCCTGGGCCGACGCGCGGCTGCCCGACGGGACCCGGCTGCACGCGGTGTTGCCGCCGGTCGCCGTGGGCTGCGCCTGCCTGTCGCTGCGCGTCGTACGGCCGCGTGCCTTCACGCTCGGCGAGCTGGTCGCGGCGGGCACGGTGCCGCCGGGCGGGGACCGTGTGCTGCGCGCACTCCTCGACGCGCGGCTGTCCTTCCTGGTCAGCGGTGGCACGGGCAGCGGCAAGACGACGCTGTTGAGTGCCCTTCTGGGGCTGGTGGGGCCGGACGAGCGGATCGTCCTCGCCGAGGACTCGGCCGAACTGCGGCCGGACCATCCGCACGTCGTGCGGCTGGAGACCAGACCCGCCAACCAGGAGGGCGCGGGGCTCGTCACCCTTGAGGACCTGGTGCGCCAGGCACTGCGGATGCGGCCCGACCGGCTGGTCGTGGGTGAGGTACGCGGGCCCGAAGTAGTGCATCTGCTGGCCGCGTTGAACACCGGCCACGAGGGCGGCTGCGGAACCGTGCACGCCAATGCCGCCGCCGACGTGCCGGCCCGGCTGGAGGCCCTGGGTACGGCCGCCGGGCTCGACCGGGCCGCGCTGCACAGCCAGGTGGCGGCCGCCCTGTCCGTGGTGCTGCACCTCGTGCGCGACCGGACCGGGCGGCGGCGGATCGCCGAGGTGCAGGTGCTGGAGCGGGACCCGTCGGGGCTGGTGCGGACGGTACCGGCGCTGCGGTGGGGAGCGGAGGCCTTCGTGCGCGAGCGGGGGT
>NZ_NGFN01000285.1 GCF_002148965.1 Streptomyces swartbergensis | reverse complement strand
GGCATCGGTGGCCGTGGGCTGYTCCGGTGAGAGTGGCGCTTGTGTCGTTGGTGCCTGTGGTCCTGGTGTGTCAGGCGGTGCCGGTGCGCTGGTCGGTGGGTTCCCTGGCACGAGGGGCGGAGCAAAGGGACTGCCGGGCGCGGTGAGCTGCGGAACGGGCAGGGCGCTCGGGCCGGCTGTGACCGAAGGGCCGTCCGTCGGTTTCAGGGGCGTCCGGCCCGGGGTGCGGGGTTCCGGTGCGGCAGGCGCCGCTATGTCACCGGGCAGGATCGTCCCCGGCGCAAAGGGCGTTGCTCCCATCAGGCTCATCCCCAGCACCGCCATATAAGTGGCTGCGCAGGCGGCCAGCCCGTAACCGGCGCGCCGCAGATTGCGCGCACGTCGGCCGGAGGCATCGACGAACACAGGGAGGCTCGGATCGCTTGACGATTCCTGTCCTGTATGTTCCGTCTTGGCACGATTAAGCACCATGTGGTTTAGAGTACGCCGCTGCGGGGCGGGCGAGCATGGAATCTTCCGCATCAGCAGAAGGGCACTGCCCGCGAACCCGGTCAGGTACATGGCCATACGCACGTGATCCGGGGGCACCCCGGCGAGCACCGGGCGCCCCCGTCACACCGACGTCACATCGCCGCGCACGTCACACTCGGCGCGGCCCCGCCCCCGGGAGTACCTCCGAGGCCGAAACTCGCCGAACCTCCCGCCGGGACGCTCCCGTTGTGCGCGGCGTTCACAGCCGTCACGCTCGTCCCGCTCTGCGTGTACGACGCGTTCCACATGCTGGTGACCTTCTGGGAGCCGGGCCAGGTCCAGATCACCTTCCAGGACTTGAGCGGAACACTGCCCGTGTTGGTCACCTTCACCTCGGCGTTGAAACCGCCGCCCCAGTCACTGCTGACGGTGTAGGCGGCGGAGCAGGCGGCCGTGCCACCGCCCGGGCCCGGCCCGGACCCACCGCCTTCGAAGCCCGGCGCCTTGATGGCCGCCAGATATCCGTCCTTCACCGTGTCCACGGTCTGCCAGTCGTCCTTCAGGATCCCGCCCGTGTCACCGGAGTTGGGGTTCCAGGACCAGAACGTCCAGTGGAAGCTGTCGGCGCCGTACGCCGACGTCGACCGCAGGTACGTCACCAGCGCGGACAGCCACTTCTGGTCCACCGCCGGCTGGAGCGTCGTACCGAACTCGCCGAGCCACACCGGCGCGATGTTCTGCTTGAAGACGTAGCCCCAGTACCGGTCCCAGACCTCCGGCATGTTGGCGGGGAACGACGGGTCGCTGAACCACGGCTGCTGGGCCACCGACGTGGCGTAGTCGTGGGCCGAGTAGACCAGCCGGTTCGGGACGTCCAGCTGGACCGGGTGCTGGGCGACGCCCATGAGGTTGCCGCCCCACCAGCCGTTGGCGCCGTTGTACGACTGCACGCCCTCGACCATGATCAGCAGCTCGGGGTTGACCGACAGCACCGCGTTGCCCGCGCGCTGGGCGGCCAGGCGCCAGTCCCGGGCCGTGTCGCCGCAGCCCCAGCAGGCGGGGTCGCGGGGCTCGTTGTGCAGGTCGATGCCGATGACCGTGGGGTTGCCCTTGTAATGCGTCGCCAGGGACTTGAGGTTGGCGATCCAGGTCGACTCGGGGACCGACGCCGTGTACCAGAGCGCCGACTGGCCCGCCGCGTCCGGGCGGTGCCGGTCGAGGACGATCTTGACGCCGGCCTGACCGGCGTACGCCACGATCCGGTCCAGGACCTGCAAGGACGTCAGCCCGCGCAGATCGGTGTTCTTGCCGTCGTAGCTGATGCTGTCGGGCATGGTGCCGGGCTTGAGGATGTCGTCGCTGTAGGGCATCCGGATGGTGTTGTAGCCCAGCGACTTCATCTGGTCGATCATGCTCTTGTAGTCGCGGGCCCACAGGCCGTGGACGACGTGGTTCGCGGTCTCGAAGCCGAACCAGTTGACGCCGGCGATACGGACCGGCTGCCCGGCCGCGTCCAGGATCTGCCGGCCGCTGGTGTGCCAGTAGCCGGCACCGGCCTGCGCGCCGACGTCGGCGTGTGCCGACGACTGCGTACCGGCCAGGGGTAACAGGAGCGCCGCGGCGACGCACAGCGCTCTTCGCAGAGTGCGGAACATGGCTGCTTCCTCTCGGGGGAGGCGCGGCCCCGGAACATGGATGGGAGCGCTCCCATGTGCGCCGCGCACCTCCCAGGAAACTGACGCACCATGAGCGCGTCAAGCCTCCGGGAGGCGCGCGTTCCGCCCGCTAGCGGCTCAGCTTCTTGAACCCAGCGGCGGCATGCGGCGCCGCCTCGTCCTCGCCGCGCCTGATGCTGGACCGGGTCCAGCGCCCCTCGGAGAACCCGGCCGACCTGGGCGACGGCGGCTGGCGCGCCGCCCTGGAGGCCATGGCCCGCGAGACCCTCGCCCTCTACCGCCGCCGTCCCTGGCTGCTCCAGGTCAACCAGTCCCGCCCGATCCTCGGCCCGAGCGCCATGGACGGCATGGAGAAGGTCCTCACCCTGATCCGCCCGATGGGGCTGACCGACCCCGAACTGGTCTCCACGATCATCATGATCGACGGGTACGTCGTCGGGGCCGCGCGCACGCAGCTCTACGAGCAGGAGGCGGAGCGCCGGACGGGTCTGACGGACGCGGAGTTCTGGCAGGCGCAGGTGCCGGTGCTGGAGAAGGTCCTGGCCTCGGGCCGCTACCCGGTGATGGCGTCGCTCTCCGAGGACACGTTCGGGCCCGACTTCGACCACTTCGGGTTCGGACTCCAGCGGATCCTGGACGGGTTGGAGGTACTCGTGGCCCAACGCCGGGGCGAGTCGGCTCCGTAAGCCGTCACCTCCGGCTGCTGCTTGCGCCGCGCCGCCTCCCGCCTGCTACCTCCGTCGCCTCAGCCCGCGCAGGCCGAGCAGGGCGGCGCAGGCCACGGCCACGGCGACGGCGCCGGTCTTGAGGTTGCCGCCGAGCCCGTCGCCGCCGGCGCCGTCGCCCCGTGCGGCCGGACTCCCGCTGCCGGAGGAGCCTGAGCCACCGGGCGCGTCCTGCCCCTCCACCGAGCTGTCGGCCCCCTCGGCGCCGTACATGAGCCTCGTCCCGTCGGCGGTGTACGTGACGGACTCGCCCTGCCCGAGGAACGGCACGCCGAGCCGCTCCTTCCGCTTGATCTTCCCGCCGTTCCAGTCGTACGCGATCGCGCCGAAGTAGCTGCGGACGACGAGGTGTTCGCCGTCCGGGGAGAGCGTGGCGTCGGTGGCCTCCAGGTCGGGCACGGCCGCGACGGGCCGGAAGACGTTCGTGCCCGAGGCGGAGAGCTCGGCGGGCCCCTCGTACAGGTGCCCGCCCTGCTCGTTCTTGTCGACGATGTAGACGCGGCCGGTCTTGGGATGCACGACGAGGGACTCGGCGTCGCGGGCCCCGTCGGAGTACTTCACGACGTACTGCGTGGCCCGGATCGTCTGGTCCTTCAGCGTCTTCGGCTCGGGCAGCTCGTAGATCCACACGTGGGGCCAGCTGCCGCCGAGGTTGTCGCCGATGTCGCCGATGTAGAGCCGGTTGTCCGGGCCGACGGAGATGGCCTCGACGTCCCGCGGCGTGCCGACGCCGGTGAGGGTGAGGCGGGCGACGGTCTCGCCCGTGCCGCTGTCGACGGCGTAGATGTAGGGGCCGTCGTCGCTGTCGTTGTGCGTCCAGTAGATGCCGGGGTGCTGTCGGGAGGCGGCCAGACCGCTGGACTCGGTGATGCGCGGGTCCTTGATCGTGAAGTCCTCGTCGCCGTCGGCGGCGGAGGCGGGCACGGCGAGGGCGCCCACGAGGAGGGCCGCGGTGAGGATGGCGAACGGTCGGCGCATGCCCCAAGCCTGCCATCCCGGTGTGAGTAGTCGGGGGATGTGGTCGTGGATCGGGGCGGGACCCGTCAGCCGCTTCGGCGGGCGTTGAGCCGGGCGGCCTGGCGGGTCAGGTGGTCGCGCTCGGCGAGGTTGGGTGCCTTCCGGGCCGCCTCGGCGTACCGCCGTGCCGCCGTCGCCAGGTCGCCGTCGCGCTCATGGAGGTACGCGGCCACCGCGGTGTGGCGGGGAAGTGAGGCGTCCAGCGCCGCGAGCGCCGCCAGGCCGGCGCGCGGTCCGTCGGCCTCCCCGACGGCGACCGCGCGGTTGAGCCGGACGACCGGGCTGTCGGTCAGGCGCGTGAGCTCGTCGTACCACTCGACGATCTGCACCCAGTCGGTCTCCTCGGCGGTGGGCGCGTCGGCGTGGAGTGCCGCGATGGCGGCCTGGGCCTGGAACTCGCCCAGCCGGTCGCGCGCGAGGGCCGCCTGGAGGATCCCGACGCCCTCGGCGATCAACGCGGTGTCCCACCGGCCGCGGTCCTGCTCGGCGAGCGGCACCAGGCTGCCGTCGGGCGCGGTCCGGGCGGCACGCCGGGCGTGGTGGAGCAGCATGAGGGCGAGCAGCCCCGCCACCTCCGGGTGGTCGATCACGGCCGCGAGCTGCCGGGTGAGCCGGATGGCCTCGGCGGCGAGGTCGACGTCGCCGGAGTAGCCCTCGTTGAAGACCAGGTAGAGGACGCGCAGCACGGTGGCGACGTCGCCGGGCTGGTCGAACCGCACGCCGGAGACGGTGCGCTTGGCCCGGCTGATGCGCTGSGCCATGGTGGCCTCSGGCACCAGGWASGCCSSGGCGATCTGGSGGGTGGTCAGSCCRCCGACGGCGCGCAGCGTGAGCGCGACCGCGGACGACGGCGTCAGCGACGGGTGGGCGCACAGGAAGTAGAGCTGCAGCGTGTCGTCCACGGCGGGCGCGGGCCCGGGCGCCGGCTCCTCGTCGACGCGGTCCTCACGCCGGCGGCGGGCCGCGTCGGCGCGCGTGGCGTCGAGGAACTTGCGCCAGGCCACGGTGACCAGCCAGCCCTTGGGATCCCGCGGAGGGTCGGCGGTCCAGACCCGGAGCGCCTCGACAAGCGCGTCCTGCACGGCGTCCTCGGCCGCCGCGAAGTCGGCTCCGCGGCGGACGAGGACGGCGAGCACGCTCGGCGTGAGGCTCCGGAGCAGGGCCTCGTTCATCTGAGTCGTCACTCCGTGATGGTGGGCGACACGCCGTAGAACGGGCGCAGCTCCAGCCACTCGTGGATCGGCTTGCCGCCCGCACCGGGGGCGGCCGACAGCTCCCCGGCCAGCTCGACGGCGCGCTCGTAGCTGTCGACGTCGATCACCATCCAGCCGGCGATGAGGTCCTTGGTCTCCGCGAACGGGCCGTCGGTGACCGGCGGGCGCCCCTCACCGTCGTAGCGGACCCATGTTCCCTCGGGGGCGAGCGCCTGGCCGTCGACGAACTCGCCGGTCTTCTCCAGCCGGGCCGCGAAGTCGTTCATGTATTGCATGTGCGCCGAGATTTCCTCCGGGCTCCACTGGTCCATCGGCACGTTGTTGACCGGTGCCGGGGCGCCGCGGTAGTGCTTCAGCAGCAGGTACTTGGCCATGGTGTTCTCCTCGGAGCTGGTGCGATCCATTGTGGTCGCGTTCACCCCGGGGACGGAGCCGGACGCGGGTTCTCGACATCGCCGGCCGATTATTTTTCGGGATCTGTGCGTGGTCCGACTCACACCCCGTCCGGCGGCTGAATCGTTCATGATGAGCGGATGCTCAGGTTCATGCCCGTCGGTGACTCCATGACGATCGGGAGCGCGGGCGAACACACGTGGCGCTACCGGATGTGGCAGCACCTGTGCCGGTCCTACGGCGGCCCCTTCACCCTCGTCGGCCCGCGCGAGACGCTCCACGACAAGCTCGCCGACGCCCCGACCTCGTACGCGTACGCCGACCCGGACTTCCCCCGTGCCCACCTGGCCGGCTGGGGCGAGGGCTGGCTGCACATGGCGCCGCTGATCGGCGAGGCGGTGCGCTCGTGCCGCGCGGACGTGCTCCTGGTCTCCCTCGGCCTCATCGACCTGGGCTTCTACACGAACGCCGGGCAGACCGCCGAGAACGTCCGGGCCTTCGCGGCCGAGGCACGGGCGGCGAACCGGCGGGTGCGGATGGTGTGGCTGCCGGTGACCCCCAACGTGCGGGCCCAGTCCGACCCGGCCTTCGCCGCCGAGGTCGCCCGCTTCAACGAACTGCTGGCGAAGACGGCCGCGGACCTCGACGAGCCCGGCTCGCCCGTCCTCCTGGCCTCGACCCCGCCCTCCTACGACATCCACGCCGACACCTACGACGGCACCCACCCCAACGACAGCGGCGAGCACAAGATCGCGGCGGCCTTCGCGGAGGCGATGTACCAGGCCTGGGACCTCGGCGAGCCCTACGAGGCGTAACTCTCGGTGATCATCCGGGTCAGGAACTCCGCACAGGGCCGGGGCGCCAGGTCGTCCCAGCGCTCCGCCTCCTCCCCCAGGTAGACGGCCCGGGCGCGGTCGAGGACGGGACGGTGCTCGGCGGGGAGCCGGTCGAGCGCCCACTCGGCTGCCGCGTCCTTCGAGCGGATGGTCCCGGTGACGAGGGTGGTCCAGATCCGGGCGAGGGTCAGCAGCACGTTGCGGGTGTCGGTGTGCAGTTCGTCCATGAGTTCCGGCACGCCGGCGACGATGGCGCGCCGGAGGTCCTCGTGCGGGACGGGGTCGAGGAGGTTCGCGGGCGGCGGCCCGAGGAGCGGGGCGTCGGCGCGCAGGACCATGGTGAGGAGAGGCGCGAGGTCGGGGCTGGGCTCGGGGCCCGGGGTCACTCCGCGCTCGTAGTCCGCGCGCAGCCAGTCGCCGTAGAGGAAGTCGCAGGTCGGCGGGTAGCGCCAGGGCCGTACGTCGTCCCGCACGACGACGATCAGCTCGACGTTCCGCCGCCCGCCCATGCCGGACACCTTGAGCAACTCCTCGACCAGGGCGCGGCGTTGGGCGTGCGTCGTGCGGTCCCGTACGACGGCCAGGACGTCGATGTCGCTGTGCGGGCGGAGGCCGCCGAGGGTGGCGGAGCCGTGCAGGTAGATGCCGAGGAGGGAGTCGCCGAGGGTGGTGCGGAGCAGCTGGACGAGGTGGTCGGTGGCGGGCTGCTCTGGCATATGCGCTCTATCCCGTGTCCTGGTCACCGTGCGTATCGTTGTACTGCGCGGCTGCCCACGTCCATGGGATGGCCGGGCAGGAGCGCCACGATGACCGTCCTTGAAGACAGGATCGAGATGGCCGAGGCAGACGACGAGCTGACTTTGGACGAGCTGTTCGAGTCGCTCGAGCGGACCACCCCCGAGGGCTACAAGGTCGAGATCGTCGAGGGCGCCATCTTCATGGTGCCGCAGCGGGACACGCACTGGGAGATCATCGCCGACATTTGCGAGCAGCTGCGTACCAAGTACCCGCGCAAGCGCGTGAAATCGGACGTCCGCGTCGACTACCCGGGGCACCTCAACGGATTCGCCTCCGACGTGACTCTCGTGGCCGAGGGAGCCGAGAAGAACGAGAAGGGCCTCTGGCGCTGCCAGGACATCGAGTTCGTGGCCGAAGTCATCTCGAAGGGCACGGCCCACAACGACTACGGCCCGAAGAAGACCGCCTACGCCCTCGCCGAAGTCCCCGTCTACCTCATCGCCGACCCGTACCAGGGCAAGTGCCACCTGTACACCCAGCCCAAGGACGGCGACTACCTCACGGAGACGACGGTCGCCTTCGGCGGGGGCGTCGACCTCACCGTCACGGACATCGGCCTCACCCTCAAGACCGACGAGTTCCCCCGCGACTGACGTTGCCGTCCGCCTGAGGGCAACACGTGCTTGCTTGGAGCGCACTTCAAGACGTTGGCTTGGGCGGCATGAAGTACACGCAGCTCGGACGCACGGGACTCAAGGTCAGCCGGCTCGTCCTCGGCACCATGAACTTCGGCCCGCAGACCGACGAGGCCGACAGCCACGCCATCATGGACGCGGCGCTGGACGCGGGCATCAACTTCTTCGACACCGCCAACGTCTACGGCTGGGGCGAGAACAAGGGCCGCACCGAAAGCATCATCGGCAACTGGTTCGCCAAGGGCGAGGGGCGGCGCGACAAGGTCGTCCTCGCCACCAAGGTCTACGGCAACATGGGCGCCGACGGCCCGGCCTGGCCCAACCACGACAAGCTCTCCGCCCTCAACATCCGGCGGGCCGTGGACGCCAGCCTCAAGCGGCTCCAGACCGACTACATCGACGTCTACCAGTTCCACCACATCGACCGGGACACGCCCTTCGAGGAGATCTGGCAGGCGATCGACGTCCTGGTCCAGCAGGGCAAGATCCTCTACGTCGGCTCGTCGAACTTCCCCGGTTACAAGATCGCCCAGGCCAACGAGATCGCCGCCCGGCGGGGCGGGACCATAGGGCTGGTCAGCGAGCAGTGCCTGTACAACCTCGCCGAGCGGCGTGCCGAGATGGAGGTCATCCCGGCCGCTCAGGACTACGGGCTCGGCGTGATCCCCTGGTCGCCGCTGCACGGCGGTCTGCTGGGCGGTGTGCTCAAGAAGGAGGCCCAGGGCGGTCGCCGCACTTCCGGCCGCGCGGCCGACGCGCTCGCCGACCCCGCCACCCGCGCGCAGATCCAGTCCTACGAGGACCTGCTCGACAAGCACGGCGTCGAGCCCGGCGAGGCCGCCCTGGCCTGGCTGCTCACCCGCCCCGGGGTGACCGGCCCGATCGTCGGCCCGCGCACGGCCGRGCAGCTCGCCTCCGCGGTCCACGCGGCCGAGCTGGAGCTGCCCGAGGAGCTCCTGACCGGCCTGGACGAGATCTTCCCGGGCCCGGGCCCGTCGCCGGAGGCATTCGCCTGGTAACGCCGTGAGGGCAAGCGCCCCGTCACGGGCGCGGGGAACTGCGCGACGAGCCCCCACCGGTCCGCGGCCGAAGGGCAGCCGTCCGCAGTTCCCCCACCGCCCTACCTCCCGAGCACGGAAGCCAGGGCGACGACGAGAAACATCAGCACAAGCACACCGGCCATGATCCGGTTGCGGGTTTTCGGGTCCACGCCACCGAGCCTAACCGGCGCCGCCGAGCGGCCAGCGGGCGACCGCCTCGTACCGGGGCTGCTCCCCCGGAACCCCCGACACCGGCAGATTGCTCCGCACCAGCGCCAGCTCGTCCACCGTCCAGGTCCGGCCCGTGAATCCCGCCAGGGCGTCCACGTACGCTCGCACGTCCCCTGCCTCCCGGCTCCGTGCCAGCGACAGGTGGGCCTTGTACCGGCGGTGCTCCCCCATCGGCACTCCCGCCTTCCGCGCCGCCGCCTCCGCCCGCTCGGCCAGCAGCCGCAGGGTCGCCAGGTCACCCTCGGCCCCGGCCCACAGCGCCTTGCCGTGCCCGAACTGACCGCCACCGCGCACGGCCAGCGGGAAGGGTGCGGTACGGTGCGCGGCGCGCTCCAGGCGGGCCGACAGCCCGGGTACGAGGTCGTCGTCGACCTCGCCGTAGAAGGCGAGCGTGAAGTGCCAGCCGGGACGGCCGGTCCAGCGCATCCCGTCGGCACCGGGAAGCTTGCGCAGCTCGTCGACCACGGCACCGAGTTCACGACGCACCTCGTCAGGGGGCAGCACGGCGGCGAAGAGTCTCATACGGCCAGTCTGCCGCCACCGCCCCGGGCCAGGCCCTGTCGTCACATTCCCGTCGTCCGCCCGAAGGGCGGGCCCCGCGGCGTCAGGTGCGTGCTCTCGCCGTGCCGGGCGCAGGCCCTCGTACTGGTCTGTACGTGGGTCTGTGCCCGGTGCGGCGAGAGGGCGTGCATGGCGTTGCGGGGCAGGCGGGAAGGTGACGACAGGGCCTACACCGCCGGAGCCAGTTCCTCCTGCTGCTCCCGGGGAACGAACCGCACCCGTGGGTGGCCGCGGTGCCAGCCGACCGACAGGCGGAGGTTGCCGACGCGGGCCAGGATCAGGCCGATCACGGCCGCGGCGACGGCCGCGACGGCACCGCCGGCCGCGAGGCCGACCCGGGCGCCGTACGTGTCGGTGATCCAGCCGACGATCGGCGCGCCGACCGGGGAGCCGCCGAGGAAGACCATCATGTAGAGGGCCATGACACGGCCGCGCATGGCCGGGTCCGTGGACATCTGGATGCTGGTGTTCGTCGTGACGTTGACCGTCATGCCGAACAGGCCCAGCGGGACCATGAGCAGGGCGAACATCCACAGCGTCGGTGTCGTGGCCGCCACGATCTCCAGCGCTCCGAAGACCAGGGCCGCCGCGATCAGCAGCCGCAGCCGGGCGGTGCCGCGCCGGGCGGCGAGCAGCGCGCCCGCGACCGAGCCGACCGCCATCAGCGTGTTGAACATGCTGTAGGCGCCCGCGCCCGCGTGGAACACGTCGTCCGCGAAGGCCGAGAGGTAGACGGGGAAGTTGAAGGCGAAGGTGCCGACGAATCCGACCAGGACGATCGGCCAGATCAGCTCCGGGCGGCCGGTGACATAGCGCACGCCTTCACGCAGCTGCCCCTTGCCGCGCGGGGCGCGCTCGACGACGTGCAGTTCGCGGGCGCGCATCAGCAGCAGGCCGGTGAGCGGCGCGATGAAGGACAGGCCGTTGAAGAGGAACGCGTAGCCGGTGCCGACGCCGGTGATCAGTATGCCCGCGACGGCGGGGCCGACCAGGCGGGCGGACTGGAAGTTCGCCGAGTTCAGGCTGACCGCGTTCTGCAGCTGCCGCGGGCCGACCAGCTCGGAGACGAAGGACTGCCGGGCCGGGTTGTCGACCACCGTGGCGAGACCGACCGCGAAGGCGGCGACGTACACGTGCCACACCTGGACATGGCCGGTGAGGACGGCGACGGCGAGGGCGAGGGCGGTGAGGGCCATCGCCGACTGGGTGACCAGCAGGGTGGGCCGCTTGCGCAGCCGGTCGACGAGGACACCGCCGTAGAGGCCGAAGAGCAGCATCGGCAGGAACTGGAGTGCCGTCGTTATGCCGACGGCCGCGGAGGAGCCGGTGAGGCTGAGGACGAGCCAGTCCTGGGCGATGCGCTGCATCCAGGTGCCGATGTTGGAGACGACCTGTCCCATGAAGAACAGGCGGTAGTTCCTCACCTTCAGGGAGGAGAACATCGAGGACTTGCGCGGGCGGGTGTCGGAGGTGGGCGGGGAGTCGTGGGGATCAGGTGCGGGGGCGGAAGCTGCTCCGGGTCC
>NZ_NGFN01000284.1 GCF_002148965.1 Streptomyces swartbergensis | reverse complement strand
GCGGTGGAGCCCGGAACAGATCTGTCACGCTCTGCGCAGACAGTTCCCCGACCGGCCGGAGATGCACGTGGTCCACGAAACCGTCTACCAGGCGCTCTACGTGCAAGGGCGCGGAGCACTGCGCCGGGAGCTGGCCGGCGCCCTGCGCACCGGACGCGCCCGCCGCAAGCCCCACCGCCAGGCCAACTGCCGACAGCCGCGCTTCAGGCGATCCCATGGTGATGATCAGCGACCGCCCGGCCGAAGCGGACGACCGGGCCGTGCCCGGCCACTGGGAAGGCGACCTCATCATCGGCAAGAACAGCGGCTCGGCGATCGGCACCCTGGTCGAACGCAGCACCCGCTACGTGATGCTCCTCCACCTGCCCGCCGACCACACCGCCGCCAGCGTCCGAGACGCCCTGACGCAGACCGCACACAGGCTGCCACCGCACCTCAAGCGGTCCCTGACCTGGGACCAGGGCTGCGAAATGGCCGCCCACCCACAGCTTCACCGTCGCCACGGACATCCCGGTCTACTTCTGCGACCCGGCAAGTCCCTGGCAGCGCGGCTCCAACGAGAACACCAACGGCCTGCTGCGGCAGTACTTCCCCAAGGGAACTGACCTGTCCGTCCACAGCCGCGAGCGCCTGGACGACGTCGCCGCCCAGCTCAACGGCCGCCCACGCAAAACGCTCGGCTGGGAAACCCCAGCCGAGCGTCTGCATAAACTGCTCGCCGTCTGACACAACCGATCATGTGTTGCGACGATCCCTAGAAACCGCCCTCCACCCCGGGGGCCGTCCTCATGCGGTCCGGTCAGACTGCCTCCACCACGGGCGGCTGCGTCGCCGGGGCGTCCGGCTCGTCCTCCGCCTTCGGCCCCGCGCCCTTGAGCGGGACCTCCTTGACGAACACGGCCGCCGCCAGGGCGACCACCGCCACCACGGCTCCCAGCAGGAACGCCGAGTGCGTGCCGGCGGAGACCGCGTGCTGGTACGCCTCCCGGGCCAGTACCGGAAGCTTCTCCAGGCTCTTGGCGTCGAGCTGTGCCGACTGCTCGGTGACCTTGGAGCCCAGCGCACCGGCCCGCTCGGACATGACGTCCTGGACGCGGTTGTTGAACAGCGCGCCCATGATCGCGACGCCGAAGGAGGAGCCGAGGGTGCGGAAGAGGGTGGTGGACGAGGACGCGACGCCCATGTCCTTCATCTCCACGCTGTTCTGCGCGACCAGCATGGTGATCTGCATCAGGCAGCCCATGCCGAACCCGACCACGGCCATGAAGACACCGGACGTCAACCGCGAGGTGCCCGTGTCCATGGTGGACAGCAGGTAGAGACCGACGGTCATCAGGACGCTGCCGAGAATCGGGAACACCTTGTACCGGCCGGTGTTCGTGGTGACCCGGCCGGCGACCATCGAGGTCACCAGCATCGCGCCGAGCATGGGCAGGAGCAGCAGGCCGGAGTTCGTCGCGGAGGCACCCTGCACGGACTGCTGGTACAGCGGCAGGAACAGCGTCGCGCCGAACATCACGAACCCGGTGATGAAGCCGATGACCGACATCAGCGTGAAGTTGCGGCTGCGGAAGATGTGCAGCGGCACCACCGGCTCGGCCGCCTTGGTCTGCCAGAACACGAACCCGACGAGTGCGGCGACCCCGATGCCGATCAGCTCCATGATCCGCGCGGATGTCCAGGCGTACTCCGTGCCGCCCCAGGTGGTGACGAGCACGATCGCGGTGATGCCGACCGTCAGCAGGGCGGCGCCCAGGTAGTCGATCCGCGCCTCGGACCGCTTCTTGGGCAGGTGCAGCACGGCACTGACGGCGACCAGCGCGACCACGCCGAGCGGCAGGTTGATGTAGAAGGCCCAGCGCCAGCCCCAGTGGTCGGTGATCGTGCCGCCGACCAGCGGGCCGCCGATCATCGCCAGCGCCATGACGCCGGCCATCATGCCCTGGTACTTGCCGCGCTCCCGGGGCGGGATCAGGTCACCGATGATCGCCATGACGCCGACCATCAGGCCGCCGGCACCGAGGCCCTGGATCGCGCGGAAGCCGATCAGCTCGCCCATGTTCTGGGCCATGCCGCTGAGTGCCGAGCCGATCAGGAACAGGACGATGGACGACAGGAACGTGCCCTTGCGGCCGTACATGTCGCCGATCTTGCCCCACAGCGGGGTGGAGGCCGCGGTCGCGAGCGTGTAGGCGGTGACCACCCACGAGAGGTGTTCGAGGCCGCCCAGTTCACCGACGATCGTCGGCATCGCCGTACCGATGATCATGTTGTCGAGCATCGCGAGCATCATCGCGATCATCAGCGCGAGCAGCACGACCCGCACGCTCTTCGGCCGTTTCGCCCCGGTGTCGGTGTCGGCGCCGACCGCCGGTGTGTCCGTCGTGTCCGCCATCGCTTTCCCACTCCCCCAGCTACCGCTACTTACTTGCCGACCGGCTAGTGACTACACTCGGAAGCTAGCCGCGGAACTAGCCGGGCGTCAAGTAAGTTTTATGGAAAGGGAGCGGCGTAGGAGGATGGGCGGCACCATGGACGGCACCAGGCGGCGGCGCCGCGGGGACACCCGCCAGCGCATCCAGGACGTGGCCCTCGAACTCTTCGCGGAGCAGGGCTACGAGAAGACCTCCCTGCGCGAGATCGCGGAACGCCTGGAGGTCACCAAGGCGGCGCTCTACTACCACTTCAAGACGAAGGAAGAGATCCTCGTCAGCATCTTCGAGGACCTCACGAAACCGATCGAGGAACTGATCGAGTGGGGGCGGCAGCAGCCGCACACGCTCGACACCAAGCAGGAGATCGTCCGCCGTTACGCGGAGACCCTGTACGGCGCCGCGCCGCTGTTCCGCTTCATGCACGACAACCAGGCGACGGTGCGGGAGCTGCGGATCGGCGACTCCTTCAAGGAGCGCATCCGCAGCCTGCGCGACATCATCATCGACCCGGACGCCGACATGGTCGACCAGGTGCGCTGCGTCAGCGCGATCTTCACGCTGCACGCCGGGATGTTCCTGCTCCAGGACCTGGAAGGCGACCCCGAGGACAAGAACAAAGCCGTCCTCGAGGTCGCCACGGACCTGGTGACCCAGGCCCACCGGGGAGCCCAGGGCTCCTAGCGCGCCCGGGCCGTCCGGAATCGTCAGACCTTGACGCCCTTGGCCCGCAGGAACTTCACCGGGTCGACCGCCGAGCCGTAGTTCGGGGTCGTACGGATCTCGAAGTGCAGGTGCGGACCGCTCGAGTTGCCGGTGTTGCCGGACCGGGCGATCTCCTGGCCGGTCTTGACGACCTGGCCGATCGTCACCTCGACCTTCGACAGGTGGGCGTACTGCGAGTACGTGCCATTGCCGTGCTTGATCACGACGGCGTTGCCGTACGCGGGACCGTCACCGGCGCCGTTGCCGCCGGCCTTGACGACGGTGCCGCCGTGGGCGGCGACGACCTGGGTGCCGCTCGGCACGGCGAAGTCCTGCCCGCTGTGGGTGGACTGCCACATGCCGCCGTTCTGGGCGAAGCTCGCGGAGAGCTTGTACGTCTTCACCGGGTCGACCCAGGACGGCTTGGCCTTCTTGGCGGCCTTCTTCACGGCGGCCTTCTTGGCGGCGGCAGCCTTCTTCACAGCGGCGACCTTGGCCGCCTTCTCGGCCTTCACGGCCTCGGCCTTCGCGGCCTTGGCCTGGGCGGCGGCCTGCGCCTGGACGGCACTGGCGGCGCCGGACGCGGCCGTGGTGTCGGCGGCGGACGCGACCCCGGCTCCCAGTGCGACCGAGGCACCGAGGCCGGCGGCCAGCACGGTCGCACGGGTGCGGAGCTGGGACGTACGGGAGGAACGGGACGTGACGCGCTGGGACATCGAAACCTCGTGGGGAAGGGGACGGAGAAAACCACCCGGCGCGCAGTCGCTCGCCGAATGGCCATCCCTTGGTAACCCGAAGTCCGACAAACTCCCAAAATCGTGATCTACGACAGAAGTTAGTAATTTCGACGCGTGTTCCACGTCTCTTGACATGGCGCCCATTCGGGACGAATCAGCGCACTACAGCGCACTTCAGCCCGCTCCACGGGTCAGGAATCCCTTTCCTCCCTACCCGTTCAGCACTATTCCGCCTAGTAACGGACATATCGCCTGTGCGGCATGTCACCGGGGACCCTCTTCGGCCATTCCGGAAATGTGGCGTACGCCTCTATGCACCTACCGCCCGGTAACCCTACGGTTCCCCTCGCGTCACCCTCGCCCACGAACATGCACACGACATGTTGACAGCGTCACGGACGTGAGAGGACCCCCACGACATGCAGACCCGACGCCCCTGGTTGCGCCGCGCATCAGTGACCGCCGTCTCGGCAGCCGCCCTCGTGGCGATGGCCGCACCAGCCGATGCCGCAGCCCCCGCCGATGCCGCAGCCCCCGCCGGTGCCGCCACCGCGGTCACCACGGCCGCCGCCGCAGACGTCGACTATGCGACCTGGCAGAGGGACTGCCAGGCGGTGATGGACCAGGCGCTGCCCTACCTGAAGCAGCGGATCGCGGCCGCCAAGCCGGGCGAGAAACAGGCGATCGTCCTGGACATCGACAACACCGCGCTGGAGACCGACTTCGGCTTCAGCTACCCGCAGCCGGCCAACAAGCCGGTCCTGGAGGCCGCCAGATACGCCCAGGAGCGCGGCGTCGCCCTGTTCTTCGTGACCGCCCGCCCGGACATCATCCACTCGTTCACCGAGTACAACCTCAAGCAGGCCGGCTACCAGGTCTCCGGCCTGTACGTCCGGAACTTCATCGACCTCTTCAAGAACGTCGCCGAGTACAAGACGGCCCAGCGCGTCGACGTCGAGAAGAAGGGCTACACGATCATCGCGAACATCGGCAACAGCGCCACCGACCTCTCGGGCGGCCACGCCGAGAAGACGTACAAGCTGCCGGACTACGACGGGCAGCTTTCCTGACCCACCTGGTCAACTCCGGGTAGTCTCACCCCCGTTCGGCGATCACGGGGGTGAGGCGGTTGGATCCGACGGTACTGGGCGGCAAGCTGGCGTCCTCACTGGTCGCTCCGCTGCTGAAGAAGCTCTTCCGCTCGGAGGGCCCGGGAGCAGGCCTGGTCGACAAGCCCGTACGCCTCTCCGCACTGGTGTCGTTCCGCGGCGAGAAGCGCACCCTGAGCGAGCAGGACGTACAGAAGCTCGCGGAGCGGCTCGTGGCACAGGCGGTGGAGTCCCCCGGCGAACCGCCCTTCCCGCCCGACGAGCAGATCGCCGTCACCGACACGCTGGCCCGCAGGCTGCTCGCCCTCGGCGACCTGGACATGGACGACATCCAGGCGGTCCGCCTCGGCCACCGCGAGCTGGCCATGAGACTGCACCGCGCAGGCCCTGCCCCCGACGGTCTGTCCGCGGACGCCTGCCACTTCCTGGACTACGCGACCGAGTGGGCGTGCCTGAACATCCTGGAGTTCTTCACCCGCCGCTCCACGTTCGTCGCCCGCACCCTGGTCGAGCAGACCCGTGCCCAGGCGGAACTGATCGCCAAGGTCGACGAGCTGATCACCCGCACGCCCCGTCCGGACGCCCGCGACACCGCATTCGAACGCCGCTACCTGCCGTTCGTCGCCGAGCGCCACAACCACATCACGATTTACGGGATCGACCTGCGGGACTCCCCCGACCGCTGGCCGCTGGAGGTCGCCTACCTGACGCTGGAGGCGACCGCCGACCGGGAACCCGACCGGGCCGCCGCGCCGGGCGAGGATCCGCCGGCCCGCACCGGACGGATGCCGGCCGACGAGACGCTGGACAAGGACCCCAGGGTGCTGCTCCGCGGCGACGCGGGCTCCGGGAAGACGACCCTGGTGCAGTGGCTGGCGGTGACCGCGGCACGCAAGGGCACGCACATCCCCTACGTCCTCCCGCTGCGCACCCTGATCCGCACCGGCCCGCTGCCCGCACCGGCCGCCTTCCTGAGCGCCGTCGGCTGTCCGCTGTCCCCGCCGGACGGCTGGACGGAACGCGTGCTGACCACGGGCCGGGCGCTGGTCCTGGTCGACGGTCTGGACGAGATCCCGGCAGCCGACCGCCACGGCACCCGAGACTGGCTGCGCGCCCTCATCCACGCCTACCCCGGCAACCGCTGGCTGCTGACCACCCGGCCCACCGCCGTACGCGCCGACTGGCTGTCCCAGGAGGGCTTCCGGGAACTGTCCCTGGCACCGATGGGCCGGGCGGAGGTCGCCACCTTCGTCCACCGCTGGCACGAGGCGGCGCGCGCCCCGGAGTATGAGCAGCGGCTGCTGGACTCCCTGCGCACCAAGCGGGACCTGGCCCGTCTCGCCACCAACCCGCTGATGTGCGGCCTGATCTGCGCCCTGCACCGCGAGCGCCGCGGCTACCTGCCCACCGGGCGCAAGGAGCTGTACGACGCCGCCCTCGCCATGCTGCTCTCCCGTCGCGACCGGGAGCGCGGCATGGGCGCGGTCGAAGGACCGGAGCTGGGCGAAGCGGCCCAACTCGAACTGCTCCAGCGCATCGCCTACGCCCTGGTGCTGAGCGGACGGACGGAAATGACCCTGGAGACGGCCGAGAGGATCGTGGAGCGCGCGCTGCCCGCGCTGGCGCCGACGGCCGGGAAGGGGGACGCGTCTGCCGTCCTGCGGACCCTCCTGCTGCGCAGCGGGGTGCTGCGCCGTCCTGCCGAGGACGTCATGGACTTCGTCCACCGCACCTTCCAGGACTACCTGGGAGCCCGGTACGCCGTGGAGGAGGGCCACCTCGACGTCCTCACCAGCCATGCCGACGACACCCAGTGGGAGGACGTCATCCGCATGGCCGTGGCCCACGCCCGACCTCACGAACGGGTCTCCGTGCTGAGGGAGCTGCTGGCCGGGGACACGCCCCGGCTGACGCTGCTGGCGCTGGCCTGCCTGGAGCACGCGACGGCGCTCGACCCCGCGGTGCGCACGGAGGTGGAGGGGCGGGCCGCCGCGCTGATCCCGCCGCGCACGGCCGGGGCCGCGAGGGAGCTGGCCGAGGCCGGTCCGCTGGTGCTGGAGCTGCTGCCGGGGCCGGAGAGCCTGACGGACGAGGAGGCGCTGGGCGTCACCGTCACCGCCTCGGTCCTGGGATCGGAGGAACCTGACGGGGCCCTCGCCGTGCTGCGCCGCTTCCGGGACCACCCCGACCACGACGTGCGGCGGCAGCTCGCGGGAACCTGGCACCGGTTCGACGCCGAGGAATACGCGGCCGAGGTACTGGACCACCTCGACCGCACGGACCTCTTCCTCACCTGCGAGTCGCCCGCCCAGCTCACCGCCCTCGCCCGGATGCGTCCCTGGCCCGAGCTGACCTTCGAAGGCCCGCACAGCGCCGAGGACATCGTGGCCGCCGTACCGGAGCCCGGGACGGTGACCACGCTCGACATCCACCGGAACCCGCGTCTGACGGAACTGGGCGCCCTGCGGCACTTCACCTCACTGAACAGGCTGACGCTCTTCGAGTGTCCGGACGCGACGGGCCTGGACCGGCTGTCGCCGCTGCCGCTCACCGAACTCGTCCTCGACCCCCTCGCCGATCTGACGGGGCTGCGGTTCCTGCCGTCACTGAACCTGCTCTCCGTGGTCCAGGAGCTGCCCGGCGCCGACCTCACCGACGCCCTGCCGGCCGAGGCCCCGCTGGGCTTTCTCTTCCTCGGCCGCCACAGCACCGACGTGACTGGGCTGCGAGGCCTGAGCCACTGGGACACGCTGCACACGCTCAGCCTCGGACCGCTGACCACGGAACTGACGGCGGCCGACTGGCGGGAGGTCGCCGCGCTCCCCGGACTGACCCACCTGTATCTGAACGCGTCGATCATCCGGGATCTGCCGGCCTCCATCGGCCGCATGCCCGAGCTGCCCGGGGTCGAGGTGCTGCGGGTCCCCTCGATGGACGGCACCGAGCACCTCGCCGCACTGGCGTCCCGACTGCCCGGGCTGCACTCGGTGATCCTGGGAAACAAGCCCGGTTTTTCCTTCCCGATGTCCGGCTTCCAGCCGCTCTTCCCGGACGCGGACGTCACCCTGGACCCGCGCTGAGGCTGGAGCCGGTGCCCGCGAGGAGACCGGCGGACGGACCCGGGAGCCTCGCCCCGGGCGAAGCACGAAGTGGGGCCACCGCCCGAAGGCAGTGGCCCCACTCTCGTTTCAGGAGTGTCCCCGAGGGGTCACACGTCCTTGCTCAGGTTCGGTCCCGTGCCACCGGCCGCCTGCTCGATCGGCGGGACGTCCGGCAGGGCCGACTTCTCCTCGCCGCGGAAGGTGAAGGTCTTGGTCTCACCCTCGCCCTCGGTGTCCACGACCACGATGTGACCGGGACGCAGCTCGCCGAAGAGGATCTTCTCGGAGAGGCTGTCCTCGATCTCGCGCTGGATGGTGCGACGCAGCGGACGCGCACCCAGCACCGGGTCGTAGCCCTTCCTGGACAGCAGCTCCTTGGCGGACTGGGAGAGCTCGATGCCCATGTCCCGGTCCTTCAGGCGCTCGTCCACCTTGCCGATCATCAGGTCGACGATCTGGAGGATGTCGTCCTGGCTGAGCTGCGGGAAGACGACCACGTCGTCGACACGGTTCAGGAACTCGGGACGGAAGTGCTGCTTGAGCTCGTCCGAGACCTTGTTCTTCATGCGCTCGTAGTTGGACTTGGTGTCGCCCTGGGCCGCGAAGCCCAGGTTGAAGCCCTTGGAGATGTCCCGGGTGCCGAGGTTGGTCGTCATGATGATGACCGTGTTCTTGAAGTCCACGACCCGGCCCTGGGAGTCGGTCAGGCGACCGTCCTCCAGGATCTGCAGCAGCGAGTTGAAGATGTCCGGGTGGGCCTTCTCGACCTCGTCGAAGAGGACGACCGAGAACGGCTTGCGGCGGACCTTCTCCGTCAGCTGGCCGCCCTCCTCGTAGCCCACGTAACCGGGGGGCGAACCGAAGAGACGCGACACCGTGTGCTTCTCGCTGAACTCCGACATGTCGAGGGAGATCAGCGCGTCCTCGTCACCGAAGAGGAACTCGGCGAGCGCCTTGGACAGCTCGGTCTTACCGACACCGGACGGGCCGGCGAAGATGAACGAACCACCGGGACGCTTCGGGTCCTTCAGACCGGCACGCGTACGGCGGATCGCCTTCGACAGCGCCTTGACGGCGTCGACCTGGCCGATGACCCGCTTGTGGAGCTCGTCCTCCATGCGGAGCAGTCGGCTGGATTCCTCCTCGGTCAGCTTGAAGACCGGGATGCCCGTGGCCGTGGCGAGGACCTCGGCGATCAGCTCGCCGTCGACCTCGGCGACGACGTCCATGTCGCCGGCCTTCCACTCCTTCTCCCGCTTGGCCTTGGCGGCCAGGAGCTGCTTCTCCTTGTCGCGGAGAGAGGCGGCCTTCTCGAAGTCCTGCGAGTCGATCGCGGACTCCTTGTCGCGGCGGACACCGGCGATCTTCTCGTCGAACTCACGCAGGTCCGGCGGCGCGGTCATCCGGCGGATGCGCATCCGGGAACCGGCCTCGTCGATCAGGTCGATCGCCTTGTCCGGCAGGAAGCGGTCCGAGATGTACCGGTCGGCCAGGGTGGCGGCCTGGACCAGCGCCTCGTCCGTGATGGAGACGCGGTGGTGCGCCTCGTACCGGTCACGCAGACCCTTGAGGATCTCGATCGTGTGCGGCAGGGACGGCTCGGCGACCTGGATGGGCTGGAAGCGGCGCTCCAGGGCCGCGTCCTTCTCCAGGTGCTTGCGGTACTCGTCCAGCGTCGTCGCACCGATGGTCTGCAGCTCACCGCGGGCCAGCATCGGCTTCAGGATGGAAGCCGCGTCGATGGCGCCCTCGGCGGCACCCGCACCGACCAGCGTGTGCAGCTCGTCGATGAACAGGATGATGTCGCCGCGGGTGCGGATCTCCTTGAGCACCTTCTTCAGGCGCTCCTCGAAGTCACCGCGGTAGCGGGAGCCGGCGACCAGCGCGCCGAGGTCCAGGGTGTAGAGGTGCTTGTCCTTGAGGGTCTCGGGCACCTCGCCCTTGACGATGGCCTGGGCGAGGCCCTCCACGACGGCGGTCTTGCCGACGCCGGGCTCACCGATCAGGACCGGGTTGTTCTTCGTACGGCGGGACAGCACCTGCATGACCCGCTCGATCTCCTTCTCGCGCCCGATGACCGGGTCGAGCTTGGACTCACGAGCGGCCTGGGTGAGGTTCCGGCCGAACTGGTCGAGGACCAGGGACGTCGAGGGCGTGCCCTCGGCAGGCCCGCCGGCGGTGGCGGTCTCCTTGCCCTGGTAACCGGAGAGCAGCTGGATCACCTGCTGCCGCACGCGGTTCAGATCTGCGCCCAGCTTGACCAGGACCTGGGCGGCGACGCCCTCGCCCTCGCGGATCAGGCCGAGCAGGATGTGCTCCGTGCCGATGTAGTTGTGGCCCAGCTGAAGAGCCTCGCGGAGCGACAGCTCCAGGACCTTCTTGGCACGGGGGGTGAAGGGGATGTGACCCGACGGGGCCTGCTGGCCCTGCCCGATGATCTCCTCCACCTGCTGGCGGACCGCCTCGAGCGAAATCCCGAGGCTCTCAAGGGCCTTGGCGGCGACACCTTCACCCTCGTGGATCAGGCCCAGGAGGATGTGCTCAGTGCCGATGTAGTTGTGGTTGAGCATCCGGGCTTCTTCCTGAGCCAGGACGACAACCCGCCGCGCGCGGTCGGTGAACCTCTCGAACATCGTTAATCGCTCCTCAGAGCGGTCAGGCAGTGGGGGGAACTTCCCCTCCCTGTCCTTCCGCAGCTTAGTCCCGCAAGCGGGGACCGCTCATTCCAACTGCCGACACCGTCCTTGGCCTCCTGACCCCGAACGCCGACATCTGCTCCAACCCGATGGTGCGAGACGATGTTCCCGCAGGCCAGGCAGTTACCCCCTTCGCCAGTACGCCCATGGCGAACGTGAGACGGCCTTTCCTGCGTGTCGCCCCCTCCCACTAGGGATGTCTTACCCGTACGGACCGGAAGTCCATGCCGAGCGCCCCCGTTCCCTCCGCTACGGGCGAACAACCTTGCGCCTCCCCGCACCCCCCACACGCCCCCGTTTCGCCACTGTGTGCGCTCACAACGACACCCACCGTAACCCGCACGCTCCTCC
>NZ_NGFN01000283.1 GCF_002148965.1 Streptomyces swartbergensis | reverse complement strand
GCCTCCCCCAGCGCCCGCCACAACGCCCTGTCGAGCCGCCCAGGGCTCTCCACAGCCCTCCGCAGCGCCTCCCCGCCGAAGCGCCGCGCCAGGAGCTGCCGCGTCCCGTCCCGCAACGCCCGCTGGTCGTCCGTCAACCGGAAGCGCACGGTCACCGTCCCTTCGGCAGGCCGAGGATCCGCTCGGCGATGATGCTGTGCTGGATCTGCGAGGTGCCGGCCGCGATGGTGTACGACAGGGAGGAGAGGCGGTCCAGCGTCCAGGGGCGGTCCAGGTCGAGGCAGTCGGCGCCCAGCACCTCGGCGGCGGCGTCGTAGAGCTCCTGACGGGCGTGCGAGTAGCGGAGCTTGAAGACCGAGCCGCCGGCGCCCGGCACTCCGCCCGAGGCCTGGGCCGCGCTGACGTTCCACTGCGTCAGCCGCCACAGGGCCCGGAACTCGGCGTGGAGCCTGCCCAGCCGACGGCGAAGTGCCGGGTCGTCCCAGCGGCCGTTCTCTCGGGCCTCGACGGCCAGTTCGCCCAGGATGCGGCGGCAGGCGACGACCTCGCCGGCGAAGGCCGTGCCGCGTTCGAACGACAGCGTCACCATGGTCACGCGCCAGCCGTCGTTCTCGTCCCCGACCCGGTTCCCCGCCGGCACCCGCACCTCGTCGAGGAAGACCTCGGCGAACTCGGCCGACCCGGCGAGCGTGCGCAGCGGCCGTACGGTGATGCCGGGCGCGTCCATGGGCATGGCCAGCCAGGTGATGCCCCCGTGCTTGGGGGCCTCCGGGTCGGTGCGGACCAACAGCTCGCACCAGTCGGCGACTTCCGCGTGGGAGGTCCAGATCTTGGCGCCGGTCACCACGTAGTCGTCGCCGTCGCGCCACGCGCGCGTGCGCAGGGCCGCGAGGTCGGAGCCGGCGTCCGGTTCGCTGAAGCCCTGGCACCAGACCTCCTCGCCGCGCAGGATCGGCGGCAGCCAGCGCGCCCGTTGTCCGTCCGTGCCCTCGGCGGCGATCGTCGGGCCGGCGTGCAGCAGCCCCACGAAGTTGGCCCCCACGTAGGGCGCGCCCGCCTTCTCCGTCTCCTCCAGGAAGATCAGCCGGGTGGCCGGGGAGGCGTCCCAGTGGACGTCGGCGTATCCGGCGTCGTGGAGCCTGCGCTGCCAGCCGAGGTCGTAGGCCCGCCGCCCGGGCCAGTCGTCGGGGGACGGCTTGGGTGGCAGGCCGGGGAGCGTCTTCGCGAGCCACTCCCGCAGCCGGGCCCGGAACTCCTCCTCCTCGGGCGTGTCCGACAGGTCCATCAGCGGTCGAGGTCCAGGTCCAGCATCCGGATGGCGTTGCCGCGCATCAGCTTGTAGACCGTCTCGTCGTCGAGGCCCTTCACATGGTCGAGGGCGACCTCCTTGGTGTGCGGGAAGGTCGAGTCGACGTGCGGGTAGTCGGTCTCGAAGGTGGCGTTGTCGCGGCCGACGACGTCGATCGACGCCACTCCGTGCTTGTCGCGGAAGAAGCAGCAAAAGATCTGCCGGTAGTAGTAGGTGGACGGCGGCTCGGGGATCGTGTCGCGGACGCCGCCCCAGGCGCGGTGCTCCTCCCAGACGTCGTCGGCGCGCTCCAGGGCGTAGGGGACCCAGCCCATCTGCCCTTCGCTGTAGGCGAGTTTGAGACGCGGGAACTTCACCAGCACGCCGCTGAAGAGGAAGTCCATCATCGAGGCCATCGCATTGTTGAAGCTGAGCGAGGCCTGGACGGCGGGCGGGGCGTCCGGGGAGGCGGCCGGCATCTGGGACGAGGACCCGATGTGCATGTTGACGACCGTCCCGGTCTCCTGGCAGACCGCGAAGAACGGGTCCCAGTAGCCGGAGTGGATCGACGGCAGTCCGAGGTGGGTGGGGATCTCGGAGAAGGTCACCGCCTTCACCCCGCGCGCGGCGTTGCGCCGGATCTCGGCGACGGCCAGTTCGACGTCCCACAGCGGGATCAGGCACAGCGGGATGAGCCGCCCGCCGCTGTCCCCGCACCACTCCTCGACCATCCAGTCGTTGTAGGCGCGCACGCAGGCGAGGGCGACCTCCTTGTCGTGCGCCTCGGCGAAGGTCTGGCCGCAGAACCGGGGGAAGGAGGGGAAGCAGAGACTGGCCTCGACGTGGTTGAGGTCCATGTCCTCCAGCCGTGCCTTGGGGTCCCAGCAGCCGCGCCGCATCTCGTCCCGGGTGATGCCCTCCAGGGTCATCTGGTCCCGGTCGAAGCCGACGGCGGCGATGTTGCGCTTGTACGGGAACTTCAGGTCCTCGTAGATCCACCAGTCGGTGGGCTGTCCTTCCGGGTCCATCGTGATCCGGTACTTGCCGCCGACGTAGGCGAGTTCACCGATCCCGGCGGTCAGCGCCTTGGGGCCGCGGTCGCGGTACTTGGCCGGCAGCCACGTCTCGAAGAGGTGGGCCGGCTCGATCACGTGGTCGTCGACGCTGATGATGCGGGGCAGTTCGGTCGCCATGGGTCCCCTCCGCCGGACGGTACTTATCTGATGCAGCGTCAGGTAGCATCCCACCTGACGACCCGTCAGCCAAGGAGCAGGGGGCAGACGTGAACGAGACCCCGCACGCCCTGAGTTCGTCCCGCACGCTCTGGGAGCTGGTCACCCGGCGCGCCGCCCTCACCCCCGACCACCCGCTCTTCCTCCAGGACGACCGGCCCGGGGGGCGCACGCTCACCTTCGGCGCCCTGCGTACGCGTGCCGAGCGGGTCGCGGCCGGCCTGTACGGCATGGGCGTACGCCCCGGCACGGTGGTCGCCTGGCAGCTGCCCACCCGCATCGAGACGGCCCTGCTCTCCTTCGCGCTGGCCCGTATCGGCGCCGTGCAGACCCCGGTGATCCCCTTCTACCGGGACCGCGAGGTCGGCTTCGCGCTGCGCGAGTCGAAGGCGGAGTTCTTCGCGGTGCCGGGCGAGTGGCGCGGCTTCGACCACACGGAGATGGCCCGCCGGCTGGGCGCGAAGGGCGTCTTCGAGGCGTACGACGACCTGCCCGACGGCGATCCGTCCGTACTGCCTCCTCCGCCCTCCGACGGCACCGCGGTCCGCTGGATCTACTGGACGTCCGGCACGACCTCCGCCCCCAAGGGCGTGCTGCACACGGACCGTTCCCTGCTGGCGGGCGGCTCCTGCCTCGCCCACGCCCTGCGGCCCTCGGCGGACGACGTGGGGTCGATCGCCTTCCCCTACGCCCACATAGGCGGCCCGGACTACACGGTGATGCTGCTGCTGTACGGCTTCCCGGCGGTGCTGTTCGAGCAGTTCGCGCTGCCGGACGCGCTGGAGGGCTACCGGCGGCACGGGGTGACGGTGGCGGGCGGTTCGACGGCGTTCTACTCGATGTTCCTGGCGGAGCAGCGGAAGCAGCCGGGGGTTCCGATCGTCCCCTCACTGCGGCTGCTGGCGGGGGGCGGGGCGCCCAAGCCGCCGGAGCTGTATTACGCCGTGATCAGGGAGATGGGCGTACAGCTCACCCACGGCTACGGCATGACCGAGGTGCCGATGATCACCATGGGGGCGCCGGACGACACCCCCGAGCTGCTGGCGACGACCGAGGGGCGGCCGCCGGAGGGGATGGAGATACGGATCGTGGACGGGGAGGTGCGGTTGCGCGGGGAGGCCGTGTGCCGGGGATATCTGGATCCGGGGCAGACGGCGGAGGCCTTCGACGAGGAGGGGTTCCTGCGCACCGGCGACCTCGGGCGCCTCACGGACACCGGGCACCTGGTCCTCACCGGCCGGCTGAAGGACGTGATCATCCGCAAGGGCGAGAACATCTCGGCCCAGGAGATCGAGGACCTGCTGCACCGGCATCCGGCGGTCGGGGACGTGACGGTGATCGGGCTGCCGGACGCTGCGCGCGGGGAGCTGGTGTGCGCGGTGGTGGAACAGCCCCCGGGAGCCGAGCCCCTGACGCTCGCGGCCGCGACCGCCTTCCTGCGCGCAGAGGGACTCTCCGTGCACAAGCTGCCGGAGCGGCTGGAGGTGGTGGACGCCCTTCCGCGGGGCGAGACCCTGCGGAAGGTGCTGAAGTACAAGCTGCGCGAGCGCTATTCGGGCACGTGACTCTCTTCGCGCACGTGACCGTATCCGCGCAGGTGACCGTATCCGCGCACGCGACCGTATCCGCGCAGGTGACCTTATTCGGGCACGGTGAAGTAGCGGGCGAAGGCGGACACGACCTCGTCCTCGCCGACCTTGCCGTCACCGTCCGCGTCGAGGGTGGCGGCGGCCGGGCCTGCGACGTCCTCGGGGACGCCGAGGCACTTCAGGACGCGGGCGGCCTCCTCGACCGTCGCCGCGCCGTCACCGTCGGTGTCGGCGACGTCCAGGGACGCGTGCAGGAAGGGACGGGCGATCTCGGCGAACCGGTCGGGGTTGTCGCGCAGGCGCTTGACCGCGCTGTTGACGAACTCCTCGCGCGTGATGCGCTGGTCGCCGTCGCGGTCCGCTATCCCTGCCATGCCCTGCCAGAAGCCCTCGGCGCCGCCGTACAGCGCCTGCCCCTTGTCGGACCGGGCCGCCACGGCGAACTCCGTGAGCAGCGCCTTGGCCGCGCCGTAGAAGTCCTCGCGGTCGATGTAGCCGTTGCCGTCCTGGTCGAAGGTGGCGAACCGGGCGGCGATCCTGCGCTCGTACTCGCTGCTGACCATGTCTCTCTCGGGCCGCCTTACGTCGGGTGGGGTGCGTCTCGCTCGGAGCGTACGACGGAGGGGGCCGTTCGGGCGCGGGAAAACGTCACTTGTGCCAAGACCGGGGGAATTCCGGGACAACAGTGTGCCGGAACGGCAACACTCGCCCTACCGCGCGTCACCGGCCCCTCACGCGGACAGGGGTTCGCCCTCGTCGGCCAGGGCCGCGTCCACATCGCCGTACACGTCGAACAGCCTGCGGACGCCCAGCGCGCCGAGGACCCGGTTGACATGGGACCCGTCGGCCGCGCCCCGGGCGGGGAGCACCAGCCGCAGCCGGCCCTGGCAGGAGCGGATCAGGCGGCGGGCGGCGATGAGGACACCGACGCCGCTGGAATCGCAGAAGAACACCTCGGACAGGTCGAGGACGAGACAGTGGTGCCCCTCGGCCACCGCGTCGTGCACACGCTGACGCAGCACCGGCGACGTCACCAGATCCAGCTCGCCCGACACCTGGAGCACGGCCCATTCGCCCTGCTCGCCGCCGGTCACTTTGAAGGTCACCACCACGCCCTTCGATCGCCAAAACGGAAGCAGTCCCTACGCTTCCTTGCAGCGCGGCTGCCCAGCGGCCGTTCCCTGAAACACAACCCCAAAAACGGATCCGCCGCAGAAGAGGCTTGTTTTAGTCGACTTCGTTCCTGTTCGATCCTCTTCAGTCACGTCTGATCGGAGGACGGATGGGTAGGCGCGGCCTGACGGCACCCGGCACGAGCGCCGGTGGTCCCCCTACCACCTGCGGCCGGTCAGGGGGCGCACATTGCCACAAAGGGGCGTGCGCTACCGGACGTGCCGACTACATTCGGGGAGACGTCGGACACAGGCTGGACAGGGCACGGGCGCGGCACATGAGCAGGGGGTGAGGGAGCCGCATGGCGAAAAGGGACGTACCGCCTCGCTGGGACCGCAAGATGCAGCAGCGGCTCGCCCGCGGGGAGGCCGCCGCCCTCGGTGAGCTCTACGACCGGTTCGCCTCCCTCGTGCACGGCCTCGCCCACCGCGTCCTCGGCGACGAGCGCGCCGCCGACGGCATCACGCGCGAGGTCTTCATCCACGTCTGGGAGCATCCGGACGCCTACGACCCGAAACAGGGCCCTTTGCGCACCTGGGTCGCCACGCTGACCCACCGCCTGGCCGTCCAGCGCCTGCGCACCACCGAAACCGCCGCCCTCGCCCTGGAGGGCTCGGGCACCCCGGAGGAACTGGAGCACAAGGTGCGCCGGGCCTCGGTCGCCGCCCGCGCCGACTACATCGTCCAGTCCATGCCGGTCCCGCTGCGCTCGGCCCTGGAGCGGGCCTACTTCCAGCGCCGCGACTACCGCCAGACCGCCACCGACCTCGGCATCACCGAGGACGAGGCCCGCCGCCGCCTCCGCCTGGGCCTGCAACTCCTGTCCACCGCCCACGACTCCGAGGCACCCGGCGCACCGCCCGGACACGGGGGTGCGGTGTGAACGGACCGGACCGGTTCGAGGCGTACGACGGCGCGGGCGATGACCGGCAGCAGGAGGACGGGCACGGGGAGAAGCACAACGCCCGGAGCGAAGACGGCAGTCAAGGCGGGCCCGGCGGGTTCGAGCCCGGCGGCGGGCCGGAGTCCGGGCGTCCGCCGCGGATCCCCATGCCTCGGGCCTCCGTCGAGGACAGCGGGCTGCCGTTGCCCGAACTGGAGGAGCTCGGTGACGCGCCATCGCCGCCGCCCGTACGGCCCGTGTTCGAGCACCCCGTGCTGAAGGCCCTGCTCGGCGCCTGGGCGCTGGCCGCGTGCTCGGCGGAGGAGGCCACGGCCGTCGAGGAGCACCTCGGCGAGTGCGGCGCGTGTGCCGACGAGGCGCGGCGGCTGCGCGAGGCGGTCGGGCTGCTGCAACGCCCCGACAGCCTCGACCTGGACCCGGGCCTGCGCACGCGGGTCCTGGAGTCCTGCCTGGAGCGCCGCCCGCCGCGCATCCCGGTGCCGGACTGGGCCGCCGCGTACGACGCCGAGACCGCGCGCCTGGACGCCCTGCTCCAGGACTTCGGCGACGCCGAGTGGCACGCGCCGGTACGGCTGCGCTGGTTCCGGGCCGACGAGGCCACGAGCCGCCGTACCACCGTCGCCGGCGTCATCGCGCATCTGCTCAGCGTGGACGGGCTGGTGGCCCTCGCGCTGGGCCTCGACGACCCGCTCGGCGACGTGACCTCCCGGCGCCCGACGCCGGCGGCCCGCACCGAGGCGTACTGGAGTGCCTCGCACTTCCCGCCCACCCGTGCCGTGCGGGCGCCCTGGCGGGAGCAGAGCCACGACATCGTCCGCACGGTGTCCTTCACGGGCAGCGGCGTCGGCCGGCTGCCCGTGCCGTACGGCGATTTCGAACTGCCCCTGCACGACGCGATGCTCGACCGGGCCTTCGAGTGCTGGGTGCACGCGGAGGACATCGCGGACGCGGTCGACTACCCGTACGACCCGCCCTCGCCGCGCCATCTGCACCGCATGATCGACCTGGCCGCCCGCATGCTGCCGGACGCCCTGGCCCACCGCCGCCGCAACGGCCTGGCCGCACCCGCCCACCACCGCCACCTGGTGACGGCGGGCGAACCGGGCCGCAGCCTCCGCCTGGAGATCGAGGGCTCGGGCGGCGGCGAGTGGCTGATCCCCCTCGACTCCCCCGCCGCGAAGGGCTCCGCCGACCACGAGGTGGCCCACGTGGCCCTGGACGGCGTCGAGTTCTGCCGCCTGGCAGCGGGCCACGTGCCCCCGCAGGAGGCGGCAGCGGGCCAGGTGGGGGWCAGAGAGGCGATCAGGGACGTCCTGTTCGCGGCGGCTTCATTGAGCAGGATGTAGGGCCCGGGCTCCTAGGCGAAGATCACAGTCCGCCGCCCGTTGAGCAGAATCCTCCGCTCGGCATGCCACTTCACGGCCCGGGCCAGCGCCTGGCACTCCACATCGCGCCCGATCGCGACCAGCCCCTCGGGCGTCACGTCGTGCCCCACCCGCTCGACCTCCTGCTCGATGATCGGCCCCTCGTCGAGGTCAGCCGTCACATAGTGAGCGGTCGCCCCGATCAGCTTCACACCGCGGGCGTGAGCCTGGTGATACGGCTTCGCCCCCTTGAAGCTCGGCAGGAACGAGTGGTGGATGTTGATGATCCGCCCGGCCAGGGCCTTGCAGAGGTCGTCCGACAGCACCTGCATGTACCGGGCGAGGACGACCAGCTCGACACCCTCCTCACGCGCGATGTCGAGCAGCCGGGCCTCAGCCTCCGACTTCGTGTCCTTCGTCACCGGAATGTGGTGGAAGGGGATGTTGTACGAGTCCACCAGCTCCGCGAAGTCCGTGTGGTTGGACACCACACCCGCGATCTCCACCGGCAGCGCGCCGGTCCGCGCCCGGAACAGCAGATCGTTCAGGCAGTGCCCGAACTTGCTGACCATCAGCAGGATGCGCATCTTCTCGTCGGCCCGGTTGATCTGCCAGTCCATCTGGAAGGAGTCACCGATCGCCGCGAAGCTGGCCCGCAGCTTGTCCAGGGTCACCGGCGCGTCCGCCGAGAAGTGGACGCGCATGAAGAACAGTCCCGTGTCGTGGTCGCCGAACTGCTGGCTGTCCTCGATGTTGCAGCCGGTCATGAACAGATAGCTCGACACGGCGTGCACGATGCCCTTCCTGTCCGGACAGGAGAGGGTGAGGACGTACTGGTCGGCCGGGGCTCCGGCGCGGGTGGACTGCTCGTTCATGCAGGACAGGTTCCCACAAGGACCGACACGGCCGGCAATCGTCCCGCTAGGCGGACCTGGTCATGATCCGCAGTACGTCGAGACTGCGCGGTGGCGTGTCCGGGTCCTCGCCGTCGCTCGTGGCCAGCCGCACATGCGCGTCCCGGGCCGCCCGCACCGCCTCCGGCCACGCCTCGTGCTGCAGGTACGTGGCGACGGGCGCGTCCGGACCGACCTGGTGCATGATCCGCAGCACCCGCAGCACGGCCGTGTCGACGAGGGCCGCCTCCTGCGAGTCGCGGAAGATCGTGCCGACGTACTTCTCGGCGGACCAGTGGTCCAGCCAGGTGTCCTCGACCAGCCGGTACACCGCATCGGTCACGTCGCCGTAGCCGTCCACGCCGGCCAGCCACACGTCCCGCTGGAACACGGGGTCGGAGAGCATGTGCAGCGCCGACCGCACGTTGCTGCGCCAGCGCCACCACGGCATGTCATTGACAGGCATGCCGCCCATGGTGGATGAGCGACGGCCACGACGGGAAGAGTTCTCCGAAGCTTGCACGGTCATCGATCGTACGTTCCCCTCCACATCGGTCACACCGACCCCTGCAATTCACCTGCGCGTCACCAATTGTCGACCAGACATCACTCACGGGTTAGTCATGTGGCGGAATCGTGCGGAGCCATGACCGGCAGGCGACGCAACCGCAGCACATTCCTCCCCGGCCTCCTCACCCGTCACGCCAGAAACGGCGTCCTCTCCGCGGGCACGGCGGTCGCGTGCGCGGCCCTCGTCGCCGGCTGCGGGGTCGTCCCCGGCACCACGGGGGATGCCGGGGGCGACCCGATCACCGTCATGACCTGGGCGCCGCAGGACACCAAGGCCACCAACAAGCCCGGCATGCCCGCCTTCGCCCGCGCCTACGCCCGCTGGGTCAACGCCAAGGGCGGGATCAACGGCCGCAAGCTCAACGTGCTGACCTGCAACGACCACAACGACAGCGTGGCCGCCGCCAAGTGCGCCCGGCGGGCGGCCAAGGAGAACGTCGTCGCGGTCGTAGGATCCTACAGCCAGTACGCCGACTCCTTCTTCCCGTCCCTGGAGGGCGCGGGCATCCCGTACATCGGCGGCTACGGCATCACCAACGCCGAGTTCACCAGCCCCCTGTCCTACCCCGTCAACGGCGGCCAGGCCGCGCTGCTCGCCGGTCTCGGCAGCGCCCTCGCCGACTGCGGGCCGGTCGCGCTGATCCGGCCCGACACCATCGCGGGCGACCAGCTGCCCCCGCTGCTCGACTCCGGCCTGAAGGCGGGCGGGCACACCCCTTCGAGGGACCAGCGGGCGGCGGAGGACGCCACCGAGTACGACGGCCACGCCGATCTGGCGCTGCGGACGACGACCAGGGACCCCGGGGACGAGGGGTGTGTGGTGCCCGCGCTCGGGGACCGCAACGGCACCTTCATGGACTCCTTCCGGCGGGCCCGCGAGGAGTACCCCGACGTACGGACGGCCACCGTGCTCGGCAGCGTCGATCAGACGGTGATCGACGCGACCGGCGGGGCGTCGGGGCCGTACGAGGGCTCGTACATCACCGGCTGGTACCCGGTGGCGAGCGATCCCCGCTGGGACGCGATGAAGCGGGTGATCAAGGAGGAGGCCTTCGACGACAACCGCATCGACCCCGCGGACGCCGGAGTGCAGACCACGTGGATCGCCTACACCGTGCTCCACAAGATCGTCGAGTCGCTCGGGGACGGGGAGTTGACCGCCGACACGGTCGCGGAGGCCCTCGACGACGGCCTCGGTGTCAGCACGGGCGGGCTCACGCCGACCCTTCGGTGGCGGTTCGAGGGCAAGCTCGCTTCCGTCGGCTTCCCGCGCCTGGTCAATGCCAACGTGACCCTTCAGGTGGTGCGGGAGGGACGGCTGGTGTCGGCGCGGAAGGGCTTCGTCGACACGACGCAGACGCTGGAGAACGCCGACGTGAACTCCTGAGCTCCGGCTCAGCAGTTCACGTCCGGGCCGGACTGCCTCACAGCTGCGTCGGCTGCCGCTCGGTCAGGCCGTACGTCTTGGCGATGCCGTTCCACAGCTTGGCCGCCTTGGCCTTCTCGGCACTCGCGACACCGCTGGCCCGGTTGCCGGCCTGCGTCTGGCCGGTGACGCGGGCCTGGCCCTTCTTGCAGCCCTTCTTGCCCGCGGTCTGGTCGGCCCAGGCCGCGTAGTGGTTGTCGGCCGAGGCCGAGGCCTGCCACGCCTTGGTGAGGGCGGTGGTCAGCGCGGCGTGGTCGGGCAGCTTGTCGACCGTGACGCCGGAGAGCCGGGTGACCAGCTGGTTGCGCTGCCTGGCCGCGTCGCGCAGGTCCTTGGCGGCTTGGGCGAGGTTGTCGCAGCCCTTCACGTCGGCCACCGCGTTGATCACGGCGCTGCGGCTGTCGCCGCTGTCGGCGAGCAGCTTGTCCAGCTCGACCGCCTGCGCGCGGGCCGGGTCGGCGGACGGAGAGGCGGAACCGTCCGTCGCGGGCGCCGATGCGGCCACGGTCTTGTTGTCGCCGCCTTCGTCGCCACCGCCTCCGCCGCCCGCGAGCAGCGCCCCGGCACCCACGCCGAGGACGGCGATGCCGATGCCGACGGCCGCGATGACCGGCACGCGGGATCCGCTACGCCCACCGCGACCGGACCGGCCGCCGCCGGAGTGGCCGCCGCCGGAGTGGYCGCCGGGCGGGGCGTAGGAGGGCTGGGGCTGGGAC
>NZ_NGFN01000282.1 GCF_002148965.1 Streptomyces swartbergensis | reverse complement strand
GGATCGGGTGCGGCGGGGTGGGGCGGAGTAGGGTCCGGCCCGTTGCGGAGGTTCTGGCGGGGTGGCCCGGGCTCGGGTCGGGCGCTCACCCGCGCCGGCGGGGTGCCGCTCTCTGTGGGACGGGTGCCGCCCCAGCGGCACGACTGCCCGCAGCTAAGCCGGCTGCGGCCGCCCGCGGCTCAAGCGGGCAGCCATGGTCGTCCGCGGTCTGGGGCAGCCGCGGCGGCTCGCAGCCAGGTGAGCCGTACATCGTCGCCGCCCGCAGCTGGGGCAGCCTGGCTGCTCCAGCCAGCGGCGGTGCGCCCCCACGCCGTCGCCGCCCGCAGCCCGGGCGGCCCCGGCCGCCCCAGCCGGCGGCGGCGCCCCTACGTCGTCGCCGTCCTCGACCCGGTCGAGCCTGAGCCCGTCGAGCCCGAGCCGGAGGCGTAGGCGCCGTCTCCCTTGCCTCGATCCGTCGGCCCCGCCTTCCCCTCCGCCGCCGTCAGCGGCTTGGCGATGTCCTCCAGGGAACGCCGTTCCGCTCGCACCGCGAGGAGCGCCGCTGTCAGGCCCGCCAGGCACATCAGGGTCGCGCCGATCTGGAAGGCGAGGACCGTGTCGCCGACCTTGCCCGTGCCGGTGAGGTCGGCGAAGAGGAGCGGGCCGCTGATGCCGCCGGCTGCCGTGCCGATGGCGTAGAAGAAGGCGATGGACATGGCGCGGGTCTCCATCGGGAAGACCTCGGAGACCGTCAGGTAGGCGCTGGACGCGCCGGCCGAGGCGAAGAACAGGACCGCGCACCAGCAGGCCGTCAGCGTGCTCGCGCTGAGGGTGCCCTGGTCGAAGAGCCAGGCCGTGCCGAAGAGGAGCAGGCCGGACAGCAAGTACGTGCCGGAGATCATCACCCGGCGGCCCACCGTGTCGAAGAGCTTGCCGAGCAGCAGCGGGCCGAAGAAGTTGCCGAGCGCGATGACCGCGAAGTAGTAGCCGGTGCTGCCGCTCGGCACGTCGTAGAACGTCGTCAGGATCGCGCCGAAACCGAAGGTGATGGCGTTGTAGAGGAAGGCCTGGCCGATGAAGAGGGAGAAGCCGAGGATGGCGCGGCGGCGGTAGTCGGAGAAGACCGTGCGGCCGATCTCCAGGAAGGAGACGCTGCGGCGCTGGTGGATGGTGATCTCGCCCTCCGGGCGCGGCAGCGGTTCGCCCTTCTCCTGCTCGACCTTGCGCTCGATCGAGGAGACGATGCGTACCGCTTCGTCGTCGCGGCCGTGGATCAGCAGCCAGCGGGGGCTCTCCGGGACGTGCCGGCGGACCAGCAGGATCACCAGGGCCAGGACCGCGCCGAGCGCGAAGGTCAGGCGCCAGCCGACGTTCGCCGCGAAGATGTCCGTGTCCAGCGCGACGATCGAGAGCAGGGAGCCGAAGACCGCGCCCAGCCAGAAGCTGCCGTTGATCATCAGGTCGACGCGGCCGCGGTACTCCTTGGGGATCAGCTCGTCGATCGCGGAGTTGATGGCCGCGTACTCGCCGCCGATGCCGAAACCGGTGAGGAAGCGGAAGAGGAAGAACCACCAGGTGTCGAAGGCGATCGCGGTCAGGGCGGTGGCGCCGAGGTAGACCGCCAGGGTGATCATGAAGAGTTTTTTGCGGCCCCACTTGTCGGTCAGGCGGCCCCAGAAGAGCGCGCCGGCGCAGGCTCCGGCCACGTACAGGGCGGCCGCGAGGCCGGTGACCTCACCGGAGGTGATGGGCAGGCCGCTGCCGGGTTCCGACAGGCGGCTGGCGATGTTGCCGACGACGGTGACTTCGAGGCCGTCGAGGATCCACACGGTGCCGAGTCCGAAGACGATCGTCCAGTGCCAGCGTGACCACGGGAGGCGGTCGAGGCGGGCGGGGATGTCGGTGGTCACGGTTCGGCCGGTCCCGGCTTGTGCGGTGGTCATGGGCTCCCTCCCCATCGAGAAGAACCCGGTTCGAGTGCCCTGAGCGGATCCGCTTACGCCCTGACACCTCCGACCACCGGCGTGTCACATCCCACGCTCACGCCCCCAGCGCGTGCGACACCGTGTAGATCAGCAGGCCGGCCAGCGAGCCGACCACCGTGCCGTTGATGCGGATGAACTGGAGGTCGCGGCCGATGTTCGCTTCGATCTTCCTCGTGGTGTGCTCGGCGTCCCAGCTCGCCACCGTGTCCGTGATCAGGGAGGTGATCTCCTTGCGGTAGGTGGTGACGACGTACACGGCCGCGCCTTCCACCCACTTGTCGACCTTGTCCTGCACCTTGCGCTCGGCCGCCATCCGGGAGCCCAGCGACAGCAGGGAGGCCCGTACGCGCAGCCGCAGCTCGCTGCGCTCGTCCTCCGCGGCCGCGACGATCATGGACCGTACGGCCGTCCAGGCGCTGGCGATGAGGTCCTGGACCTCGCCGCGGCCCAGCACCTCGCCCTTGAGCCGCTCGATGCGGGCGCGGGTGTCGGTGTCGGACTGGAGGTCGGAGGCGAAGTCGGTGAGGAAGCGGTCGAGGGCGCCGCGCGCGGGGTGGGCGGGCATGTCGCGCATCTCGGTGGCGAAGCGCAGCAGTTCCTTGTAGACGCGCTCGCCGACCTTGCGGTCGACGAACTTCGGCGTCCAGCCGGGGGCGCCGCCCTCCACGGCGTCCATCACCTCGTCACGGTGCAGCACCAGCCAGTCGTGCGCGCGGGTGACGACCAGGTCGACGACCCGCTTGTGGCCGCCGTCGGCGACGACCTTCTCCAGCATCTTTCCGATGCCGGGCCCGATCTCCTGGGCGTTGGCGCGGCGGGTGATCGCCTCGCCGACGACGGCCTGGACGTCGGAGTCGCGCAGGACGGTCAGGGCGCCGCGCAGGGCCGTGGACAGCTCCGCCGTGACCCGGTCGGCGTGCTCGGGGACGGCGAGCCAGGCGCCGAGGCGGCTGCCGATGCCGACGGCGCGCAGCCGCTGCCGCACGACGTCCTCGGAGAGGAAGTTCTCTCCGACGAACTCGCCGAGGGAGACGCCGAGCTGGTCCTTCTTGGTGGGGATGATCGCGGTGTGCGGGATGGGGATGCCGAGGGGATGGCGGAAGAGGGCGGTGACGGCGAACCAGTCGGCGAGCGCGCCGACCATGCCCGCCTCGGCGGCCGCGGCGACATAGCCCGCCCAGGGCCCGGCGCCGGAGTTCTGGGCCCATTTGGCGAGGATGTAGACCACGGCCACGAACAGCAGGAGCCCGGTGGCGGTGAGCTTCATGCGGCGAACGCCGCGCTGTTTCTCCTCGTCCGCCGGGCTGAAGGTCGTCATCGCACGGTTCGTGACGGCGCCCGGGCGGGCATGCTCGCCCCGGACATCACCCTTTTCTTCCACTTTCGTACGTTCCATCCGCTCCACCCGCTTGGTGATCCCGCACACATTGTCCCTTCCTGACCGACTCCTGGAACGGAACAGGAGTTCCCGGCGTCTGTCGGGAGGGGGTAATGCCACGGGGGTCCTGTGAGCTTCCCCCCTGTCCATGACGCATCATGGGCACATCAGATCGGAGCCTGGGGCTCCCATCGCCCGAGGAGAACTACACAGCATGACCCGGGGTCGTGGTTACGCCCTTCTGGCCGGGCTGGTCGCAGCCATCGTGGCCCTTTCCACCGCCATATACGTCGGAGTGGCGTCCGACGACGGCACGCACAGCCGGAACGCCGTCACCGACAGCCGCCTTCCGAACAACTCCGCCGCCCCCGCCTCCACCGGCACCTGGGTCGGCACCTGGTCCACCTCCCCGGCCGCGGCCGAGCCCGGCACGGAGACGACCGGCATGGCGGACCGTTCGGTGCGCAACGTCGTCCACACCAGCGTCGGTGGTACGAGTGCCCGCGTGACGCTGTCCAATCTCTACGGCCAGTCGCCGCTGAGCATCACGCAGGCCTCGATCGCGGTCGCCGCCCGCAGCGGTACGCCCGCGGCGCTCTCGGACACCATGCGGCAGCTGACCTTCAACGGCGGGCCGACGGTCGTCATCCCGCCCGGCCGGCAGGTGATGAGCGACGCCGTGCGCATCGTCATCCCGCCCGACGCGGACGTCCTGATCACCACGTACACGCCGACCAGCTCCGGCCCGGTGACGTACCACCCTCGCGCCCGGCAGATCTCCTACGTCGCCCAGGGCGACCACACGGCTGACGCGACGGGCACGCCGTACACCGAGCAGAGCCCGTTCTGGCGTTACCTGACCGCGCTGGACGTGCTGAGCAACGAGGCCGACGGGACGGTCGTCGTCCTCGGCGACTCGCTCACCGACGGGATCACCTCCACCGTCGGCGCCAACAACAGGTGGACCGACGTCCTGTCCGACAGGCTACGCGCGGAGATCGCCGCCGGGCGGGACCTGCCCCGCTACAGCGTCGTCAACCAGGGCATCAGCGGAAACCGGGTCCTCACGGACGGGCTGGGCCGGCCGGCGGACAACCCCAGCGGGCTGAACCGCTTCGCGCGGGACGTGCTGGAGCGGACGAACGTCAAGGTCGTCGTCATCGACCTCGGGGTCAACGACATCCTGCGCAATCCGCGGCTCGCCGATCCGAACGCGATTCTCGACGGGTTGCGCACGATGGTCGGGCAGGCGCATGCGCGGGGGTTGAAGGTCGTGGGGGCGACGCTGATGCCGTTCGGCGGGCACCGGGGGTACTCGGAGGCGCGGGAGGCCGTGCGGCAGCAGATCAACGCGGAGATCCGTGCGGGGCGGGTCTTCGACGCGGTGGTCGACTTCGACAAGGCGCTGCGTGATCCTTACGACCCGCGGCGGCTGCGGGCCGACTACGACTCCGGGGATCATCTGCATCCCAGTGACAAGGGGTATACGCGGATGGCGGAGGCGTTCGACCTGGAGAGCCTGAAGGGGTCGGCGCCGGCGGAGCTGTAGGGCTGTCTGCTGGTGCGCGCTGCCGCCGCCTGCGGGCATTCGTGTCGCTTGGGGCGGCACGGGTGGGCGCTGGGGGTACCCCCTGCTCGAAGAGCTTGGGGGAGGCACCCCGCGGCGCCGGGCTGCGCAATGCCCCGGCCTCAGTCCAGCTGGCTTCGCCCCGCCCTGCGGTCCAGCCTCTCCTGGCGGCGTTCCTCCCGGAGCCGCTGCTTCTCCGCCCGGGTCAGCTTCCGCTGGACTCCGACGCCGCCCCAGAAGGCGAAGCCGGTGATGATGACGCGCGGCGCACCGGGGGCGCCGGGGACGCCCTCCTCCTGGTGGTCGAAGCCGCCCATGACGCCGATGCCGCGGACGACGACCTCGACGCCGGGCGGGACGATGACGTCGATCCCGCCCATGATCGCGATCGCGTTGATCTCGACCTCGCGGTCCGCGAAGTTCGCCTCGCGCAGGTCGATCTCCCCGCCGCCGCAGAGGGCGAGGCAGGTGAACCGCCGGGGCATCGTCCAGTGCCCCTTGCGCTGGAAGCCGGACATCACGGCGACGGCCCACGTCGAGGTTCCCTCACCGCCGACGATCCGCCCGGACAGGTCCGAGCCGGCGGCGGGCTCCTTGGTCAGTGACACGGAGGGCGCCGTGAGCCCCGGGGCCGGCAGGTCCCGGGTGATCGGCGCCAGTTCTCCGTACGTCCGCGCCTGGTACGTCGCGTCCAGCCGCTCCTCGAACTCCGCCATGTCGAGACGGCCCTCCGCGAGGGCGTCCCGCAGGATCTCGGCGACCCGTTCACGGTCGGCGTCGGAGGCGCGGAGGTCCGGGACTGAGTCGTCGGTCATACACAGCAGCCTACGAGTTACCCGTCCCGGGCACTATGCGGTCGCGCGCTCCGCGTACATCTTCGCGATGACCGCCTCGATGTCCGGCTCCCGCACCGACAGGTCCACCAACGGGTACTCCGCCGCGATCCGCGCGACGAGCGGCGCCGCCGACTCCGACGCCGGGAACGCCAGCCACTGCCGCGGACCGTCCACCCGGACGACCCGGGCGGGTGCCGGGGCGTCGATCGGCGGCAGTTCCCGCTCCAGGTCCACGACCAGGGTCCGCTCGCTCTCCCCCGCCTCGTGCAGCCCGGCGAGCGGGCCGTCGTACATCAGGCGCCCGTGGTCGATGACCATCACCCGCTTGCACAACTGCTCGATGTCCTGGAGGTCGTGCGTGGTCAGCAGCACCGTCGTGCCGCGCTCGGTGTTCAACTCCCGCAGGAACTCCCGCACCTTGGACTTGGACACGACGTCGAGGCCGATGGTCGGCTCGTCGAGGTACAGCACCTCCGGGTCGTGCAGCAGTGCCGCCGCGATGTCGCCGCGCATGCGCTGCCCGAGCGAGAGCTGCCGTACCGGCACGTCCAGCAGGTCGCCCAGGTCGAGGAGTTCGACCAGACGGTCGAGGTTCTCGCGGTAACGGGCGTCCGGGATCCGGTACATGCGGTGCATCAGCCGGTAGGAGTCGACCAGCGGGAGGTCCCACCACAGCGTCGTACGCTGCCCGAACACCACGCCGATGCGGTGCGCGAGCCGCGTGCGGTCGCGGGAGGGGTCGATGCCGGCGACCCGGAGCCGGCCGGCGCTCGGTGTGAGGATGCCGGTCAGCATCTTGATCGTGGTCGACTTGCCCGCGCCGTTCGGGCCGATGTAGCCGACCATCTCGCCGCGTTCCACGCGGAAGGAGATCGAGTCGACGGCCCGGACCTGCCGCCGCTCCCGTTTCATGAAGCCGGTCTTCTTGCGCACGTCGAAGACCTTCTCGACGCCGTCGAGTTCGATGAACGCGCTGTCCACCGCGGCCGGCCCGCTCTCCGCCCCGGCCGGCCCGCTCTCCGCCCCGGCCGGCCCGCTCTCCGCCCCGGCCGGCCCGCTGTCCGCCCCGGTCGACCCGTCGTCCGCCCCGGTCAGCCCGCTGTCCACCCCGGCCATCTCAACTCCCTGTACTCCGGTAGGAACGAAGCCCCACCCGCCACGCCATCCCCGCCAGCGCGCAGCAGGCCACCGCCACCAGCGGCGACGCGAAGGCCGTCCACTGCGGCAGCTCGATCGGGTACGGCCGGCCCAGCACATAGGCGGCGGGCACCCAGTTGACGAAGGCGAGCGGCAGCATGAAGGTCACGCCGCGCACCAGGTCCTTCCCGAACACGGTCGGCGGATACTGAAGCAGCGTGGTCCCGCCGTACGTGAACGCGTTCTGCACCTCCGCGGCGTCCTGGGCGAAGATCTGGAAGGCCGCGCCCGCCACGAACACCGCCGAGAAGATCGCCGCGCCGCTGACCACCATCACCGGCACCAGCAGCGCCTTCGGCGCACTCCAGTCGACGTCGACCGAGACCAGCGCCCAGCCCAGTACCACCGCGCCCTGGGTGATCCGGCCCAGGCGGCGCAGCGCGAAGCGGTCGGCGCCGACCTGGGCGAGCACCGGCGCGGGACGCACCAGCAGGATGTCGAACGAGCCGTCGCGCATCCGGGCGCCCAGGACGTCCATCGAGCCGAGCATCAGGTCGGCGATCCCGAACGCCGTCACCGACAGCCCGTACAGGAAGGCGATCTCGGGCAGCGACCAGCCGCCCAGCGAGTCGACCTGCGAGAACATCAGCAGGATCCCCACGAAGTCCAGGCCGGTCACCATCAGGTTGCCGAACACCGTGACGACGAAGGAGGTGCGGTAGGTCATGCTGGACCGCACCCACATCCCGGCGATCAACCGGTAGGCCCGCAGCCCCTCCCGCAGGGCGCTCCGCTCACCCACCCTGCACCACCACCCGCCGCGTCGCGGCCGACTGCAACAGCCGCCCCGCCGCCAGCAGCGCCACCGCCCACGCCGCCTGGAAGGCGAACGCCCCGAGCGGGTCCGTCTCCCCCATCAGCACATCCGCCGGCATCTGGATCTGCGCCGCCCACGGCAGCACCCGCACGATGTCACCGAACACGCCCGGGAAGGCGTTCAGCGGCAGCACCATGYCCGAGAAGAAGATCCCCGTGATCATCAGCACCTGGCTGACGCCCATGCCGTCCATGAGCCAGAACACGCTCAGGGCCGCCAGGTAGCGGATCGCGAAGCTGACGACCGTCGCCAGCAGGAGCGTCACCGCGAAGGCAGCCCAGGGAGTGACCGACGTCGGCAGCGCCATGGGGAAGAGGACCGCGCCGAACGCGAACGGGATGACGCCCCGCCCCAGCATCTGGAACAGCGCCCGCCCCACGTCACCCGCCAGCCACCACAGCTGGAGATCGGCCGGCCGGTACAGGTCGACGGCGATCTCGCCCGTGCGGATGCGCTCCATCAGGTCCTTCTCGGCGCCCCCGCCCTGGATGGCCAGCGTCGCGTAGAGGCACTGCCCCAGCCACACATAGGTCACGGCCTGCGCCTGGTCGTACCCTCCGAGATGCGGCCTTTCCTCCCAGAGCGCCAGGTAGGTGTAGACGAGGATGAGGCCGAAGACCGTGTTGGTGAACACCCCGGCCACCGTGGCCGCCCGATACGTCGCGTACCGCCTGAAGCTCCCCGCCGCGACGGCCGCGTACAACCGCCCCGAGCCCACCACCACAGCCCTCCTCGCCGTCCGGCACCGAAGCGCAGGAGCCTAGTGGAGCGGCGATCACGCGCGCCACGGGTTTTCCCGCCCCCGGGAAACGCCGTGGGGCGCCCCGGGCCGTGCCCGGAACGCCCCACGGGGGGGGTTCGATCACGCGTCGGTCTGTGCCCAGCCGCTGCACTTGTCCCAGATGATCCCGATGGTCGAGTGGCCGTCCTTGGCGAGGTCGGTGATGGTGAAGATCTCGCCGTAGGTCTGGATGTGGGCCTTGCCGCCCGAGTCCGCGTGGGACGTGACGTTCCAGTCGGCACCGGCCCAGACGGTACGATCCAGTCCGTCCGCGTGGGCCGAGGTGCCCGTGGCCAGGGCGAGCAGTGTGGCGGCGGTGCCGGCCAGGGCGGAGCGTGCGAGCAGTCGCATCGTCGGTCGTGTCCCCCTTCAGGCGAATTTCGCGCAGGCGAGATCGCTAATCGAACAGGCGTGCAGGTCAACGCAGTTCACCCTGCGCCCGCCCGCGTGTTCGCCGCGCGGGGCCCGCCTCGCCACACGGTTCGGACACGGCCCTCGGTCAGGGAACTGATCGCCGGATGGGACAGTCTTCATCACAGGGGCGCAAGAGCGAGCAGAGACGTACGGGAACGACGTACGACGCGAAACAGGAGTCCGTGCACGACATGAGTGACGAGCCTCAGCCGCAGCAGCCGACACCGGGCTGGGCACCGAGAGAGCCGCAGGCGGACGGCGACCCGAACACGCCTCAGGCCCGGCCGGCCGGGAAACCGAAGCGGACCGGCTGGCGCCGGGTCATCCCGACCTGGCGTATGACGCTCGGCGCCTTCATCATCGTCGCCCTGCTGCTGGTCGGCGGCTTCTTCCTCGGCTACTCGCTGGTGCAGATCCCGCCGGCCAACGCGCTCGCCACGAAGCAGGCCAACGTGTACCTCTACGCGGACGGTTCCGTGATCGCCCGCGACGGCGAGATCAACCGGGAGAACGTCTCGCTCCCGCAGATCTCCAAGGACGCCCAGCACGCGATCCTGGCCGCGGAGGACCGCGACTTCTACACCGAGTCCGCCGTCGACCCCAAGGCCATGGTCCGCGCGGCCTGGAACACGGCCCTCGGCAAGGGCAAGCAGTCCGGCTCCACGATCACGCAGCAGTACGTGAAGAACTACTACCTGCGCCAGGATCAGACGGTCACGCGCAAGGCCAAGGAGTTCTTCATCGCGATCAAGCTGGACCGCGAGGTGAGCAAGGACCACATCCTCGAGGGTTACCTCAACACCAGCTTCTTCGGCCGCAACGCCTACGGCATCCAGGCCGCCGCCCAGGCCTACTACGGCATGGACGCCAGGGACCTCGACCCGGCCCGCGCCGCGTACCTCGCCGCGCTCGTCAACGCCCCCAGCCAGTACGACGTCGTCGCCCACCCCGAGAACCGCAAGGCCGCCGAGTCCCGCTGGAACTACGTCCTGGACGGCATGGTCAAGAAGGGCTGGCTCAGCGAGTCGAAGCGGGCCGGCATGAAGTTCCCGGTGCCGAAGGAGTCCACCCTGTCCACCGGCATGTCCGGGCAGCGCGGCTACATCGTGCGGACCGTCAAGGACTACCTCACCCAGAACAAGATCATCGACGAGAGCCGGCTCGACGCCGGCGGCTACCGCATCACCACGACGCTCCAGAAGCCCAGGCAGGACGCGTTCGTGAAGGCCGTCAACGACAAGCTGATGGACAAGCTCGACAAGAAGAACAACAAGGTCGACCGCTACGTCCGCGCGGGCGGCGCCGCCGTCGACCCCAAGACCGGCAAGGTCGTGGCGATGTACAACGGCATCGACTACGTCAAGCAGTACACCCCGAACGCCACCCGCAGGGACTTCCAGGTCGGCTCCACCTTCAAGCCGTTCGTGTTCACCTCGGCCGTCGAGAACGACTCGCAGACCCAGGACGGCCGCCCGATCACCCCGTACACGATCTACGACGGCACCAACAAGCGCCCGGTCCAGGGCTGGACCGGCGACCCGTACGCCCCGGAGAACGAGGACCAGGTCTCCTACGGCGACATCACCGTCACCGAGGCCACCGACAAGTCCGTGAACTCGGTGTACGCGCAGATGGCCGCCGACGTCGGCCCCCAGAAGGTCAAGCAGACCGCGATCGACCTCGGCGTCCCCGAGACCACCCCCGACCTCGCCGACGGCCCCGCCATCGCGCTCGGCACGGCCACCGCCAGCGTCCTCGACATGGCGGAGGCGTACGCCACGCTCGCCAACCACGGCCGGCACGGCACGTACACGATGGTCGAGAAGGTCACCAAGGAGGGCACGCCGATCGAGCTGCCCGAGCGGCGCACCCGGCAGGCCGTGAGCCGCGAGGCCGCCGACACCACCACCTCCGTCCTGCGCAGCGTCGTCCAGAACGGCACGGCCGCCGCCGCGCAGGCCGCGGGCCGCCCCGCCGCGGGCAAGACCGGCACCGCCGAGGAGGACACGGCGGCCTGGTTCGCCGGCTACACCCCCGACCTCGCCACGGTCGTCTCCGTCATGGGCCAGGACCCGGACACCGCCGCCCACAAGTCGCTGTACGGCGCGATGGGCCTGGACCGCATCAACGGCGGCGGGGCGCCCGCCGAGATCTGGGCCCAGTTCACCCGGGACGCCCTCAAGGGCAAGCCGGTCACCGACTTCGACCTCAGGCT
>NZ_NGFN01000281.1 GCF_002148965.1 Streptomyces swartbergensis | reverse complement strand
CATGGAGGTCCTCTACGACCTCGACACGGAGGCCAAGGCCAGGGCGCAGGGGGTGACCTCCTGCCCGCGCTCGACGGCGGCGCGCTCCACGACGAGCTCGCGGATCGCGGCGGCGAACCTCGGGTCGGCGCCGACGGTGGCCGAGCGACGCATCGGCAGCCCCAGCTCCTCCGCCCTGGCCTTGGCCTCCGTGTCGAGGTCGTAGAGGACCTCCATGTGGTCGGAGACGAACCCGATGGGGGCGATCACCACGGCCGGGACACCGGCCGCGTGCCGCTCGTCCAGGTGGTCGCAGATGTCGGGCTCCAGCCACGGGATGTGCGGGGCGCCGGAGCGGGACTGGTAGACGAGCTGCCAGGGGTGGTCGACGCCGGTGCGCTCCCGGACGGCGTCCGCGATCAGCTGCGCCACGTCCAGGTGCTGCCTGACGTACGCGCCGCCGTCGCCGTGGTCCTCGACGGGGCCGGAGGTGTCGGCGGAGGCCGTCGGGATCGAGTGCGTCGAGAAGGCGATGTGCGCCCCGTCCCGGACGTCCTCGGGCAGCTCGGCGAGGGACCGGATCACCCCGTCGATCATGGGTTCGAGGAACCCCGGGTGGTTGAAGTAGTGCCGGAGCTTGTCGATCTTCGGCAGCTCCAGCCCCTCGGCCTTGAGGGCGGCGAGCGAGTCGGCGAGGTTCTCGCGGTACTGGCGGCAGCCCGAGTACGAGGCGTAGGCGCTGGTGGCGAGGACCAGGATGCGGCGGCGGCCGTCGCGGACCATCTCGCGCAGCGTGTCGGTCAGATACGGCGCCCAGTTGCGGTTGCCCCAGTAGACCGGCAGGTCCAGGCCGTGGTCGGCGAAGTCCTTGCGCAGGGCGTCCAGCAGGGCACGGTTCTGGTCGTTGATGGGGCTGACCCCGCCGAACAGGAAGTAGTGCTGCCCGACTTCCTTGAGGCGTTCCTTGGGGATGCCGCGCCCCCGCGTCACGTTCTCCAGGAACGGGACCACGTCGTCCGGGCCTTCCGGGCCGCCGAAGGAGAGCAGGAGCAGGGCGTCGTAGGGAGTGACATCGCGCGCGTCTGGCATGAGTCGATCCTGCCACCCTGTACTGACAGCCGGGAAACGGCGGGGTGACACCTGCGCGGCGGACGGTCCCGGGCGGTCTGACGGGTGCGTCGGGCGCACCACGCGGCGTAATCTGTGTCGACTGCGTTCGCAGCTTACTGAGCCTTCCGGAGACCCCGTGCCCAGCCCCTACCGCGCCCTGTTCGCCGCTCCCGGCAGCAAGGGCTTCTCCGCCGCGGGCTTCCTCGGCCGTATGCCGCTGTCGATGATGGGCATCGGCGTCGTCACGATGGTCTCCCAGCTCACCGGGCGGTACGGCCTGGCCGGCGCCCTGTCGGCCACCATCGCGCTGGCGGCGGCGGTGGCCGGACCGCAGGTCTCGCGACTGGTGGACCAGTACGGACAGCGGCGGGTGCTGCGGCCGGCGACGCTGATCTCGCTGGCCGCGGCGGCCCTGCTGCTGTTCGCGGCGCACTACGGATGGCCGGACTGGGTGCTGTTCGTGGCGTGCGTCGGCATCGGCTGCGTGCCGAGCGTCGGCGCGATGATCCGGGCCCGCTGGGCGGCCCTGTACCGGGGCACGCCGCAGTTGCACACCGCGTACTCCTTCGAGTCCGTGGTGGACGAGGTGTGCTTCATCTTCGGGCCGATCATCTCCATCGGCCTGTCCACGGCCTGGTTCCCGGAGGCCGGCCCGCTGCTCGCCGCCTGCTTCCTGGCCGTCGGCGTCTTCTGGCTGACCGCGCAGCGCGCCACCGAGCCGAAGCCGCATCCGCGCGAGCACCGTGGCGGGGGCACGGCCATGCGCTCGCCGGGTCTTCAGGTCCTGGTGGCCACCTTCGTGGCGACCGGGGCGATCTTCGGCGCCGTCGACGTGGTCACCGTGGCCTTCGCCGACGAGGAGGGGCACAAGGCCGCCGCGAGCGTCGTCCTCGCGCTGTACGCGGCCGGTTCCTGCGTGGCGGGCATGGTCTTCGGACTGATGCACTTCGCCGGGGCGCCGGAACGCCGGTGGCTGCTGGGCGTGTGCGCCATGGCCGTGAGTATGATCCCCCTCCTACTGGTCGGAAACTTGCCGTTTCTGGCCGTGGCGCTGTTCGTTGCGGGTCTGGCCATCGCTCCGACGATGATCACGACGATGTCCCTCATCGAAGAGCACGTACCACGCGCGCAGCTCACCGAGGGCATGACCTGGGTGAGCACCGGGCTCGCGGTCGGGGTCGCACTCGGCTCCTCCGCGGCCGGCTGGGTGATCGACGCGGCCGGGGCGCGTGCCGGGTACGGGGTTCCGGCGGTGGCCGGGGCCGTCGCGGTCGCGGTGGGTTTCCTCGGATTCCGTCGGCTCAAGCGGCCGGCTACGGGTCGGGGAGGCTCCGTTGAGCAGCACAGCGAACGGAAAGAACGGCACGTGGCGTAACTGGGGCGGCAACGTCTCCGCGCGGCCCGCGCGTGAGGTCACCCCGGCCTCCGTCGACGAGCTGGCCGCCGCCGTGCGGCGGGCCGGCGAGGACGGCCTGAAGGTGAAGGCCGTCGGCTCCGGGCACTCCTTCACGTCCATAGCCGCGACGGACGGTGTGTTGATCCGTCCTCAACTGTTGACCGGCATACGCCACATTGATCGCGAGGCCATGACCGTCACGGTGGAGTCCGGCACCCCGCTCAAGAGACTCAACGTGGCTCTTGCGCGCGAGGGACTGTCGCTGACGAACATGGGCGACATCATGGAGCAGACGGTCTCCGGAGCCACCAGTACCGGCACGCACGGCACGGGCCGCGACTCCGGCTCGATCGCCGCCCAGATCAAGGGCCTGGAACTGGTCACCGCCGACGGCTCCGTCCTCACCTGCTCCGAGAAGGAGAACCCGGAGGTCTTCGCGGCCGCCCGCATCGGCCTCGGCGCCCTGGGCGTCGTCACCGCGATCACCTTCGCCGTGGAGCCGGTCTTCCTGCTCACGGCCCGCGAGGAGCCGATGCCGTTCGACAGGGTCCTTGCCGACTTCGAGGAACTCTGGGCCGAGAACGAGCACTTCGAGTTCTACTGGTTCCCGCACACCGGGAACACCAACACCAAGCGCAACAACCGCAGCGCGGGTCCCGAGAGGCCGGTGCCCCAGCTCCAGAGCTGGTTCGAGGACGAGTTCCTCTCCAACGGGGCCTTCCAGGTGGCCAACTGGGTCGGCCGCGCGGTGCCCGCCACGATCCCCGCGATCGCCCAGATCTCCAGCAAGGCCCTGTCCGCGCGGACCTACACCGACATCCCTTACAAGGTCTTCACGTCTCCGCGCCGGGTGCGCTTCGTGGAGATGGAGTACGCCGTTCCGCGCGCGGCCGTCGTCGAGACGCTGCGCGAGCTGAAGACGATGGTCGACCGCTCCGGCCTGAAGGTCAGCTTCCCCGTGGAGGTGCGCACCGCCCCGGCGGACGACATCACCCTGTCCACCGCCTCGGGCCGGGGCACCGCGTACATCGCCGTCCACATGTTCCAGGGCACGCCCTACCAGCGGTACTTCACCGCGGCCGAGCGGATCTTCACCGCCCACGAAGGCCGTCCGCACTGGGGCAAGATCCACACCCGGGACGCAGAGTACTTCTCCCGGGTGTATCCGCGCTTCGCCGAGTTCACGGCGTTGCGGGACCGTCTCGATCCTGATCGGCTGTTCCAGAACGACTACTTGCGGAGGGTTCTGGGGGCGTAGGCGACGCACTGGGGGTGGTGTTCCCCGGGGCCTCGCTCCCCTCGGCGCTCGGTGTGGGTGTCGGTGCCGGGCTCGGTGCCGTACCGCCGTCTTCGTCGGGTGAGGGCGAGGCGAGCTCACTCTCAGGAGTGGTGCCGGACGGGCTGTTCGTCGTGGCGTCGCCGTCACCGTAGGGGCCGGACTCACCGTAGGAGCCCGAGTCGCTGGAGGCGCCGGAACCGTCCGAACCTCCGGAGTCCGACGAGGACTTGCCGTCGCCGGTGAAGAAGTCGCCGACGGTCGTGCTGCGTCCGCTACTCAGGTTGTGGCCCGACACCAGTTCATAGGTGGTGATCCCGGTCATCGTGAGACCGAAGACGATCGCCGCCGCGAGCACCGGCCGCTTCCAGCCCCGGGCCCGGGCGCGGTGGACGGTGCCCGCGGTGAACTCGCCAGACTCCGCAGGCGCTTGTTCCGTCGGCCCGGCCGCCTGCCGGGAGGCGACCGCCGTCGCGCCGCGGAGCTGCTCGCCGGTGCGCCTGAAGAAGTGCTGGAAGAGCGTGCCACCGCAGATCGCGACGACGCTGACGACGCCGGCGCCGAGGATCGTGCCGTAGACCCCGAAGTACGAGGCCAGTTCGGCGGCCAGGACCGCCGCCAGGGCACCGCCCGCGACCTGGGGCATGTCCAGGTCGATCCGCTTGCTCCCCTCCGTCTCGGGCTCGCTCGTTCCACCGACGCCATCGGGCCTTTCACGCATCCCCGGACCTTGCCTGCCTTTCCCGCACATGGCCGTTCAACTACACAAGAAGGGGACGCGCGTCAGGAACTGATAGTTCCGATTCTGGAGATCACGTGAAGTTCCCCACGTTCAAGATCGCGGAAAGCGGGCACAGGGCGGCCAAGTCCGCCCCCTTGCCAGAAGTTGGACGGCGCGCCAATCCACGCACGTGGCCCAAATGGAGTACTGTGGCGAGCCCTGGGTCCGGTCTCCTGTCAGGGTGTACGGGGCCTTTAAGGACCGCCGGGAGGGGGGCTAGTTGCACAGGGTGACAGAGTTCGTCACTTAGCGTTGCGAATAGGTAACCGTGCCATAACGGCGATCCAGGGCCCGCGCCCGACACGCCGGGCAACTCGGCAAGGTTGTGGCAGGCTGCACCCGGGCAGGCCACACTCGACTAGCGGAAGCAGCGACGCACGTGACGTCGGCAGGCACCACCCGGGAGGTCCCCATGCCCGAACTGCGTGTCGTGGCCGTCTCGAATGACGGCACACGGCTGGTGCTGAAGGCTGCGGACAGCACGGAGTACACGCTTCCGATCGACGAACGGCTCCGCGCCGCCGTGCGCGGCGACCGTCCTCGCCTCGGCCAGATCGAGATCGAGGTGGAGAGCCATCTCCGCCCCCGCGACATCCAGGCGCGTATACGTGCCGGCGCGACCGCGGAAGAGGTCGCGCAGATGGCAGGCATCCCCGTCGACCGGGTCCGCCGCTTCGAGGGTCCGGTGCTGGCCGAGCGTGCGTTCATGGCCGAGCGGGCCCGCAAGACCCCGGTCCGCCGCCCCGGCGAGAACTCCGGTCCGCCGCTGGGCGAGGCCGTGCAGGAGCGGCTGTTGCTGCGCGGTGCCGAGAAGGACACCGTCCAGTGGGACTCGTGGCGTCGCGACGACGGCACCTGGGAAGTCCTGCTGGTCTACTGCGTCGCGGGCGAACCGCACTCGGCGAGCTGGACGTACGACCCGCCCCGGCGGCTCGTCCAGGCCGTCGACGACGAGGCGCGCATGCTCATCGGCGAGTCCGACGACCTGGCCGCGCCCGAGCCCAGCTTCCCGTTCGTCCCGCGGATCGCCCGGCTGCCGCGCGACCGGCCGCTGGACCGTTCCGCCGACCGCGAGCGGCCCAGCCTTCCGGCAGCGGCGTCCGAGCCGGTGGAGGAGAGCACGAGTGAGCGGGACTCGCTGACCAGCCTGCTGGAGGCAGTGCCGAGCTTCCGCGGCGACCTGGTGGTGCCGGAGCGCCCGGCACCGGAGCCCGAGGAAGAGCCCGTCGCCGAACCCGAGGAGGAGGAGCCCCCGGCTCCCGCCGCCTCGGCCGGTTCCGCCTACGCGGACGTTCTCATGCCACGCTCCGTCGGCAGCCACCGGGACCGGCTCATCGGCGCCACCGACCGCCAGGCCGAGGCCGACGGCGTCCGGCCGGGCCGCAGAGCCGCCGTCCCGAGCTGGGACGAGATCGTGTTCGGGACGCGGCGCAAGAAGCAGGAGTAGCCGGATCGGCTACGGCTACGGCTACACGATGACGAGGGCCGCGCCTTCCGGGCGCGGCCCTCGCTCATGCCGGGTTACCGGGGATCCGGTCCCACCGCGACCGGCCGGTCCGGGTCCGAGGACCACTCCGACCACGAACCCACGTACAGCTCCGCCGGAATGCCCGCGACCGCCAACGCCAGGACCTCGTGGGCCGCGGACACCCCCGACCCGCAGTACACGCCGACCCGCGCATCCTCCGTCACGCCGAGCCCCTCGAAACGCGTCCGGAGTTCCTCGGCGGGGAGGAAACACCCGTCCGCCCCCACGTTCTCCGTGGTGGGCGCCGACACCGCGCCCGGGATGTGCCCGGCCACCGGATCGATCGGCTCGACCTCGCCCCGGTACCGCTCTGCCGCCCGCGCGTCCAGCAGCACCCCGGACCGCGCCAACTCCGCGGCGGCGTCGGCGTCGAGCAGGCCGGCCGCCCCCGCCTCGGGCACGAAGTCACCCTCGGCCGGTTGCGGCACGGTCTTCTCCAACGGCCCCTCCCAGGCCGGCAACCCGCCGTCGAGGACCCGCACGTCCGGGTGACCCGTCCACCGCAGCAACCACCACGCCCGGGCCGCCGCCCAGCCCTGGCCGCCGTCGTAGACGACCACCGGCGTCCCGGACGACACGCCCGCCCGGCGCATCGCGGCACCGAAGCGCGCGAGGTCGGGCAGCGGATGCCGGCCGCCCTTCCCCGGCTCCGAGGCCAACTCCCGGTCCAGGTCGACGAAGACGGCCCCGGGAAGGTGCCCTGCCTCGTACGCGGCCCGGCCGTCGTACGGCGGCTCACCAGTCGCCTTGGGCGCGGTGAGCTGCCAGCGGACATCGAGCAGGACGGGCGGGTTGGCGCCCGTCAGGTCGCTCGCGAGGTCGGATGCGGAGATGATGGCGTTCATGGCTCCATCCTCGCGCACAGGGGTGGCCGTGCCCTCCGCGTCCGGCTACTCTGCTCGACCGAGCCGGGCGATCACGCGGTGTACGGGGACAGGCACATGCTGTACACCTGAACGACACGTGCCGACAAGCGCGCCGCAAGGAACAGCGCACCGCACATCAGGCATTCTCCCGGACAGGGGCCGCCCCGCGGGGCGTGCCCACGGGGGCTGCGCAGAGCACGCCCACCGCGAGGCCGAGAAGAGAGTGACGATGACCGACGCACGGGAGTCAGCCGGCCCGAACGGCGCAGCACCCGCTCGGCACGCGCCCGGCACGCCCTGCTGGGTGAGCCTGATGGTGCACGGGCCGGCCGCGACCCAGGAGTTCTACGGGACGCTGTTCGGCTGGGAGTTCCAGCCGGGCCCCCAGCAACTCGGCCCGTACGTACGGGCGCTGCTCGACGGGCACGAGGTGGCGGGGATCGGCCGGCTGCCGCCGGACCGCCATCTGCCCATCGCGTGGACCCCCTACTTCTCCTCGGAGAACGTGGATCTGACCGCCGAGACGGTGCGCAGCTGCGGCGGCACGATCGGCGTGGGCCCGCTGGACGCGGCCGACGCCGGACGCCTGGCGATCGGCTCCGATCCCTCGGGGGCGGTCTTCGGCGTGTGGCAGGCCGCCGCGCATCTCGGCACGGCCGTCTCGGGCGTCCACGGCACGCCCGCCTGGAACGAGCTGCTGACCTTCGAGTCGGCGACCGTCGCCAAGTTCTACCGGACGGTGTTCGGCTACCAGGAGGAGCCGGTGGTGTCCGCCGACTTCGACTACGTGACCTTGAATCTCGCGGGCCGGCCCGTCGTCGGCATCCACGGGCTGGGGCAGGCCCTGCCCCGCGATCGGGGCGCGCACTGGGTGACGTACTTCCAGGTCGCCGACGTCGGCGACGCACTGGACCACCTGGTGCATCTGGGCGGGCAGGTCCTCAAGCCGGCCCACGACAGCGCGCACGGCCGGGTGGCGACGGTGGCGGATCCGGAGGGGGCGCGGTTCGCGCTCCTGCAACGGCGGCGCTGAGCGTCTGCGGGCGCGCCGGGGGTCGGGACGGCACCACCGGGTGGCCGGAGGACGACATGGCCGGAGGACGACTCGGCCGGAGGGTCAGGAAGGCGACACCGGCAGCACGTCCGGGGACAGGGCCGCCGCGTGGGCCGTCGCCGAGGTCATGCGGCGCCTGTGGTGGCGGCGGCACAGGACCTCGTAGCCGACCTCGTCGGCGGAGTGGGTGACGTCCCCGACGACCACCTGGGCGCCCTCGACGACCATGACGCCGCCTACCGTGCGGGCGTTGTGCGTGGCCCGGGCACCGCACCAGCACAGGGCCTCGACCTGGAGCACCTCGACCCGGTCGGCCAGTTCCACCAGCCGCTGGGAGCCGGGGAACAGCTTGGAGCGGAAGTCGGTCGTGATGCCGAAGGCGTAGACGTCGAGGCCCAGGTCGTCGACCACACGCGCGAGCTGGTCGATCTGCTCCGGCGCGAGGAACTGCGCCTCGTCGGCGATCACGTAGTCCGCGCGGCCGCCCTGCGAGAGGTGGTCGACGAGGTAGGCGTAGAGGTCCTGGCCGTCCTCGACCTCCACCGCGTCCGTGACCAGGCCGAGGCGCGAGGACAGCTTGCCCTGGCCGGCGCGGTCGTCACGCGAGAAGATCATGCCCTGGAGGCCTCGCGCCGAGCGGTTGTGCTCGATCTGGAGAGCCAGCGTCGACTTCCCGCAGTCCATCGTTCCGGAGAAGAACACCAGCTCGGGCATGTCGAGTTGAGCACCTTTCGGCGTGAGAGGTCAGGCGGAGAGGTCGGGGCGGGGCTTCAGGAGCGTACTTCGAGCAGCGGGACCAGCTGCTCGGCGGGGGTCATCGAACCGTGGTTGCCGACCATCGCCGACTCCTTCGGCTCCCGCTGGGAGGCGATGAGCAGGACGTCGTCGCGCGCGGCGGCGACCACGTCGCCGATCCGGCCGTACACCCGTTCGTCGATCTTCGGGCCGAACCAGCCCGCCGCGATGGCCTCGTCGCGGGAGGCGACCCAGAACTGCTCGCCGAGCACCTCGCGCCAGCAGGTCAGGACGTCGTTGGCGGCGCCGGGCACCGCGTAGACGTGCCGGGCGCGGCCCTCGCCGCCGAGCAGGGCGACTCCGGCGCTCAGCTCCCAGTCCTCGTCGAAGTCGATGCGGTGCTCCTCGTCGAACGGCACGTCGATCATGCCGTGGTCGGCGGTGACGTAGAGGGCGCTGCGCGGGGGCAGTTGCTCGGCCAGGCGCTGGACCAGTCGGTCGGCGTACATGAGCTGGCCGCGCCAGGTGTCGGAGTCGACGCCGAAGCGGTGGCCGGCGCCGTCGACCTCGGCGAAGTACGTGTAGACCAGGGAGCGGTCGCCCGCGGCCAGTTGCTCGGCCGCCAGGTCCATGCGGTCCTCGCCGGTCAGCCGCCCGAGGAACGTTCCGCCGCTGAGCGCGACCCTGGTCAGCGGGGTGTTCTCGAAGGTCGGGGACGACACCTGCGCGGCGTGTACCCCCGCCTCCTGCGCCAGTTGGAAGACCGTCGGGTACGGCTGCCAGGCGCCGGGCGGTGTCCACGGCTGCCAGCGCAGCTGGTTCATCAGCTCGCCGGTGTCCGGGTTGCGCACGGTGTAGCCGGGCAGGCCGTGCACGCCGGGCGGCAGGCCGGTGCCGACGGAGGCCAGGGAGGTGGCCGTGGTCGCCGGGTAGCCGGCGGTGAGCGGACGTCCGGTGCCACCGCGCGAGGTGGCGAGCAGGGACGTCATGAAGGGGGCGTCCTCGGGGTGCGCCCTGAGCTGCTCCCAGCCGAGGCCGTCGATCAGGAACACGCAGTTCCGGTCGGCGGGGGTCAGCTCGGGGATCGCGGCGGTCATGCCCGGCACGCCCAGGCCGGCGGCCAGCGTGGGCAGCAGGTCGGCGAGGGAGCCGCTGCCGTACTCGGGGGCCGGCGCGGAGGTGACGGTGAGCGGTTCGGGATGGTGGTCCCAGGCCGTGTTCGGCTGTGCCATCAGCGGGCGCTGTCCGCGGTCGCCTCGGAGAGGGCCTGCGCGAAGACGAGTGCCTGGCGCACGGTCTCCGGTCCGTCCCCCGCCTCGCTGACGCGCAGGCTGAGGTCGTCCGCCGTCGAGTTGCCCGTGTAGCCGTGGTCCGCCTCGCAGTTGGGGTCGCCGCAGGCGGCCGGTTCCAGGTCGATGCGGGAGACGGCGCCCCAGCCGATGGTGAGGACGACCTCACGGGGCAGGGTGCCCGGCTTGTACGACTCGGGGTTGGCGACCACGCGGCTGACCACGATCGACGAGATGCGGCTCAGCTTCACGGACTCCGTCGACGTCGTGGCGTACGGCGTCGGGGAGGTGCTGTCGGCGGCCTGTTCGTCGGTGTGGCTCACGATGAAGCGGTGGTCGGTGAGGACGAGCACCGTCACGTGCCGCCGCACCTCGTTCTGGTCGAACGTCGTCTCCTGGTGGACCAGGTACGACCGGATGGGCTCGCCGCCCACGGCGGCCTCCACCGCCTCGGCCACGAGGGCCGGGTAGTAGCCGCTGCGCTCGATCGCCGCCCGCAGCCCCTGGGTCGTCGTACTGGTCTTGGCCATGACGCCCATCCTACGGGGGCCCACTGACTGCGAGGCACCGGTCGCCCCCTGTCAGTACGCGGGGAGGGTCCCCTGTCAGTAGGCGGGCAGGGTCCGCGGGCCGAGGTCGTCGCGGGCGGGCGGGGGCGCGAGGCGGACCGAGGCGCCCAGGACGCTCAGGCCGTGCGAGGCGACGACGACCGGCTCCAGGGTGACCGCTACGACCTCGGGGTGGTCGTCGACCAGCCGGGACACCCTCAGCAGCAGCTCCTCCAGGGCGCCGGTGTCGGCCGGTGCGGAGCCGCGCCAGCCGAACAGCAGGGGCGCGGTGCGGATCGAGCGCACCAGGGAGGTCGCCTCCTTGTCGGTGACCGGGATCAGCCGGTGGGCCGTGTCCCCGAGCAGCTGCGAGGCGGCCCCGGCGAGCCCGAAGGAGAGCACGGCTCCGGCCGCGGGGTCGATGACGGCCCGTACGACGACGTCCACGCCGCGCGGCGCCATCCGCTGCACGACCGGGCGCAGCTCCTCGGGCGCGCCGAACAGTTCGGTCAACTCGGCGTACGACCGCCGCAGTTGGTCCTCGTCCGCGAGGTCGAGGCGTACGCCGCCCAGGTCCGCGCGGTGCCGCAGGTGCGGGGCGGTGGCCTTGAGGGCGACGGGGTAGCCGAGGG
>NZ_NGFN01000280.1 GCF_002148965.1 Streptomyces swartbergensis | reverse complement strand
GTCCCTGATCTGGGGCTTCAGCTTCCTCCTCATCAAGGTGGGCACCGAGGGGTACGCGCCGTTCCACGTCACGCTCGGCCGGCTGGTGTTCGGTACGGCCGTACTGGCCACCGCGATGGCGGTGCGCCGCGAGCGGCTGCCGCGCGGGGTGCGCACCTGGGGGCATCTGACGGTCGCCGCGCTCCTGCTCAACGCCCTGCCGTTCTCGCTGTTCGCGTACGCCGAGCTGACCATCCCGTCCACGCTGGCGGGCATCTGCAACGCGACGTCGCCGCTGTGGGGCATGGCGCTGTCCCTGGTCGCCCTGTCGGAGGACCGCCCGACCCAGGTCCGGGTCGCCGGGCTCGGGCTCGGCTTCCTCGGAGTGCTCACGGTGCTGGGCGCCTGGCAGGGCTTCCACGGCCTGGACATCACCGGCACGGCACTGGCCCTGCTGGCCTCCCTCAGCTACCCGATCGGCTGGATCTACGTCCGCCGCACCCTGGCCGGCACCAGCCACTCGCACCTGTCGATGACCGGCGCGCAGTTGCTGCTCGCGACAGTCCAACTGGCCGTCGTCACCCCGCTGTTCACCACCCTGCCCACTAGCCTGTCCATCGGGCCGCTGCTGGCGATCGCCACCCTGGGCGCACTGGGCACGGGCCTCGCCGTCCTCCTCCAGTACGGTCTGGTCGCCGAGGTCGGACCGACGACCGCCCAGATGGTCACGTACTTCATCCCGGTCATCGCCACGGCCGCAGGCGTCGCGCTCCTGGGCGAGTCGCTCACCTGGTCGACACCGGTCGGGGCGGTGATCGTCCTGATCGGCGCGGCACTGACGCAGGTCCGGCCGAAGGCTCGGGCGTAGAGGTCCGGCCGAAGGCTCGGGCGTAGAGGTCCGGCAGTGTGTCTGGCGTAGAGGTCGGGGCAGGGCGTCCGGTGCGTCAGACGTAACTCCGCGCCGGCGCCGGCCCCACCGCTGAGGCGATCGAGTCGGCCAGCGCCTCCGTCTCGTCCTCGGCGAGCGTCGAGACGGTGACCCGGATACCGGGCGGTGCGCTCAGCCGGAAGCGCGCGCCGGGGACGACGGCCCAGCCCGCGTGCAGCAGCCGGGCGACGGCGCCGGTCTCGTCCGGCACGGGCACCCACACGTTCATGCCGCTGCGCCCGTGCGCCACGACCCCGCGCCGGCCGAGCGCGCCGATCAGCGCGTCCCGGCGCTTCCCGTACGCCGCCGCCACCGCGCGCGTGTCCACCGCCCCCTCGACCCACAGCCGCACCAGCGCCCGCTGCATCAGCCGGCTCACCCAGCCGGGCCCGAGCCGCTGCCGGCCGCGGACCCGGTCGACCGTGACGGCGTCCCCGGTGAGCACGGCGAGGCGCAGATCGGGGCCGTAGGCCTTGGCGGCCGAGCGCACGAACGCCCAGTACCGGGTGGTTCCGGCCAGCGGGTGGAGGGGCACGTCGACGATGCCGTGCCCGTGGTCGTCCTCGATGAGGAGCGTCTCCGGGTGCTCCTGGAGCACGGACCGCAGGGCACGCGCGCGCGTGGCGCTCACCGCGGCGCCGGTCGGGTTCTGCGCCCGGTCCGTGACGATCAGGGCACGCGCCCCGGCCTCCAGCGCCCGCCGTACGTCGTCGGCGTACGGCCCCTCGTCGTCGAGGCCGACGGGGACGGTCCGCAGCCCGAGCGCCGGGACGAGGTCCAGGGTCCCGCCCCAGCCGGGGTCCTCGACGGCGACGGTGTCGCCGGGCTTGAGATGGGCCGCCAGGACCCGCTCCACGGCGTCGAGCGCACCGGAGACCACGGCGAGCGGCCCTTCCGGCACCCCGTCGGCGTCGAACCCGTCCCGGGCGATCCGGGCCAGCTCGGGATCCACGGGCTCCTCGCCGTACAGAACCGGAGCACGGTCGCCCTCGGCGGCCGCCGCTGCGAACGCCGCCGCGAGGGCCGGCAGCAGAGCCGGATCGGGATTGCCGCTGGACACGTCGCGCACGCCTTCGGGGACGTCGACCCTGATGTGGTCCCGCCCGGTCGTGGCCGGCGCGGCCCGCACCCGGCTGCCGCGTCGGCCCGCGGTCTCGATGACCCCGCGCTCGCGCAGGGTCCGGTACGCGGCCGCGACCGTGTTGGGATTCACTCCCAGCCGCTCCGCCAACTCCCGCATGGGTGGCAGCAGTTGGCCCGGCCGCAGCTCACCACTCCCCACCGCCCGCTCGATGCTCGCGGAAATGTCCGCTGCGCGACGGCCGCTGACCCGATACTCTCCTAGCACAAAGACCATTATGCACTAGTACAATGGAGATCGCCATGCAGGGGACCCCGCAGACGCCGTCGCGACCCGCCGCCTACGCCCCCACCGACCGCACCGTCCCCACCCGCTCGCCGGACCGGGCCTCGTACGACAGGGAACTGGTGCACTCGATACTCGACGAGGCCTGCGTCTGCCATCTGGGCTTCGTCCGCGACGGCGCGCCGGTCGTGCTGCCCACGCTGTACGCCCGGGTCGGCGAGCGGCTCTACGTGCACGGCTCGACGGGCTCGCGCCCGCTGCGGGCGGCCGGCCAGGCCGACCCGGGTCTCCCGGTCTGCCTGACCGTCACGCACGTCGACGGGCTGGTCCTGGCCCGCTCGGCCTTCCACCACTCGATCAACTACCGCTCCGTGGTGGTGCACGGCGTCGCCCACGACGTGACGGACCCCGAGGAGAAGCGGCAGGCCCTGGACGCCCTGGTCGACCACGTCGTGCCCGGCCGTTCCGCCGACTCGCGGCCGGCCAGCAAGAAGGAGCTGGCCGCCACCGCCGTGATCCGCCTCGACCTGGACGAGGTCTCCGCCAAGCTCCGCACCGGCGGCGTGAACGACGAACCGGAGGACCTCGGCCTGCCGCACTGGGCCGGTGTGGTCCCGGTGCGGAAGACCTACGGCGCTCCGATCGCCGACCCCGACCTGGCCCCCGGCACCGAGCTGCCCGACTACTTGAGGGCGTTGTAAGTAAGGGGCACGGGGTCCTGTGCTGGCCGCCCCCGAGTCACACCAGCATCACCGGCTCATTGGACGCCCTCGTACGCCGTACCTCTCCCACCGCGAGCCCCACGACCGAGCCCAGCATCAGCAAAGTGCCGGCCAGCGTCGCCGCCGTGAGGTGCTCACCGAGCAGCACGACGGCGAGCACCGCCGCGCTCACCGGCTCCAGCAGCATGATCACCGAGACGGTGGCCGACCGTACGACGGCCGCGCCCGCGAAGTAGAGGCCGTAGGCGAGGGCCGTGGGGACGGCGGCGACGTACGCCAGCAGGAGCAGGATCCTGCCCGGGTCGTCGGTGTGCGGCAGCAGCCCCTCGGACAGGGCGAACGGCAGCAGGCACAGGGTGGTGACGGCGAAGGCCCCTACGGTCGTCCGGGAGGCGTCGGCCTCGCCGCCACGGCCCCACCGGCGGATGAGCAGCGTCATCACGCTGTAGCCGGCCGCGGACAGCAGGGCGAGCAGCACACCCCACGGGCGCACGGTCGTGCCCCCGCCGCCGATGACGAGGACCGCGAGCCCGGTGAGCGCGCCCGCGACGGCGGCGGTTCCGCCCCGGCCGAGGCGCTCGGCGAGCGTCAACCGGGCGCCGAGTGCGATGAACACCGGTCCGGCGCCCAGGGTGACGACCGTGGCGACGGCGAGGCCGGTGGCGGAGACGGCCGCGAAGTAGGCCGTCTGGAACACGGCGAGCCCGATTCCGGTGATGCCGGCCCGCAGCGTCCGGCGGCCCAGCGGCTCCCGTACGGCGGCCTGGGCGCGCGGCCGGACGAGGCGGACGGCGAGCAGCAGCACGAGTCCGGCGGCGCAGCGCCAGAAGGAGAGGGCGACGGGCCCCATGTCACTGGCCTGGTAGACCAGTGAGGCGGCCGCGCCCGCGGTGCCCCAGGCGACACCGGCGACGATCAGATAGAGGAGGCCTCGCCCTACGGGCAGGCCGGAGGCAGTGTTCGACACGTGTTCTCTCCGCAGACGCGCACGGCACGCCGCGCGGGATCGGCGGCGGCTGGTGCGCGGAAGTTCGGGAAGGGCCCCGGATCACGTCGGATCAGCGGGGTCCGCGGACTTCGTCTGCGGGCAGCACCGTTCGGCCCGGCGGTGAGACGCCGGGCGCGGTTTCCGGAGGGCCCGCCTCAGGCGGCCGGAGGCGGAAGAACGAGTGCGTTCGAAGGCATGATCGGCACCTTATGCGGGCCTGCCGGGCCGGGACAACTTCCTTTCCGGGCCGCCGCTCGCCACCGGCTGTCCGGAGCCCTTCGAGGGCGTCGAGGACTGGGCGATGAACGCGCCCACCAGCACGATCACGCCACCGGCGAGCTGCGGTGCCGACAGGTGCTCGCCGAGCAGGATCCAGGCCAGGACGGTGGCGATGACCGCTTCGAGACAGGCCACGACACCGGCGACCTGCGGGGAGAGCCGGCGCACGGCGAGCACGCCGGTGACGTACGCGACGACCGTGGCGACGAGGACGATCCAGGCCAGCAGGGCGATCGCGGCGACGGGCGTGCCGTCCATGCGCGCGGTGCCCGTGAGCACGGACCACTCCATGCTCCAGGGCCGGGCGACGACGGTCAGCACGGCCGCGCCGACGAGCAGGCCGTAGGCGATGACGCCGAGCGGGTCGGGCGCCTCGTCCCCGGCGTCGCTGCCCTGGTCGGAGAGGATGAAGTAGCCGACCTGGCAGCAGGCCGCGCCGAGCGCGAGCAGCAGCCCCAGGGCATCGAAGCCGAGCCCCGACCACACCTCGACGACGCACGCGAGCCCGCCGACGGCGAGGACGACGCCGACCGCCGCCGCACGCGTCACGGGCCGCCGCTGCACGAACCGCACCCAGCCCAGCACGAGGGCGGGCGCCAGGTACTCGATGAGCAGCGCCACCCCGACGGGGATACGGGAGAGCGCCGCGAAGTAGCAGGCCTGGACACCGGCGACGGCCAGCAGCCCGAACCCGGCGAGCAGTCCGGGGCGGCGGCGCAGCAGGGAGCGGTGGCGCACGGCGAGCGGCAGCATCACCAGGGCCGCCCCGGCCACGCGCAGCCACACCACGTGCAGCGGGTCCAGGCCCGCCTCGATCAGCGGCTTGGCCGCGACACCGGATCCGCCGAAGGCGACCGCGGACAGGAGCGCGAGGCCGAGGCCCACACCCTTGCCGTGGCTGCTGGGGCTACTGGGGCTACTGTCAGACGTACGCACCGGCACATGATGACAGGCCATGACAGGAGCGTCACCCTCTATGGCACCTGTCCCAGTGTCCGGACGCGAGAAGCGGCTCCGCCAAGGACAGGTCAGTAGGCGCCTTCGCCGCCACTCACGCACTCCTGAGACCGCTCAGCTCGGTCCTCAGGCCAGTCGAGGCCTTCCTGCGACCGGTCAACGCGCTCCTCGGACCGGTCGAGGCCTTCCTGAGGCCGCTGCGACCAGCCGTCGAGCCGGGCGAGCACCGCGTGCGGGTCGATCCCGGCGCGTCGGAGCACCTCGACCGCGCGCGCCTGCGAGTCGACGACGATCGCCGCGAGCAGGTCGACACCGCGGGCCGGTCCCCCGTGTCGCTCGGCACGTTCGCAGGCGTATTCCATCGAGGCCGCGGCCAGCGGCGAGAAGCCCGCCGTCTCCGTCACGACGGGGACGGCGCCGGAGTCCTCCACGCCGCTCTGCCAGCGCAGGCCGTATCCGATGCTGCGCTGGACGAGGTAGCCGAGCAGCCGCGCGATCTGCGGCCCGTCGCCGACGACGGCACGCGCCTCGGGGTCGGACTCCAGCAGCGAGTGGAGCAGATGGGCCGTGTCGATCTGCCGGTCCGCGTCCCTGACCGCTCTCCGGCGGGCACCGGTGACCACCGATGCCAGCTCGTCGCTGAGCCTGGCATCGTTCTCCGCGCGGTGGATGCCGTGCTCATGGGCCGACTGTCGGGGGATACGGGGGTGCACATCCCCTACCCCATCAGTCCCGAGTGCCCGGGTCATCCTCGGAGCGGAGCATTTTCGCGTCCCACAGAAAGTGGACATCGCCGGCCGGAGTCTCCTCCTTACGGAGGACATCAGGCTGTTTCACCGGACGCCCCAGGAGCGGCTGACGGTTCATCAGTATTGAACATTGCGGCCGTCACGGCTACGTTCCGCGACATCGAGCCCGACGTGAAGAGGTGGTCGCATGGCCGAAGTCAGCGCGGAGTCACACATCGGGGCGCCGGCCGAGAAGGTGCGGGCCAGGCTCACGGACTGGTCCGCGTACGGCGAGTGGAACGCGACCCACACGAGCTTCCCGTCGGGCGGACCCGAGCCCCTCGAAGTGGGCGCGACGTTCCAGGAGAACATGCGGCTCATGAACTTCCCGGCCGAGGTGGAGTGGACCGTCGAGACCATGGAACCGGCCCGGCTGCTCGCCATCCGCGGCAAGGGCCCGATGGGCGTGACCGTGGCGACGCGCTACACCCTCACACCCGACGGCGACGCGACGACGGTGCGCATCGACAGTGAGTTCACGGGCGCGGCGGTGTCACTGATGGCGGGCAAGCTCAAGGACTCGGCCACGGCCGCCCTCAACGAGTCACTGCGCAAACTGGACGGCCTGGTGGCCTGACGCTCCGGGCACCGGCGACACACTCCCGGCGCGAGCAGAGGCGCCCCGTGGATCACTCCACGGGGCGCCTGCCCGGCGGCGCACTCGGACGACGCCCGATCCTCAGCAGTCGCCGGCCTTCGTCAGTCCTCGTCGGCGAGGATCAGATACAGCTTCTTGCGGGCTTCGTTGATGACGCCCAGCGCCTTCTCCCGCTGCTCCTTGCTGCCGGTCTTCCAGACCTGGCCGAAGGCCTCCATGAGGCCGAAGCCGGCCTGGCGGATCTCGCCGAGAGCCTCCCAGTCGACCCCGCGGGAGGCCTCTTCCCAGGGCGCCTCGGGCCCCTCTTCGGCCGCGGCGCGGCCCGCCTCGGTGAGCGAGAACAACTTCTTGCCGCCCTCGGACTCACTCGCGATCAGGCCCTCGTCCTCCAGCAGCTGGAGGGTGGGGTACACCGAGCCGGGACTGGGCTTCCACGCCCCGCCGCTGCGCTCGGCGATCTCCTGGATCATCTCGTAGCCGTGCATCGGCCGGTCCTTCAGCAGGGCCAGGATCGAGGCCCGTACGTCACCGCGCCGCGCCCGTCCCCTCGGCCCGCCGCGCCCTCGTCCGCCCCAGGGTCCGGGACCGAAGCCCGGGCCACCGGGCCCGCCCCAGCCGGGACCGCCCGGCCCGAACGGCCCGAAGGCCGCACGCAGCCCCTCGAAACCGCCGCGGCCGCCGTGACGGGGTCCGCCGTGGCCATGCCCGTGCTCGAATCCGTGAGTATGCATCGCAAACACTCTCCATTCCATCGTTGATCTGTCGCGATGCTTCAACGATATATCGGTAGCTCCCATGACAAGACCCGGATCGAGGCCACACTCCACATGTGGACGGGGCGGACCAGGCCAGTACTAGCGAATTGGCCTTGGCCTGCCCCTTGGACGGGGCTCTAGCGTCCGGGCATGCGGATTCGAATCGTCGACGCCTTCACCGATCGCCCCTTCTCCGGCAACCCGGCCGGGGTCGTTCTCCTGGACGACCCGGACGCCTTCCAGGACGACACCTGGCTCCAGAACATCGCCCTGGAGGTCAACCACTCCGAGACGGCCTTCGCCCGTCCCCTCCCCGAGGGCGGCGAGGCCGACTGGGCGCTGCGCTGGTTCACACCGGCCGCGGAGGTCGCGATGTGCGGTCACGCGACCCTGGCCACCGCCCACGTCCTGCACACCACCGGCACCCACGAGGGCCCGGTACGGTTCGCCACCCGCAGCGGCGTCCTCGTCGCCACGCCCGCCGAAGACGGCTCCGTCACGATGGACTTCCCGACGGCTCCGCTCACCCGGGTCGACCCGCCGGACGGCCTCGCCGAGGCCCTGGGCACCGAGCCGCTCACGGTCCTCGACACCGGCCCGAACGTCGGCGACCTGCTGGTCGAGGTCGCCGACGAGAAGGCGGTGCACGGCCTCGGCCCCGACCTCAGGGCCCTCGCCGCCCACTCCGAGCGCGGTGTCATCGCCACGGCCCGCGCGCATGACCCCGACCAGGGCTACGACTTCGTCTCGCGCTGCTTCTTCCCGAACGTCGGCATCGACGAGGACCCGGTGACCGGCAGCGCCCACACCGCGCTCGCCCCGTTCTGGTCCGAGCGCCTCGGCAGCCCCCGCCTCACCGGCCTCCAGGCCTCACCCCGCTCCGGCCGCGTCCGCACGGAGCTGCGCGGCGACCGCACACTGCTGACCGGCCGGGCTGTCACCGTCATCGAGGGCGAGCTGCTGGCCTGAGACGACCCCTCCCCGGGTCTCTCACGCCGTCGGCAGCCACCCGACCTTGCCCGCCAGCAGGGCGTATCCCACGAAGGCACCGATGTCGAGCAGCGAGTGGGCCACCACCAACGGGCCCACTCGGCCCCAGCGGCGGTACAGGCAGACGAACACCACGCCCATGACCATGTTGCCGATGAAGCCGCCGATGCCCTGGTAGAGGTGGTACGAGCCACGCAGGACCGAGCTGCCCACCAGCGCGGCCATCGGCGTCCACCCCAGCTGACCGAGGCGGCGCAGCAGGTAGCCCACGACGATGACTTCCTCCAGCACCGCGTTCTGGATCGCCGAGAGGATCAGCACGGGGTACTTCCACCACACGTCGGGCAGCGCCTCGGGCACCACGGTGAGGTTGAAGCCGAGGCCCCGGGCAGCCAGGTAGAAGGCGATTCCGGTGGAGCCGATGACCGCCGCGATCGCCGCCCCGCGGCCGAGGTCGGGCCAGGGCCGGGTGCGGTCGAAGCCGAGGGTGCGCAGGCCCGCGCCCTCGCGCAGCAGGAAGTGCGCGACGAGTACGACGGGCACGAGCGCGGTGGTGATCCCGAAGAGCTGCCAGGCCAGGTCGAGCCAGGGACGGCCGGGCGCGGCCGAGGCGTTCATGGTGGCCGCCTGGTCCTTCAGCCCGCCGGGCTTGGTGACCGAGCCGATGAAGCTGATCAGGGCGGAGACTCCGCTCGCACCCAGCGAGAGCGCCAGCACGAGCAGCGTCTCGTTGCGGAGCATCCGCCGCGAGAGCCGCTGCTGGGGAATGGGATCGTCGGCCACCGGGCTCGCCTCCGCCTGCACACCTGCCTCCACTTCACCGACCTGTCGGATCAGTATGAGGGCAGCAGGACATCGGCCCGGCGGCGCATCAGCCCAACGGCACCGGCTCCGGCGATCCCACAGGCCAGGTGTGCACCGGCTCCCCCTTGTGCATCAGCTCCCGATAGCGCCGGGTCGTGGCCGCCAGCGCGGCGTCCCTCGGGTGGCCCGCGTCCAGCGCCTTGTGGAAGGTCGCGGCCTGCCAGCTCGCCCCGTTCACCCTGCGCCGGCACCGCTCCTCGATCACACCCAGGTACAGATCGCGGTCGGCCGGCTCCACGCCCCACGCGTCCAGCCCGACCTCGGCGAGCGGCAGCAGCTCGTCGCGGACCAGGCTCACGGCGTCGACCTGCGTGGTCCCGCCGTAGCGGCCGCGCCGGGGCCAGGTGAAGCGGGCGTCGATGCCGTCCTTGCACGCGGCGTCGAAGTTGGCGGCGGCCGCCTCGAACGGCAGCCGGGACCACACCGGCCGGGCCTCCTCGGCGAGGGCGCGGACGAGGCCGTAGTAGAACGCGGCGTTGGCCACGACGTCGATGACGGTGGGCCCGGCGGGCAGCACGCGGTTCTCCACGCGCAGGTGGGGGACGCCGTCGGCGATGCCGTAGACCGGGCGGTTCCAGCGGTAGACCGTGCCGTTGTGCAGGACGAGCTCGGCGAGGCTCGGGACGCCGCCCTGGTCGAGCACCTCCAGCGGGTCCTCGTCGTCGCAGATCGGCAGCAGCGCCGGGTAGTAGCGCAGGTTCTCCTCGAACAGGTCGTACGCCGAGGTGATCCAGCGCTCCCCGAACCACGTGCGCGGCCGGACGCCCTGGGCCTGGAGTTCGGGCGGGCGGGTGTCGGTGGACTGCTGGAACAGTGGGGGCCGCGACTCGCGCCACAGCTCACGGCCGAAGAGGAACGGAGAGTTGGCGCCGACGGCGATCTGCGCGGCGGCGACGGCCTGGGCCGCGTTCCACACGTCGGCGAAACGGGCCGGGGTGACCTGGAGGTGCAGCTGCACGGAGGTGCAGGCGGCCTCCGGCGCGATGGACTTGGACGTGCAGCGGAGGTGCTCCACGCCGGCGATGTCGAGGGTGAACTCCTCGCCGCGGGCGGCCACGATCTGGTCGTTGAGGAGGGTGTAGCGGTCGACGTCGGAGAGGTTCGACGACACCAGGTCGTCCCGGTCGAGGGTCGGCAGAATGCCGATCATCACGATTCCCGCGTCGACCTCGCCGGCTTTCCGGTCGGCATATGCCAGTGACGTACGGAGTTCCTCGGCGAGCCGGTCGAATACGCGGCCGCCCAGACGGTGTGGGGGAATGTTGACTTCCAGGTTGAACATGGCGAGTTCTGTTTGGAAATCGCGGCTCGCGATACGTTCCAGGACTTGCGCGTTCAACATTTTCGGCATGCCGTCGGCGCCCGCGAGATTCAACTCGATCTCCAGCCCCATGAGGTTCTTGGGGCGATCGAACCGCTTCTCCGCCAGGAGTCGCTCCAAGCCCGTCAGACACTGACGGAGCTTGTCGCGGTAGCGCTGGCGATCGGACAGGTCGAACCGGCCTGCCACGACCTTCTCCCCCATCGAAGCGTCCCTCCTCGGATGGTGCGGGGCCGAAGATCCGGCCGCCGGGGTCCCGGTCAGGTGGAGGATGCCCAGCGAAAGCGATCGATAACGTCCCGGGCGGACCCGCCGACCGCTACGCTGGTCACGTATGACCGGTGGCACATTCACTCGGCATGCCACGCAGGCCGGGGTTTCGGGTAGTGCGAACTCGTGAAAAACGCCGACGAGAATGGGCCGACCGCCGCAGGGGCATTCGTCGAGGTCACCACCGCACACCCCCGCGTGGAATCGGGATAATTCTCGCGTATCGCCGACCGAATGTACCCTTGTTCTACTCACCGGAAACGGCTAGACGAAACACAGTCTGAACCCGTGTCGTATAAACTCCGCGAACAAGGCAGAAGGTTGGCGCCCACGGTCGATGGGTCATGCCGTCGAGGCGATGTTCGGCGGACCCCACCCCCTCTCGTTCTTGAGACCC
>NZ_NGFN01000028.1 GCF_002148965.1 Streptomyces swartbergensis | reverse complement strand
TTGTAGGCCGACTGCTGGGGCAGGTAGCGGAAGAGGTGGCCGAGCCGGGCGTGGGCGAAGCGGATCCAGTGCCGGGCGGAGGGAAAGCCGAGCAGGACCTGGGCGACCGCCAGGCACAGCAGTTCGGCGTCCGTGAGTTTCGGGGGTCGCCCGATCCGGCGACAAGGCGCCACGTGGTCGTCGATGAACACGTACAGTGCCGCCAGGAGGGCGTCCAGGTTTGTCTTCACACACTGACCAACGGGCGCCCTTCGCCATGGTCGCGACCAGCACACACATCGGACTCATTCATCTAGGGCCCTGCCCACCACGTCCTGCTCACGCGTTCGACTGCGGGACGGTGGTGCCCATGGTCCGGTCGATGCCAGGTGTTGTTGCTTATCGCGCTACGGATTTCCCCCTGCACAACATCACCCGGAAGGTCTGCCCGGCGGATTTCTGTCAGGACACACCCTTGACCGGATCTCCTCCCCCTTGGACTATGTTGCGTATTGCTCGCCTTGTTGCTCATTACGCACCGCTGGAGGATGCTGTGCCCCCTCGCCCCCGCCCCGGCCGCGAGTTCGTCCTCACCCTCTCCTGTCCCGACCGGGCCGGACTGGTCCACGCCGTCACTGGCTTCCTCGTCGAGCACTCCGGGAACATCCTGGAGAGCCAGCAGTTCGACGACCGGCTGCAGGACCGCTTCTTCATGCGTGTGCACTTCGACGTCTCCGACCCGGAGACGTCATTGGAACGCATGCGCGCAGGTTTCTCCTCGCTGGCAGAGACCTACCGGATCGACTGGCGGCTGTTCGACGCGGCCGCCCCGACCCGCACGCTGATCATGGTCTCCAAGTACGGCCACTGCCTGAACGACCTGCTGTTCCGCAAGAGCACCGGCGCCCTCAACATCGAGATACCGGCGATCGTCTCCAACCACCGGGACTTCGAGCCGCTCGCACAGAGCCAGGGCATCCCCTTCCACCACATCCCCGTCACACCGCAGACCAAGGCGGAGGCGGAGACCCGACTGCTGGAGCTGGTGGAGCGTTTGGAGATCGACCTCGTGGTCCTCGCCCGCTACATGCAGATCCTGTCGGACGACCTCTGCAAGCAGTTCGAAGGCCGGGCCATCAATATCCACCACTCCTTCCTCCCCAGCTTCAAGGGGGCCCGGCCCTACCTCCAGGCCCACCAGCGAGGGGTCAAGCTGGTGGGGGCCACAGCCCACTACGTCACCCCCGACCTGGACGAAGGGCCCATCATCGAGCAGGACGTCGTCCGCGTGGACCACTCCCACGACCCCGACCAGCTGGTCACCACGGGCCGGGACGTCGAGGCGCGTGTGCTGGCACGGGCCGTGCAATGGCACAGCGAGAGCCGCATCCTGCTCAACGGCCACCACACCGTGGTCTTCCGCTGAGGCCACCCCTACGTCTCCCCGCCGTCGCAGCCGCCGCCCGACAGCTCTCCCGAGGCGTACGGCCCACCCTCCACGCCAACATCCAGCAGTCCAGGAGATGATCGCCTCCGCCGAGGGCTACCCGGGACAGCGCTACTACGGCCGCTGCGAGCATCGACGTGGTCGAGCGGATCGCCGTCGACCGCCTCAAGGAGCTGTTCGGCGCCGAGTACGCCAACGTCCAGCCCCAGTCCGGCGCCTCCGCCGACCAGGCCGCCCTGTTTGCGTCCAGCCCGACACTCTGGTCCGCCGGGGAGTCACTGGAGATCCCTCTCGGCGGCGGACGCCGGCCATCACCATGCGGACACCCGCTGACGACTTCGCACCGGCGGCCGGTTTCCTGGTGAGTGAGGGCGTCCTCGGCCGGGCCGAGTAACTCAGAGCCGCGGCCCGTGTGTTCCGTATAGTCCTGGCACACCGAAGCTGTGCGAGCCGCTCGGCGGCTCACACAGCCGGGTCAGGTCGATCAGACGTATTCCGTCGCCGCGTCGAGCAGCCAGTCCGCCAGGTAACCGGCGAAGGACGAGCGGACCAGTACCCAGAATCCTGCCCTGGGTTCGTCGCGGGAGACCAGGACGACCTGGGTGCGGCCCAGTGTCGTCTGGGCGCAGCGCCCGGCCTCGAAGGCCCGTGGATGCAGGTCCAGCGGGCACCCGTGGGCCAGCAGGTCGCGTGCGCGCGAACCCGTCACGAGGAGTGTGGTGCGCTGGGCGGAGACGTCGGTGACCGAGACCGGCTCGTCCCCCGCGGCCTCCCGGATCCGGCTTTCCAGGCCCCGCTCGTTCCCCGGCGGCCCCACCAGCAGCCACTCGTCGGGACCGAGCCACAGCGCGGTCGATTCCCCCGCGCGCACGACGGTGTCGGGTTCGAGGGGCAGTTGGAGGCCCAGTGCCAGCCCGACGGCGTCCGCCGCCGCTCCCTTGGCGTCCAGGCGCACGTTCACCTGCGTCAGGAAGGGGAGTTCGGCCAGCCGGATCGCGCCCCGGGAGGCGCGAGTGGCGGCGGCCAGGCGGTCGGCGGCGTGCGCCAGGGGGCTGCGGGGCGGGGCGGCAAGGGCGGTGTCAGCCATCGCGACGGGCTCCCTCGGGGTCGTAGAGGACGGGGCTTGCGACAGTCACCGGAACCAGCCGGTCGCCGACGGGGGCGTACAGCCGCTCGCCGATGCGTTCCCGGCCGCCCTTGATCATGGCGAGCGCGAACGTCCGGCCGAGGGCCGCGCTGCGGTAACTGGAGGTGACGTGGCCGAGCATCGGGACGGGCGGCGCCGGCAGCACACTGTCGGCGACAAGCTGAGTGCCCTCCGGCAGGAAGGTGCCCGGGTCCTCGGGGAGCAGGCCGACCAGGTGCTTGCGGTCGGGGCGGGCGGTGTCCGCACGGGCGAAGGACCGCTTGCCGATGAAGTCCGGCTTCTTCTTCGACACCACCCAGTTCATGCCGAGATCGTGTGGGGTGACGGTGCCGTCGGTGTCCTGGCCGATGATCGGGTAGCCCTTCTCGGCCCGCAGGACGTGCATGGTCTCGGTGCCGTACGGGATGATGCCGTACGGGGCACCGGCCTCGTACAGCGCCTGCCACAGGGCGAGAGCCTGCCACGGTGACACGTTGATCTCGTAGGCCAGTTCGCCCGAGAAGCTGATCCGGCACACCCTGGCCTCGATGCCCGCGACGGCCGTCTCGCGCCACGCCATGAACGGGAAGTCCTCGCTTGCGACGGCCAGTCGGGGCGCGAGCGAGCCGAGGACCTCACGGGACTTGGGGCCGACCAGGGCGACGGTGGCCCACTGCTCGGTCACGGACGTGCAGTGGACCTTCAGCTCGGGCCACTCGGTCTGCAGCCACTCCTCCATCCAGTCCAGTACGGCCGCCGCGTTGCCGGTCGTGGTGGTGACCAGGAAGCGGTCGGGGGCGAGGCGGATGACGGTGCCGTCGTCGAAGACCATGCCGTCGGGGCGGCACATGACGCCGTAGCGGATCATGCCGACCTTCAGGGTGCTGATCATGTTGGTGTAGAGCAGATCGAGGAAGACGCCGGCGTCCGGGCCCTGGACATCGATCTTGCCGAGCGTGGAGGCGTCCATGAAGGCGACGCCCTCACGGGCGGCCGCGCACTCGCGCAGCACGGCGGCCTCCATGTCCTCACCGTCGCGCGGGTAGTACCAGGGGCGCTTCCACTGGCCGACGTTCTCGAACAGGGCGCCGTGCTCGACATGCCACTGGTGCAGGGCCGTCACCCGGATCGGGTCGTGCAGGGCGCCTCGGTCGCGGCCCGCGAGAGCGGCGAAGGAGACAGGGGTGTAGGGGGGACGGAACGTGGTCGTGCCGAGCGCCGAGATGTCCACGCCGAGCAGTTCGGCGACGACCCCGCCGGCCAGGACGCCGGAGGTCTTGCCCTGGTCGTTGGCGGTGCCGGCCGTGGTGTAGCGCTTGGTGTGCTCGACCGAGCGCATGCCGGCGCCGGTCGCGCGGGCCAGGTCGTCGACCGTGACGTCGCGTTGGAGGTCGACGAAACGGGGGGCGGCTTCGCGGCCGGGGACGGTGAAGACGTGCATGGCGGGCGTGTACGGCTGTGCGGCCGGCTTCGGCAGGGCGGGCGTCTCGGGGGTGTAGCCCTCGGCCTCGATCGCACGGGCGCCGGCGGCGGCGCCCTGCGCGAGGACGCCGCCCAGGTCGAGGACACCGCTCGCGCTGCCCGCCACCTCGACGGCCTGACGGCAGGTATCGGGGACGAAGGTGCCGAGCTCCTCGTCGTGGCGCAGCTTGCCGCCCGCCTGGCTGAACAGGTGCGCCACCGGATTCCAGCCGCCGGAGACCAGCAGCAGGTCGGCGGCGAACTCCCGCTGCCCGGCGGACTCCCCGTACGGGGCGACCGTCACGGCCGTGATCCGCGCGTCGCCCTCCGTGCCGGTGACGGCATGACCGGTCAGCACCTCGATGCCGGCCGCGCGCGCACGCTCGGCCCATTCCCCCGGCTCGGGGCGCGTGTCGACGACGGCCTGGACGGACACGCCTGCCGCGGCGAGTTCCAAGGCCGTTGGATAGGCGCTGTCGTTGGTGGTGAAGACGACCGCGTGGCGGCCGGGCAGGACGCCGTAACGGTTGACGTAGGTGTGGGCGGAGGCCGCCAGCATCACTCCGGGGCGGTCGTTGTCCGCGAAGGCCAGGGAGCGTTCGTGGGCGCCGGTGGCGAGGATGACGCGACGGGCACGGATGCGCCAGACGCGTTCGCGGGAGACGTTCTCGGGGGCTTGGGCGCCGAGGTGGTTGGTGCGGCGTTCGACGGCGAGCAGGTGGTTGTCGTCGTAGTGACCGAAGACGGTGGTGCGGCGGAGAACGCGTACCGCGGGGGCGGCGTCGAGCCGGGCGGCGGTCTCCTCGACCCAGTCGGGGAGTTCGGCCGTGCCGAGGAGGGTGCCGCCGAGTTCCGGCTGGTCGTCGGCGACGATGACACGGGCGCCGCTTGTCGCTGCCGCGGCCGCTGCGGCGAGGCCGGCCGGGCCGGCGCCGACGATCAGCAGATCGCAGTGGGCGTGTACGGCGTCGTAGCGGGCCGGGTCCGGTTCGGTGGCGAGGCGGCCCTGGCCGGGGAGGCTGGTCGCGACGAGGCCGTCGTAGAGCTCGACCGTGGTGGCCGGGAGCATGGGCTCGGGGAACGGGGCCTCGATCTGGATGACGGCGTTGGGTTCCTCGACGCCGGCCGAGAAGATGCCGCGTGGGCGGCCGAGCTTGATGCTGGTGCCGGCCTGGAGGACGCCGTTGGCGAGGAGGGCGGAGGCGAGGGTGTCGCCCCGGTATCCCTGGTATGCGGTGCCGTCGAAAGTGAAGGTGATCGGGGTGTCGCGGTGGATTCGGCCGCGGGTGGGGTGGCGGAACGGCTGGGTTGTTTCGCCCCCGCCGCCCCTACCCGTCCCATCCTCAAGGGGCTCCGCCCCTTCGACCCCGCTGGGGGCTGTGCCCCCAGACCCCCCTTCGGCCTGGACGGCCTCGTCCTCAAGCGCCGGACGGGCTGGATTCGCCGGACTCGGCTGAGAAGTCGCCGGACGCGACTCAACCGTTTCGGGGCGTTCCTCCCCCGCCCGGTACACCGTCAGGATCTCGTTCGTCGACGTGTCCCGCACCGCGTTGAACCAGCGGCGGCAGCCCGCCGCGTGGCTCCAGCGCTCGGCGAAGGGGCCTTTGGTGTTGTCACGGAAGAAGAGGTAGCGGGCCCACTCTTCGTCGCTGAGGGACGCCGGGTCCTCCGGATACGGCACGTGGGCCTGGCCACCGTAGTGGAACTCGGCCTCGTCGCGGGGCCCGCACCACGGGCATGGGATGAGCAGCATGGTTCGGCTCCCAGAGAGTCCGGTGATCCTAGTGGGCCACCGCGGCCGCGCCGTGCTCGTCGACGAGCGCGCCGGTGGTGAAACGGTCGAGCGAGAAGGGGGCGTTGAGCGGGTGAGGGGTGTCGTGGGCGATGGTGTGGGCGTAGACCCAGCCCACGCCCGGGGTGGCCTTGAAACCGCCCGTGCCCCAGCCGCAGTTGAGGTAGAGGTTGTCCACCGGGCTGAGGCCGACGATCGGTGAGGCGTCGGGGCTGACATCGACGATGCCGCCCCAGGTGCGCAGCACATGGGCGCGGGCGAAGACCGGGAACAGCTCCAGGGCCGCCGACATCTGCTCCTCGATGATGTGGAAGGCGCCCCGCTGGGTGTACGAGTTGTAGGCGTCGATGCCCGCGCCCATCACCAGCTCGCCCTTGTGCGCCTGGCTGACGTACACGTGAACCGCGTTGGACATCACAACCGTCGGGTGCACCGGCTCCAGCAGCTCCGACACCAGCGCCTGCAACGGGTGGCTCTGGAGGGGCAGTTCGATGCCCGCCATCGCGGCGAGGACCGAGGTGTGGCCCGCCGAGCACAGCGCCACCTTGCCCGCCGCGATCGGGCCGAGGTTCGTCCGGACTCCGACCACCCGGTTGCCGACCATCTCCAGGCCGGTGACCTCGCAGTTCTGGATGATGTCGATGCCCGCGGCGTCCGCCGAGCGGGCCAGACCCCAGGCGACGTGGTCGTGCTTGGCGATGCCGGCGCGCGGCTGGTAGGTGGCGCCCAGGACCGGGTAGCGCACGTCCGGAGACGTGTTGACGATCGGACAGACTTCCCTGACACCGTCCGCGTCGAGCCACTCGGCGTCCACGCCGTTGAGGCGGTTCGTCTCCACGCGGCGCACGCTGTCACGGACGTCCTGCAGGCTGTGCGCGAGGTTCAGCACACCACGCTGGGAGAAGAGAATCGGGTAGTCGAGCTCCTCCGCCAGCCCCTCCCACAGCTTGAGCGCGTGCTCGTAGATGCCGGCGCTCTCGTCCCACAGGTAGTTGGAGCGGATGATCGTGGTGTTGCGGGCCATGTTGCCGCCCGCGAGCCAGCCCTTCTCCAGGACGGCGACATTCGTGATGCCGTGGTTCTTCGCCAGGTAGTGGGCGGTGGCCAGACCGTGGCCGCCGCCGCCCACGATGACGACGTCGTAGGACCGCTTCGGCTCCGGGTTGCGCCACAACCAGTCGGGGTGCTCCGGGAGTTCGGCGCCGGGGGTGCGGGGGCTCATCGAACGCCTCCGGCCAGGGGGATGCTCAGCGTGTTCATGGAGTGTTCGCGTTCCTCTCGGCTGCCTCGACGACATTGGCCAGCAACATCGCCCGCGTCATGGGGCCCACTCCCCCGGGCATCGGCGCGAGCCATCCGGCGACCTGGGCGGCGTCCGGGTGGACATCGCCGACCAGCCCCTGACCGGTGCGGGTGATGCCGACATCCAGGACCGCCGCGCCAGGGCGCAGCATGTCCGGGGTGACCAGCCCGGGCGAGCCGGCGGCCGCGACGACGATGTCCGCCTCGCGCACGTGCCAGGCCAGGCCCCTGGTGGCGGTGTGGCACAGGGTGACGGTGGCGTTCTCGGACCTGCGGGTGAGCAGCAGGCCGATGGGACGTCCGACGGTGATGCCGCGGCCGATCACACACACCCGCGCTCCCGCGAGCGGCACCTCGTACCGGCGCAGCAGTTCGACGATGCCGTGCGGAGTGCAGGGCAGCGGCGCCTCGACGCCCAGGACGAGCCGGCCGAGATTGACGGGGTGCAGGCCGTCGGCGTCCTTGGCCGGGTCCATACGTTCCAGCACGGCGTTCGCGTCCAGATGGCGCGGGAGCGGGAGCTGGACGATGTAGCCGGTGCAGGCCGGGTCGGCGTTGAGCTCGTCGATCGTCTCCTCGACCTGCTGCTGGGAGGCGTCAGCGGGCAGGTCCCGGCGGATGGACGCGATGCCCACCTCGGCACAGTCGCGGTGCTTGCCGGCGACGTAGGCACGGCTGCCGGGGTCGTCTCCGACCAGGACGGTACCCAGTCCCGGCGGGCGGCCGACGGCAGCGGCCGACTTGGCCACGCGCTCGGCCAGCTCGCGGCGGATCTCGGCCGCGGTCGCCTTGCCGTCGAGCAGCTGTGCGTTCACCGACGGTGCTCCTTTCCCGTGGAGCCGACGCTGCGTGTCAGCCACGGAGGCGGGACATGGTGGGGTCGAACAGGGGCTCTTCGGCGACGACCGCCTCGACGCGCTGGTCGAAGTAGCCGATGTGCACGCTTCTGCCGGGGGCGGCCAGCTCCGTGGGAAGCCAGGCGTAGGCGATGCCCTTGCCGATCGTGTAGCCGTAGGCGGCGCTGGTGACGTAGCCGACCGCGCGGTCACCGTCGTAGACCGGCTCCTTGCCCAGGACGACCGACCGCGGGTCGTCGATCGTCAGGCAGGTCAGCTTCCGCCGTACGTCGGCCTTGCGGCGCTCCAGCGCGGCCTTGCCGATGAAGTCGTCCTTGTCAGGCTTGACGGCGAAGCCGACACCGGCCTCGTAGGGGTCGTGCTCGTAGGTCATGTCGGTGCCGAAGGAGCGGTAACCCTTCTCCAGACGGAGGCTGTTGAACGCGCCCCGTCCGGCCACGATGCCGCCCAGCGGCTCGGCCGCCCGCCACAGCGTGTCCCACAGCTTCCGGCCCAGGTCGGCGGTGGTGTACAGCTCCCAGCCGAGTTCACCGACGTAGCTCAGGCGCATGGCGGTGACGGGGACGGAGCCGATGTGGGCGCGCTTGGCGCGGAAGTACTTGAGGCCGTCGCCTGAGAAGTCCTCGTCCGTCAGCGGTTGCAGGACCGTGCGGGCCAGCGGCCCCCACAGGCCGATACAGCAGGTGCCGGGAGTGATGTCACGGACCTGGACCGTGCCGTCGGCCGGCAGGTGGCGGGTGAACCAGTCGAGATCCAGGTTGCCGTTGGCACCGACCTGGAAGACGTCGCGTGCCAGGCGGGCGACGGTGATGTCGCTGCGGATGCCGCCGTCGTGGTCGAGAAGCAGGGTGTACGTCACCGAGCCGACGGACTTGGCGACCTTGCCGGTGCACAGCCGCTCCAGGAAGGCCCCGGCACCCGGACCGCTGACCTCGAGCCGCTTGAGGGCCGTCATGTCGTACAGGGCGACGGTCTCGCGGGTCGTCTGCGCCTCGGCGCCGACGATGGGCGACCAGTACCGCGCGGCCCAGTCGTTCGGGGTCGGGATGGAACGGCCTGCCACCAGGCCCGCGTTGGCCTCGTACCACTGCGGGCGCTCCCAGCCGTTCGCCTCCAGGAAGAAGGCATCCAGCTCCTGCTGGCGGGCGTGGAAGGGGCTCGTGCGGATCGGGCGTGGGTCCCCCGACGGCTGGAGGGGGTGCAGGATGTCGTAGACCTCGACGAAGTTCTGGCAGTCGCGGGCCAGGACGTACTCCGGGGAGAGCTGGTGCGGCTCGAAGCGGTTGACGTCGCACTCGTGCAGGTCGAAGGACGAGCAGTAGCCGTCGACCAGCCACTCGGCCATCGCCCGCCCCACGCCGGCGGAGTGGGTGACCCACACGGCCTCGGCCACCCAGAAGCCCTTGACGTCCGGGGACTCGCCGAGCAGCGGGTTGCCGTCGGTGGTGAAGGAGAACAGGCCGTTGATGCCCTCCTCCACCTTCGCTTCCCTGGTCGCGGGGAGCAGGGACTGCGTCTCGGTCCAGGCGGGCTCGAAGTCCGCCTCGGTGAACTTCAGAACCGACGGCATGCCGTCGGCCTCGTCCACGGACAGGATGTCGTCGGCCGAGACCGGCATCGGGCGGTGGCCGTAGTAGCCGATGCCGATGCCGTCGAAGCGGTCGCGGTAGTAGAGGTCGGCGTCCTGGTGCCGCAGGATCGGGCGGACCGCCTCCTCGGTCTGGCCGGCGAGGGCCGGGACGGGGCCGGTCCAGGCGAGTTGGTGGGCGAGCGGGGTGAGCGGGAGGTTCATGCCGGCCATGCGGGCGATCCTGGGGCCCCAGATGCCGGCGCAGCACACGACGATGTCGGCGGGGATCTCGCCCTGGTCGGTCAGGACGCCGGTCACCTCGCCGTCGGCCCGGGTCACGTCGAGGACCTCGTGGCGGGCCAGGAAACGCACGCCACGCTCGGTGGCCCGGCGGATCTGCGCCTCGACGGCGAGGACGGCCTTGGCGAGGCCGTCGGTCGGGACGAGGAGGCCGCCGAGCACCTTGTCGCGGTCGACCAGCGGGTGCAGCTCGACGCACTCGGCGGGGGTGAGGATCCGGGACTCGATGCCCCAGGCGGTGATCCAGCCGTGGCGGCGGTGCAGTTCCGCCAGGCGCTCCGGGCCGGTCGCCACCTCCAGCCCGCCGACCTGCAGGAAGCAGGGCTCGCCGTCGACGTCGAGCGAGCAGAACTTCTCGACGGTGTAGCGGGCCAGCTCGGTCATGGTCTTGGAGGCGTTCGTCTGGAAGACCAGGCCCGGGGCGTGGGACGACGAGCCGCCGGTGGCGGGGAGCGGGCCCTGGTCGACCACGGTCACGTCGGTCCAGCCGCGCACGGAGATCTCGTCCGCGAGTGCCGCGCCGACGACCCCCGCTCCGATGATGACCACTCGGGGTCCCGCCATCGCCGCACCTCCGGTTTGATAACCAGTCGAGCCGATCCAGTTGCTGCCTACGCAACATGCTTCAGGTTGCGCAACTCAATGTGCCTGGCCGACAGGTGGGTGTCAAGAGGGTCCGTGACGTCGGAGAACAGCCCGGAGCACGGGTGGAAACGAAGGCCGGAACACGGCAGTGCCCGGTGGGCGGAGCGCACCTGCGCACTCCGCCCACCGGGCACGTCCGACCAGCTTCCGGGGTCGGCTTCCGGGTTCGGTTTCCGACCGTTTCCGGGTTCGGTTTCCGGTGCTACTTGATCCAGGCCTCCACCTTCGCGCGGTTGGCCTCGACCCACTTCTTCGCCGCCGCCTCGGGGGTCATCTTGTCCACCGCGATGTACTTAGCCACGGTGTTCTGGTCCTCGTTCGTCCAGGTGAAGTTCTTCACCAGGTCATAGGCCGGGCTGCCCGACTTGGCGAACTTCGCGCTGACGATCTTGTCCAGCTTGTACACGGGGTAGTCGCAGGCGACCTTCTCGGTGTCGGCGTCACAACCGGTCTTGTACTCCGGCAGCTTGACCTTCACCAGCGGGACCTCGGACATGAACCACTGCGGCTCGTAGAAGTAGCCGATCACCCATTGCTTGTCCTTCTCCGCCTTGCGGAAGGCCTGGATGAGCGCGGTCTCGCTGCCCGCGTACACCACCTTGAAGTCCAGCTTCAGGTTCTTCACCAGCGCCGCGTCGTTGGTCACGAACGACGGGTCACCGTCGAGGAGCTGGCCCTTGCCGCCCGACTCGGACGTCCTGAACTTGTCGGCGTACTTGTTGAGGTTCTTCCAGTCGGTGATGTCCGGGTGCGCCTTGGCCAGCCACGGCGGCACGTACCAGCCGATGAGGCCTTCGTTGCCGGTCGGGCCCGCGTCGACGGCGGTCTTCTGGTCGGTGATGTACTTCTTCTTCAGGTCGTCATGGCCCCAGTTCTCGACGACGGCGTCGACCTCGCCGGTCCCGAAACCCTGCCAGGCGATCTCCTCCTTCAGATCCTTCTGGCTGACCTTGCAGCCGAGGTCCTGCTCCGCGACGTACGCGAGGACCGCCGCGTTCGCCTCGTAGCCCACCCACGGGTTGACCGCGAGGTTGAAGGTGCCGCACTTCCCGGAACTGCCCGAGCCACCGGCGTCCGAGGAGCTGTCACCGACCTTCGCACCGCCGCAGGCGGTGAGGCCGAGGCCGAGGACCGCTATGCCGGCCGCGGCTGTTCTCCACTGTCTTGCTTGCCCTGCCATCGTCAGTTGCTCCTTTACGCGCTCACGCGCCGTGCCGCTGCCTGAGTGATCCGGTCGAACATGACTCCGAGAAGGACGATGGCCAGCCCTGCGGCGAGCCCCTTCCCGTACAACTGCCCCTGTGAGAATCCGGCCACGACGTCGTAGCCGAGGGCGCCCGCGCCGACCAGGCCGCCCACCACGACCATCGACAGCACGTAGATCAGGCCCTGGTTGGTCGCGAGCGTCAGGGCGCCGCGTGCCATCGGCAGCTGGACCTTGGTGATGAGCTGCCAGGTGTTGCATCCGGCGGACGTGGCCGCCTCCACGGTGGCCGCCGGCACGGCCCGGACACCGTCCGCGATGATCTTCACGGCGACCGGCGACGCGTAGACGATCGCGGCGACGATGGCCGTGAAGCGGGTCGCGCCGAACAGCGCGAGGAACGGAACGAGATAGACGAACGGCGGCATGACCTGCGCCGCGTCCAGGGTGGGCCGCAGGATTCGGTCCACGAGCAGGCTGCGCCCCATCCACACCCCGAAGACGACGCCGAGCGCCATCACCAGCACCGTGGCGACGACGGTCGACGCCAGCGTCGTCATGGCGTCCGACCACACGCCGGTACCGACCAGCAGTCCTACGCACACGGCCGCCGTGACTCCGGCGCGCCGGCCGCCGAGGACCGTGCCGAGGCCGACCAGCGCCGCGCCGACGAGCCACCACGGGGAGTCGGTGAGCAGTGTCTGGAACGGGTTGAGCAGGCCGTTGGTGAGGACGTCGCGGAAGGTGTTGGTCAGGCCCGACAGATTGTCCTGCGCCCAGGTCGTGGCGGTGTCGGCACCCCTCGCGATGGAGCTGCCGACGCCGGCCTCGCCGGGAAACTCCGCCGCCCATACATAGGTGTGCGACATGTACACCAGCACTGCCGTGACCACCGCTCCCGCCCCCAGCAGCGGCCGCCGCCACTTGAGGAAGCGGCTGCCGGAGCGCCGGGCGGTCTCCTCGCGTGCGCTGGCGGCGGTGGTGACCCGGTCCAGCACGATGGCCATGACGACGATGGCCAGCCCCGCGTTGAACGCCGTGCCGACGTCGAGGGACTGGAGGGCCTGGATGACGGTCTTGCCGAGTCCGGGCGCGTCGATCAGGGCGGCGATGGTCACCATGGCCAGGGCGGCCATGATGGTCTGGTTGACGCCCATCACCACGGTCCGCTTGGACATCGGCAGCAGAACCTTGACCAGGGACTGCCGCCGTGTGGCGCCCAGCGAGTCGGCCGCCTCCACCGTCGTCTCCGGTACGGAACGGATGGCGTGTGCGGTGATGCGGATCGCCGGCGGCGCCGCGTAGATCATGGTCGCGATGGTGGCGGAGGCCGGGCCGATGAGGAAGAACAGGGTCAGTGGGGCCAGATAGACGAAGGTCGGCATCGTCTGCATGAAGTCCAGGAACGGCGTCACGATCCGGTTGAACCGGTCGGACAGCCCCGCCCACACGCCCAGCGGGATGGCGAACAGCAGCGCCACGAACACCGCGGAGAGCGTGAGCGCCAGGGTGTCCATGCTCTCCTGCCACAGCCCCTGCAACCCCATGAAGGTGAAGCCCGCGACGGCCAGGAGGGCGACCCGCCAGTTGCCCACCGCCCAGGAGACGAAGCCCGCGATGCCGACGACGCCGAGCCAGCCGATCTGCGGGAGGGGGCGGCCCGCGAAGGGCTGTGAGATCAGTTCCTGGACGAAGGTCACCAGGGTGTCGATGACGAGACGGATCTCGTTGAAAAAGTAGAGGAAGAGCGGGTTGGAGTTGCGGTTGGCGCCGATGGAGTCGTTGGCGTCGTTGAACCACCGGTGCAGATCCGTGAGGTCCGCCGCCGCCAGATCAAGCGTCTGTTTGCCGCGCAGCACGGCGAAGAGCAGCACCCAGACGACCAGGATCGCGGCGACGACCGTACGCCTGCTGACCCTGCGTACGGCCACGGCGGGTCCGTCGGGCCCGGTGGGCTCAGGTTTCTCCGTCTTCTCGGGCTTCTCCATCGCGACGGTCATCACATGTCGCCTTCCTGGCCGGCGACCACCGCGAGGATCTCGTCGTCGCCGACGATGCCGAGCAGCTTGCCGTTCTCGACGACCTTGACCGGCTTGTCGGCCGCCAGCACCGCCCGGGTGGCTTCCCGCACCACGACGTCGGGTCCCATCTCGGGACCGTCCAGGGCGTCGCCGTCCTTGAGCGGCCGCATGATCCACCGCAGGGTGAGCACGTCGCCGCGCGGCACGTCCTTGACGAAGTCGCGTACGTAGTCGTCGGCCGGGGCGCCGACGAGTTCGTCGCCGGTGCCGCACTGGACCATCTTGCCGTCGCGCATGATGAGGATGCGGTCGCCCAGCTTGAGAGCCTCGGAGAGGTCGTGGGTGATGAAGACCATGGTCTTGCCGACCTCGTGGTGCAGGCGGATGACCTCGTTCTGCATGTCACGGCGGATCAGCGGGTCGAGCGCGGAGAACGGCTCGTCGAAGAAGAGCACGTCGGGATTGCCGGCCAGCGCACGGGCGAGGCCGACGCGCTGCTGCATACCACCGGACAGCTGGTCGGGGAAGGAGTTCTCATAGCCCGAGAGGCCGACCAGTTCGACGACCTCCAGGGCTCGCTCGGTGCGCTCCGCCCGGCCCATGCCGCGGATCTCCAGACCGAACGACACGTTGTCGACGACGCGGCGGTGCGGCAGCAGCCCGAAGTGCTGGAACACCATGGAGAACTTGCTGCGCCGCAGCTCGCGCAGCCGCTTGTCGTCCGCTTCACGGATGTCCTCGCCCTCGAAGACGATCTCACCCGCGGTGGGTTCGATGAGCCGGGTCAGACATCGCACCAGCGTGGACTTGCCGGAGCCCGACAGGCCCATGACGACGAACACCTCGCCGGGCGAGACGTCGAAATGGACGTCGCGTACGGCCGCGGTGCATCCTGTGCGGTCCATGAGCTCACGGCGGGAGAGGCCGCGCAGTTCCTCGGAGTCCGGGACCTGGTCGGCCTTCGGTCCGAACACCTTCCACAGCCGGCGCACGGATATGACCGGGGTGGACTCCGAGTCCCGGGGCGTGCCGCGCCGCTGCGACACCTCGGTCTGTGTGGTCACGTTCGGCCTTCTTTCGGCGTTCAGCCGCGGAACCAGCGCTGCGGCCGGGGTTGGATGTTCTGCCAGATGTGTTTGGGCTCTCGGTACTCGTCCAGGCCGGCCCGCCCCAGCTCCCGGCCCACACCCGAATGTCCGAAGCCGCCCCATTCCGCCTGCGGCACATAGGGGTGGTAGTCGTTGATCCACACCGTGCCGTGGCGCAGCCGCCGGGCGACCCGCTGGGCCTTGCCGGCGTCCTGTGTCCACACGGCTCCGGCGAGTCCGTACTCGGTGTCGTTGGCGATGCGCACGGCGTCGTCCTCGTCGGTGAAGCGCTCGACGGTGAGGACGGGGCCGAAGGACTCCTCGTGGACCACGCGCATGTCCTGCCGGCACTCGTCGAGCACGGTCGGCGGGTAGTAGTAGCCGGCCGCGAGGGCCGGGTCCTCGGGCCGCTCGCCGCCGCAGCGCAGCACGGCGCCCTCGGCGAGGCCGGCGGCGACGTAGGCCTCGACCTTCGCCAGGTGCTGCGCGGAGATCAGCGCCCCGGTGTCGGCCTCGGGGGCGAAGGGGCCGCCGAGCCGGATCCGCCGGGCGCGCCGGACGACCTCCTCGACGAAGCGGTCGTGCAGAGAATCCTCGACGATCAGCCGTGCGCCCGCCGAGCAGACCTGACCTGAATGCAGAAAGACGGCCGTGAGGGCGAAGTCCACGGCCGTCTCGAAATCGGCGTCGGCGAATACGACGTTGGGGTTCTTGCCGCCGAGCTCCAGCGCGACCTTCTTCACGGTCGCGGCGGCGGTGGCCATGATCCGTTTCCCGGTCTCCAGACCGCCGGTGAAGGAGACCATGTCCACAGCCGGGTCCTCGGCGAGCGGTGCGCCCACCTCGGGTCCGCTGCCCAGGACGAGATTGGCGGCGCCGGCCGGGAGCCCCGCCTCCTCAAGTGCCCTCATCAGCAGGATCGACGTGGAAGGGGTGAGCTCACTGGGCTTGAGGACGAAGGTGTTACCGGCGAGAAGGGCGGGGGCGACCTTCCAGGACGCCTGGAGCAACGGGTAGTTCCAGGGAGTGATCAGCGCGCAGACGCCGACCGGCTCGTACACGACGCGGCTGACGGCGTCGTCCCGGCCTGTGTCGATCACGTGCCCGGCGTCGGTGCCGCCGAGCCCTCCGTAGTACCGGAAGCAGGAGACGACGTCGGCGATGTCGTACTCGCTCTCCACCAGCCGCTTGCCGGTGTCCAGCGACTCCGCGCGGGCGAACTCCTTGGCATCGCGCTCGATGATGTCGGCCGTCCGCAGCAGCAGCGCCCCGCGCTCCCGCTCGGAAGTGCGCGGCCAGGGTCCCTCGTCGAAGGCGTGGCGGGCCGCGCTGATCGCCGCCTCCGCGTCGGGGCGGGTCCCCTCGGAGACGGTCGCGGTCAGCGCGCCGTCAGCCGGACAGCGGATCTCCCGGCGTCCGCCGGCCACCGGATCCCGCCATTCACCTGCCACGTACAGGTCTGCCACGGGCCAAGCCCTTCAGCCGGAGTACGTTGCGCATCGCGCATTCGATTGCTTGTGATGGAACACCCTGGCGAATGTCCAGACAGACGTCAAGAGGTTGGTTCGTGACGATTGCACATGGGCCACCAGCCTTTTTCCCGATTGGAAAAATCCGCGTTACCTGTTCAGCCGATCTTCCACCGGTACGGCCGGGCGGGACGCGAAGGCACGGACCCCGCCCGTCCGGCGCCCGCTCTCACGCCCCGAGACGATCCAGCAGCGCGCGGCGCCACCGCTCCGTTTCGGCGATCTGGTTGAAGGTGAACAGGTGCAGGCCCGCCACCTTCGCCGCCGGCGAGGTGAGTTCCGCGACCGCGGGCGTGAGCAGCCGCTCGGGTGAGTAGCCGCCGGGCGTGGCGAACCGCAGGAACCACGAGGGGTGCCTCGCCAGGAAGCGCGTCGACTCCCCCACTCCGATCCTGGTCGCCATCGCGAGCAGTTTCGCCCGCTGCACGGGCCCCGCGACGCCCACGTGCACCGGCAGGGACACATCCCGGCGTCGTATACAAACGATCCACCGCCCCAGCACGCGCGGGTCGAAGCAGAGGTTGCTCACGATGTACGTGGCGTGCTCGCGCTTGTCCCACATCGCCTGGACGGTGACGTCGTCGTGGATGAGCGGGTGACTCTCGGGATAGCCGGTGACGCCGACCCGGGTGAAGGGCCGGCCCAGCTCGGTCAGCCGGCGCAGCACCGGCAGCGCCCCGGCGTAGGCCCCGGCCGGAGGGTCGGCGTCGCCGGCCGGGACGAAGACGTCGTCCACACCGGCCGCACGGAGCCGGTCGACGACCTCCTTCAGGTGTGCGTCGTCCCGCAGCAGCCGCGCCGGCACGTGCGGGACGACCCGATAGCCGTGTCCCGCGAGCCGGCCGGTGAGATCGAGGGTCGGCTCCAGGCCCCTGACCGGCGACGCCGTCACGGTGACGACGACATCGCGCGGGACATGGGCGAGGACCTTGTCCTCGGTCGGCTTCGCGGGCAGCACCTCGTAGCGGACGCTGTCCAGCAGCGCCCTCAGCCCTGCGGCGCCCAACGTCTACCCGTCCTGCTTCTGGGCGTCACGGTGGCGGTAGTAGGCGGCCTTCGACGGCGCGAGCGGCTCGTTGCCGAGGATCAGGTCGGCGGCCTTCTCGGCGATCATCATCACCGGCGCGTAGATGTTGCCGTTGGTGACGTACGGCATCACCGACGCGTCCACCACTCGCAGGCCCTCCAGGCCGTGCACCCGCATGTCGGCCGGGTCGACGACCGACATCTCGTCGGTGCCCATCTTGCAGGTGCACGACGGGTGCAGGGCGGTCTCGCCCTCCTCGGCGACCCAGGCGAGGATCTCCTCGTCCGTCTCCACCGCGGGCCCGGGCGACACCTCCCCGCCGTTGTAGGGGGCGAGCGCGGGCTGGCCGAGGAGCGTGCGGGCCACCCGGACGGCCTCGACCCACTCGCGGCGGTCCTGCTCGGTGGACAGGTAGTTGAAGCGCAGCGCCGGGTGCTCGCGCGGGTCCCTGCTCCGGATCTTCACCGAGCCGACGGCGTCGGAGTACATGGGCCCGACGTGCACCTGGTAGCCGTGGTCCCCGGCGGGCGAGGAGCCGTCGTAGCGCACCGCGACCGGCAGGAAGTGGAACATGAGGTTGGGATACTCGACGTCCTCGTTGCTCCGGGCGAAACCACCTGCCTCGAAGTGGTTGGTCGCCGCCGGGCCCTTGCGGAAGAGCCACTGCAGCCCGATGAAGGGAGCGCGCCACTTCGCCATGTACGGCTGCATGGAGACCGGCTGCTTGCAGGCGTACTGGACGTAGACCTCCAGATGGTCCTGCATGTTCTCGCCCACGCCCGGCAGATCCTGGACGACGTCGATGCCGTGGGTCCTCAGCTCCTCGGCGTTGCCCACGCCGGACAGCTGCAGCAGTTGCGGGGAGTTGATGGCGCCGCCGCAGAGGATGACTTCCTTGGCGCGGACCTGCTCTAGGGCGCCCCGGCCACGCCGGAACTCGACGCCGACGGCGCGCTTACCCTCGAAGAGGACGCGCGTGACGAGGGCGCGGGTCGTGACGGTGAGGTTCGGCCGTTTCATCGCGGGCCTGAGGTACGCCTTCGAGGCCGACAGCCGCCGTCCGCGGTGGACGTTGCGGTCGAACTTGGCGAAGCCTTCCTGCCGGTAGCCGTTGACGTCGTCGGTGGGGGCGTAGCCCGCCTCCTGGGTGGCCTGGAGGAAGGCGGTGAACAACGGGTTGGTGGCCGGGCCGCGCTCCAGGACGAGAGGGCCGTCGTGGCCGCGGAACTCGTCGTCGGGGTCGGCCGCGAGACAGTTCTCCATCCGCCGGAAGTACGGCAGACAGTGCGCGTAGTCCCAGTTCTCCATCCCGGGGTCGGCCGCCCAGCGCTCGTAGTCCATGGGGTTGCCGCGCTGGAAGATCATGCCGTTGATGCTGCTGGAGCCGCCCAGCACCTTGCCCCGCGCGTGGTAGATGCGCCGGCCACCCATGTGGGGTTCGGGCTCGGACTCGTACTTCCAGTCATAGAACCGGCTGCCGATCGGGTAGGTCAGCGCCGCGGGCATGTGGATGAAGACATCCCACGGATAGTCCGACCGGCCGGCTTCCAGGACCAGCACCCGGTTCGCCGGGTCCGCGGAGAGTCTGTTCGCCAGTGCGCTGCCGGCCGAACCGCCACCGACGATGACGAAGTCGTACAAGGGAGCCATGGTGCCTCGTCTCGCTCGCGCCGTAGGTACGCGAGGCATGCTAACGACAGTAGCGCTATATGCACCAGGTTGCGGCTCGCGCAACTTCCGGTGAGCTTGACGTGATCACGGTTACTTGGCGTGGCGTTGTTTACTGAGGGTATAGTTGCGTCATGAGCAACTACAGTCTTGAAGCCCAGAGCTCGAGTTCAGGCGCCGGAGGAGTGCAGTCGGTCGACCGCGCCATCAGCGTCCTCGAGATCCTCGCGCAGCGCGGCGAGGCGGGCGTCAGCGAGGTGGCCGCCGAGATCGACGTTCACAAGTCGACCGCGTTCCGTCTGCTCGGAGCCCTGGAGGCGCGCGGCCTGGTGGAGCAGGCGGGCGAGCGCGGCAAGTACCGGCTCGGCTTCGGCATCGTACGCCTGGCCGGAGCGGTCACAGGGCGCATCGACATCACGCAGCAGGGCCGACCGGTCTGCGAGGACCTGGCCGAGGAGATCGGCGAGACGGTGAACATCGCCGTTCTGCAGGAGCACTACGCGGTCAACCTGTACCAGGTGCGCGGTCCGGGGGCTGTCACCGCGCAGAACTGGGTGGGCCAGCTCACCCCTCTGCACGCCACGTCGAGCGGCAAGATCCTCCTGGCCCACCTGCCCGCCAAGGACCGCGCCGCGCTGCTGGCCGAGGCCGGGTTGAAGAAGGTCACGCCGCACACCATCACCGCGAAGTCGAAGCTCGAGAAGAACCTCGCCGAGGCCCGTGAACGCGGCTACGCCGTGGCTGTGGAGGAACTGGAGGTCGGTCTCCACGGCATGGCCGCTCCGATCCGCAACCGGGACGGAAAGGTCGTCGCGGCACTGAGCGCCTCCGGACCCTCCTACCGGCTCACCGAGGAGCGCCTGCACGAGTTCGCGCCGAGGCTGATCAAGAGCGCGGAGGAGATCAGCCACCGGATGGGCTACCTGGGCTGAGCGGCCCGCCCACCGCCATACCGCCACCGCCGAGTGCTGCCGGGTCGGGCCGCGCACGCGGGATCCGCTACTGCGACTGGTGCGTGCCCAGGCGCTCGTGCACCCAGTCGTGGAAGGCACCGATGTGGTGCTCACTGGGCACGAGGACGCCCCCCTTGGCGTACATCCTCGAACTCATCCCTGGCTGTGTGCGCTCGCAGGCGTCGAAGTCCTGCCTGTTGACCCGGTCGAAGAGTTCCACGGACCGGCTGACGTCCCTGCCGCTGTCGACTACGTGCGGCATGTACAGCCAGTCGCACTCCACGATCGTGCGGTCGACGGCCACGGGGTACATGCGGTGGAAGATGACGTGGTCGGGGACGAGGTTGATGAACACCTGCGGCTTGACGGTGATCGCGTAGTAGCGGCGGTCCTGGTCCTCGGCGACGCCCGGAATGCGGTCGAGGCCCGCGCTGCCGTCCACGGTGAAACCCTGGACCTCCTCGCCGAACTCGGCACCGTGGCCGACGTAGTACTGGGCGGCGAAGCCGTCCGCGAACTCGGGGAGCACTTCGGTGAGTTCGGGGTGGATCGTGGCGCAGTGGTAGCACTCCATGAAGTTCTCGATGATGAGCTTCCAGTTCGCCTTCACGTCGTAGGTGATCCGGCTGCCGACCGAGAGGCTCTCCATGCCGTAGCGCTCGATCGCCTCGGCGTCGCCGAGGCGGGTGACGACCTCCCCGATGACGTCCTCCTCGAAGGAGGGCGGGTTCTCGGCCAGGCAGACCCAGACATAGCCGAGCCATTCACGGGTGGCCACCGGCGTCAGGCCGTACTCGGTGCGGCCGACGTCGGGCATCTTGGTGAGGTTGGGCGCGGCGACGAGCTTGCCGTCCAGGCCGTACGTCCAGGCGTGGTACGGGCACTGGAAGGCCCGCTTGACCTCGCCGGCCGCCTCCGTGCAGAGCCGCGCTCCGCGGTGCCGGCACACGTTGAAGTACGCACGGATGCTGTTGTCCCTCGCGCGGGTGACCAGGATGCTTTCGCGGCCCACGTCAACGGTCCGGAAGGCACCGGGCTTCGTCAGCTCCGACGAGCGCGCGACGCAGAACCACATGGTCTCGAAGATGCACTCCTGCTCCTGTGCGAAGATCGCGGGATCGGTGTAGGAAGTGCCGGGGAGGGTGGCGATCAGACTGTCCGGCAGGCTGGTCGAGGTCACGGTGCACTCCTCGGGAAACGTCGTGGATCGGTTCACTCACGCGCCGGGAAGAGCGACTCCGGACGGCGTTGTGTATGAAGCAACGCTGCGTGCCATGTGCAACCGCAGCATGGGATGCCTCAGCGGCGGTGTCAAGATGTCGTGCGGCCGAGCTCTTTGCGCCAGCGGGTGAACAGCCGTGGCTGGTTCATACCGAGGACCGCGACCGGCTGACCTGCGCGCCGGTAGACGGCGAGGACGTTGCGGTCGTCCGGGGAGCCTTCCTCGACCGCCACGCTGTCGGCGCCTGCCGCGTGCCCCGCGAACTGGATCTTCACGCCGTACTGGTCGGACCAGAAGTACGGCGGCCGGGGCACTCCCGGCTCCGTCGCGCCGCCCGCCAGCAGCGTGGCGACCGCGGCGTCGGGGCGCTCCCGTGCGCCGGTCCAGTGCTCGACCCGCCGATGTGCCCCCGCACGGGGGTCGTACCAGTTGGCGCAGTCGCCCACGGCGACCACGCCGGCCAGACCGGTACGGCCGTCCGCACCGCACTTGACCCCGTTGTCGAGTTCGACGCCGGATCCTGCCAGCCACTCGACGCACGGCCGTGCGCCCACACCGACCACGACGATGTCGGCCGGGATGCCGCGGCCGTCCTCCAGCAGGACGGCGTCCACCCGGCGCTCACCGCTCAGCCCTTTCACCCCCACGCCGCACAACAGCCGCACCCCGTGATCCGCGTGGAGCGCGGAGACCATGGCGCCCATGCTCTCGCCGAGTGGTCCGGCGAGCGGCGTCCGGGCCGCCTCGACCACCGCCACGTCGAGCCCGAGGACACGCGCGGTGGAGGCGACCTCGGCGCCGATGAACCCACCGCCGATCACCACCAGCCGTCCGCCCTGGGCAAGTTCGGCCCGCAGGGCACGGGCGTCGTCCAGTGTGCGCACGACGTGCACCCCGGACAGCCCTTCGGAGCCGGGCAGAGTGCGCGCGGCGGCGCCGGTCGCGATGACGAGGCCGTCGACGCGGACCTCCCGGCCGTCGGCGAGCCGGACGGCACGGTCCGTACGGTCGAGTCCGGTGGCCCGGACGCCGAGCAGCCACTCCGCCTGGAGATCCTCGCCGTCCACCTCCAGCGCGAGCTCCGCCTCGTCGACGGTGCCGGCCAGGAACTCCTTGGACAGCGGCGGCCTGTCGTAGGGACGGTGGAGCTCGTCTCCGATGACGACCAGCCGCCCGTCGTAGCCCTGCTTGCGCAGTGAGCGCGCCGCTGAAAGACCGGCCAGCGACGCGCCCACCACAGCGACCGTCCTCACGCGAGAACCCCGGCGAGCTTGGTTGCGACGCAGGGTGGCAGGTTGGGAGTGGCCGCGGACAGCCGCACGTAGATCATGCCGTCCTCGACGAGGACCTCATGGGTCCGGACCGGGCGCTTGGCCGGCGGGGCGTCGACGGCACCGGTCTTCAGGTTGAACTTCGAGGCATGCAGCGGGCATTCGACCCAGCAGCCCTCCACCCAGCCGTCGGCGAGCGAGGCGTCCTGGTGGGTGCACGTGTCGTCGATGGCGAAGAGCTCACCGTCTTCGGTGTGGAACACCGAGACCGGCGGGTCGATCTCGAGCCGGAAGGCCTCTCCTCGCGGGAGATCCGCCAGAGGGCACGCGGGAATCATCATGACCACCTCGGTGCGTATAGCGAAACGGATTGCGGTAAGCGCAACATCAGTCTGAGGTTGCCCCGAAACCCTTGTCAAGGCGTTCAGACGGCCGATTGAGCGCCCCCTCTAGGTTGCACATCACACAACTCAAAGCGCATGAGGGAACGAGGCGGGACAGGATGCGACGCACGCACGCCCGCCTCATCGGCCAGTGTGGCCGAGAGCGGGCGTGCGCTGTACGACGGACGGCGGTCAGAACCCCCGGTCGAGCCACTCCTGGACGTGCGGCGCCTCGGCCGCGATCGTGGTCGTCTCCCCGTGTCCGGTATGCACGACGGTGTCGCCCGGCAGCGTCAGCAGCCGGTCCCGGATCGAGTCGATGATCGTCGGGAAGTGGCTGTACGACCTTCCCGTCGCCCCCGGTCCGCCCGCGAAGAGCGTGTCGCCGCTGAAGAGGGCGGTGAGGGCGGGCGCGTACAGACAGACGGCACCCGGGGCGTGCCCCGGGGTGTGGAGCACGGTCAGCTCGATGCCTGCCAGAGCGAGCACCCGACCGTCGGCCAGTTCCCCGTCCGGCAGCCGGTCCGGGTGGGTCTGCTTCCACAGCGGCAGGTCGTCCGGGTGGAGGAGGATCGGGGCACCCGTGCGCGCCGCCAGTTCGGGCGCGGCGTCGATGTGGTCGTTGTGGGCGTGCGTGCACACGATGGCCCGCAGGGTGCGCCCGCCGACCGCCCGGGCGATGGCCTCGGCGTCATGTGCGGCGTCGACGACGACGGCCTCGCTGTCGTCGCCGACGATCCAGACGTTGTTGTCGACGTCCCAGGTGCCGCCGTCCAGGGAGAACGTCCCCGAGGTGACGAGGTGTTCGATGCGGGCGCCCGCCATCAGAGGACCACCACCGAGCGCAGGACATCGCCGCCGTGCATCCGCTCGAAGGCCTTCTCGACCTCGTCCAGCGCGATGGTCTCCGTGACGAAGGTGTCCAGATCCAGTCGGCCCTGGAGGTAGAGGTCGATGAGCATCGGGAAGTCGCGGGAGGGCAGGCAGTCGCCGTACCAGGAGGACTTCAGCGCGCCGCCGCGCCCGAACACGTCCAGCAGCGGCAGTTCGAGCTTCATCTCGGGGGTGGGCACGCCGACCAGGACGACCGTGCCGGCGAGGTCGCGGGCGTAGAAGGCCTGCTTGTACGTCTCCGGACGGCCGACGGCCTCGATGACGACGTCCGCACCGAAGCCGCCGGTCAGCTCGCGGATCGCCTCGACCGCGTCCGTCTCCTTGGAATTGACGGCGTGGGTGGCCCCCAGCTTCCTCGCGGTGGCCAGCTTGGCGTCGTCGATGTCCACCGCGATGATCTTCGCTGCGCCCGCCAGGTCGGCCCCGACGACCGCCGCGGCCCCGACGCCGCCGCAGCCGATGACGGCGACCGTGTCGCCCCGGCCGACGTTTCCGGTGTTGATGGCGGCGCCGATGCCCGCCATCACTCCGCAGCCGAGCAGTCCGGCGGCGGCCGCCGACGCGGCCCGGTCGACCTTGGTGCACTGGCCTGCCGCCACCAGCGTCTTCTCCGCGAACGCGCCGATACCCAGGGCCGGCGACAGTTCGGTGCCGTCGGTCAGGGTCATCTTCTGCTTGGCGTTGTGGGTGCTGAAGCAGTACCAGGGCCGTCCGCGCAGGCAGGCCCGGCACTGGCCGCACACCGCGCGCCAGTTGAGGATGACGAAGTCGCCAGGGGTGACGTCGGTGACACCCTCCCCCACCGCCTCCACGACGCCCGCGGCCTCGTGCCCCAGGAGGAAGGGGAAGTCGTCGTTGATGCCGCCCTCGCGGTAGTGCAGATCGGTGTGGCAGACCCCGCAGGCCTCGACCTTCACCAGCGCCTCACCCGGGCCGGGGTCGGGAACGACGATTGTCTCCAGATTCACGGGTGCGCCCTTGCCCCGCGCGACGACAGCACGGACCTGGTGAGCCATGGCCACTCCTCGACTGGTACGAGTCCGAATCAGACGTTGCTCATTACGGCACACATCTCATGCTTCGCAACACAGCATCCTGGAGTGCGGACCAGGGGTCAAGGCTCATCGACGTGCGCAGTCGGCGCTGGTGCTTGTCGTTCGTCCTCCGGTGACGCTGCCACCGGGCGCGCGAAGACCTCGCGGGCCACCTCGATGAACGCCTGGGCGGCGGGCGAGAGCGGCCCACGCCGGCACATCAGCCAGACCGGCCGGACCAGGCGCGGACGGGTCACCAGCGCAACCGCGCCGCGCCGAGCCGCCTCCTCGGCGAGAGAGCGCGGGAGGAGCGTCGCCCCCGCTCCGGCCAGCACCAAGGGGACGACCGCCGCCTGGTGAACCGTCTCCACCGCGATGCGTGGACTGCGTCCCTCCCCGCCCAGCGCCTGATCCATCAGCGCCCGGGGCGCGGTACCTCGCGCGGTCGCCACCAGGTCCATCCGGGCCACCTCACCGAGCGCCACCGGTCCGACCTGGGGATAGCGGTCGGACCGTGGCACCACCGCCAGAACCTCCTGCCGACACAGCTCCAGGGTCTCGACGGCCTTGCCGTGCGTCCTCACATCGGCCAGCCCCAACTCGCACTCGCCGGTCCGCACCACGTCCGCGACCGCGGCTGCGTTCGGTGGCTCGACGATGACGATGTCGATCGCGGGATGGCGCCGGCGGAACGCCCCGGCGAGGTCCGCCAGCGGATCGACCGCCAGCGTCGTCGGCGCGACGATGTCCAGCGTGCCGCCTGCCAGTCCGGCGATGGTGCGCACCACCGACCGGGCGGTCTCCAGATCGCGCACGATCTGCCGGGCAGGCTCCACCAACGCCTCCCCCGCCGAAGTCAGCATGACTCCACGGCCAAGCCGGTGGAAGAGAGGGGTGCCCAGTTCCCGCTCGAGCAGCCGGATCGCGTGCGACAGCGACGGCTGCGCCACGCGCAGGGTGTGGGCGGCGCCGGTGAAGCTCCGGTGCGCGGCTACGGCGAGGAAGTACTCGACTTGGCGACGTTCCATAGAAGCGTTCTATCGGACCCAGCGCCCTGCGGTATAGAAGCTTTCTATTGCTCTCATTCAAAACCGGTTCACCAAAATCGGGAAGCCTTGTTGACCGACCTCGGCGGCGGCTGACACTTTTACTGCATCGCAGACCGGGGGCATTTCGGGGCCGCTGAAGTACAGCCGCATTACGCCTGCAATTCGGCCGCGACAAGACGGTGTGACATTTCCTCGCCGGGCACCGAATCGGAGAAACACATGACTGAGTTCGCCGCCGGGCGGCACATACTTCCGCGGCCCGACGTCCGTCGCCCCCTGACGACCGCGATGGATGTCCACGACCAAGAGACCGCCTTCACCCCCGTCGGCCCGGTCCCTCCGCCCGCGGGCGCACCGAACGTGGTGCTCGTGCTCATCGACGACCTCGGGTTCGGCACCTCCAGCGCGTTCGGCGGACCGTGCGAGATGCCGGCCGCGGAACAACTCGCGGACCACGGGCTGCGCTACACCCGGTTTCACGTCACGGCCCTGTGCTCGCCCACCCGGCAGGCCCTGCTGACGGGGCGCAACCACCACTCCGTCGGCATGGGCGGCACCACCGAGATGACCACCGCGGCCCCCGGGTACAACGGGTTCCGGCCGCGCAGCGCGGCGACACTGGCCCAGACCCTGCAGGGCAACGGCTACAGCACGGCCGCTTTCGGCAAATGGCACCAGACCCCGCCCCGAGAGATCAGCCCGGTCGGGCCGTTCGACCGCTGGCCCACCGGGGAGGGATTCGACACCTTCTACGGGTTCATGGGCGCCGAGATGAACCACTGGTACCCGCTGCTGTACCAAGGCACCACTCCGGTCGAGCCGGATCGCCGGCCGGAGGACGGCTACCACCTGTCCGAGGACCTCGTCGACCACGCCATCGACTGGGTGCGCACCCAGCGCACACTGACGCCCGACCGGCCGTTCTTCACCTACCTCGCGCTCGGCGCCGCGCACGCGCCGCTGCATGTAAGCCCCGAATGGCAGGAGAAGTACCGCGGAAGGTTCGACCACGGTTGGGACCGGCAGCGCGAGGTGACCCTCGAACGGCAGAAGGAACTCGGCGTCGTGCGCCCGGAGACGGAACTCGCCCCGTGGGCCGCGGACGTTCCCCACTGGGACGAACTCACCGACAACCAGCGTCGGCTGTCGGCCAGGTTCATGGAGACGTTCGCGGGGTTCACCGAGCACGCCGACGTACAGGTCGGCAGGTTCGTCGACGCGCTGGAGGAACTCGGTGAGCTGGACGACACCCTGTTCCTCTACATCCTGGGTGACAACGGCGCCTCGGGCGAGGGGGGCCTCGAAGGGACGATCGTCGAGCACCGGCTGGGGCACGGCGTGGTGGACGACCCGGACGAGATGATCGACCACATCGACGAGATCGGCGGCCCGCTCAGCTACCCGATCGCCCCGGCGGGATGGGCGCTGGCGCTGAACACGCCCTACCAGTGGACCAAGCAGGTGGCCTCGCACTTCGGTGGCACCCGCGACGGCATGATCCTGCACTGGCCGCGGGGGGTCTCCGAGCGGGGCGGGCTGCGGCACCAGTTCTCGCATGTGATCGACGTCCTGCCGACGATCCTGGACTGCGTGGGAATTCCGGCGCCCTTCAGCGTGGACGGCGTCCCGCAGCAGCCCATCGAGGGCACGAGCATGCGACAGACGCTCGCTGATCCCGACGCGCCCGAGCATCGCCGTACCCAGTACTTCGAGATGTGCGGCAACCGGGGCATCTACCACGACGGCTGGATGGCGGTCACCCGGCACGGCATCCCCTGGGAGATGGTGCCGGACAACGACCGCAGGTTCACCGACGACGTGTGGGAGCTCTACGACCTGAGCAAGGACTGGAGTCAGGCGCACGACCTGGCCGCCGAACACCCCGAGAAGTTGCGCCGGTTGCAGGACCTGTTTCTGATCGAGGCGGCGAAGTACCAGGTCTTCCCCCTGGACGACCGGGTCACAGAGCGCGAGAACCCCGCCATGGCCGGCCGTATCGATCTGCTCGGCGACCGCGCCTCCGTCACCTACCGCGCGGGAATGCGGCGGTTCACCGAGGAGACCACACTCAACGTCAAGAACCGCTCGCACAGCATCACGGCCGACGTCGACCTGCCGGAGACGACGGCCGAGGGCGTGATCATCGCGCAGGGCGGCCGGTTCGGCGGCTGGACCCTGTACTTCACCGAGGGCAGGCCGGCCTACGCCTACAACTACTTCGGCATGAACCTGTACACCGTGCGCGGCGGCGAGCCCTTGGTGCCGGGACGACACGAGGTACGACTCGTGTTCGACTACGACGGCGGAGGACTCGGCAGGGGCGGCACCGCCGTGCTCCTGGTCGACGGTGAGAAGCACGCCACCGGGCGGGTCGCGCAGACCATCCCGTACTACTTCTCCTTCGACGAGACACTCGACGTCGGAGTGGATCTGAGCACACCGGTGAGCGACGACTATCCCGTCCTCGACAACGAGTTCACCGGGACCATTCACACGGTGCGCATCGACCTGGACGCCCCGAGTGCCGAGCCGTCCGAGTTCGACGGCGGACTGCACCGGCGCGTCATGGGGGCACAGTGAACTGCTGCGCACCGTCCGCCGGCCGGGGAGCGGAAGGGCCACCGGCACCCCGGCACACCACAGTCCGCCGCCCGACGGCCACCGAGGGCATGGTGGCCGTCCCCACCGGCCGGTTCCTCATGGGCAGCCAGGACGCGCTCTCCTACCCGGCCGACGGGGAAAGCCCGGTGCGCACGGTGCACGTCGACGCCTTCTGGATCGACGCCTGCACGGTGTCCAACGCCCAGTTCGCGCGCTTCGCCACTGACACCGGCCACCGCACCTCGGCCGAGCGCATCGGCTGGTCGTTCGTCTTCGCCGGGCTGCTCCCGGACGACTTCCCGCCCACCCGGGCAGTGGCGGCGGCACCCTGGTGGCGGCAGGTCGAGGGCGCCGACTGGCGCCATCCCGACGGACCGCATTCCACCTGGGAGGACCGGCCGGATCATCCCCTCGTCCACATCGACTGGGACGACGCCCGCGGGTACGCCGCCTGGGCCGGCAAGCGCCTGCCCACCGAGGCGGAATGGGAGCGCGCCGCCCGAGGAGGGCTGCACGCGAAAGTGTTCCCCTGGGGCGACGAGTTCGAGCCGGGCGGCCGTCCCCGGATGAACGTGTGGCAGGGCGACTTCCCCGACCGCCACCCGACGGCCGACGGCTGGTACGGCACCTGCCCCGTCGACGCCTATGAGCCCAACGGCTTCGGCCTGCACAACACCACCGGCAACGTCTGGGAATGGTGCGAGGACTCGTTCTCCCCCTCCCCCGGCCGACAGGAACGCGTCGCCAAGGGCGGCTCCTATCTCTGCCACGCCTCCTACTGCCGCCGGTACCGGGTCGCCGCACGACAGGGCCTCTACCCGGACTCGGCAACCGGCAACGTCGGGTTCCGGTGCGCTCTGGACATGACGTGACCTCTTTCGACTCCCTCACTCGCACAACGGCGCGAGACGCCCAGTGCACAAGGAGCACGACCATGGCACAGCAAGCAGGACAATGCCGTTCCGGTGCGGCCGGGATGGCCGTACTCGCTCTCACTCTGACCGCCTGCGGCGGGGCGAAGATCGGCGAGGACTCCGCCGGGGCCGACGCAGGCCCGGGCAAGTGCGGCACCTTCAACCTCGCGGTCAACCCGTGGGTGGGCTACGAGGCCGACGCGGCGGTCGTCAAGTACGTCGCGGAGAACGAACTCGGCTGCAAGGTCGTCACGAAGGACCTGAAGGCGGAGATCGGCTGGCAGGGCTTCGAGACGGGCGAGGTCGACGCCATCCTGGAGAACTGGGGCCACGAGGACCTGAAAAAGAAGTACGTCGACCAGCGGAAGACCGCCGTGAGCCTCGGCTCGACCGGCAACAAGGGCATCATCGGCTGGCATCCCACCGTGGATCGCGAAGAAGCACCCGGACATCACCAACTGGAGGAACCTCAACCAGTACGCCACGCACTTCAAGACCTCCGAGTCGGGCAGCAAGGGCCAGCTCCTCGACGGCGACCCGTCGTACCAGACCAACGACGAGGCTCTGGTGAAGAACCTCAAGCTGGACTTCAAGGTGGTGTACGCGGGCAGCGAGACCGCGCTGATCCAGGCGTTCCGGGACGCCGAGAAGAACAAGAAGTGGGTGATCGGCTACTTCTACGAGCCGCAGTGGTTCCTGTCCGAGGTGCCTCTGGTCAAGATCGACCTGCCCGAGCACACGGAAGGCTGCGACGCGGACAGGGCGAAGGTCGCCTGCGACTATCCCGTGTTCGACCTCGACAAGATCGTCAGCACGAAGTTCGCCAAGTCGGGCAGCCCGGCCTACGAGCTGGTGAAGAAGTTCACGTGGACCAACGACGACCAGAACACCGTCGCCAGGTACATCGCGCTCGACAAGATGACACCGGAGGCAGCGGCGAAGAAGTGGATCGAGGCGAACCCCGACAAGGTCAAGGCCTGGCTCGGCTAGAACCGACGGGCGCGCGGCAGAGCGCGGGTTCTTGGCCGGCGCCGCAGGAGGCCTCCCCTGCCGGGTGCCCGGCAGGGGAGGGCGGTCAGGCGTGATCGGCGCAGCAGGGTGTGGGGTTGGGCACCTCGAACGGGGCGAGTGCGCCACCGGGGCGGGGACCAGGGCGAGGGTGAGCTGACCGTCCCGCCACTCCGGTCGTACATGGTCCCGGGTGAGCACGGGGGTGGCGGGATCGGGTCCTTGGCCGTCCGTCGACGGCTGCCCGACCACGGTGATCCGGTCGATGGCGGTCAGGGCGAGCACGTCGGTCACGGTGACGATGCCGGTGAGGCGGTCGGCGCCGGGATAGACCACGGCCCGCCCGCCTTGCCGGTGGGCGTGTTCCTCGGCGGCCAGTGCTGCCGTGTGGGCGGCTTGGTCGGGGCCGTATCCGCGCTCTTTCAGGACAGCGCCCTCCGTCGGCCCCGCCCGTTCGGCGAGGCGTGCCCACGTCACCTCGGCCACGTCGGCGTCGGGCAGGGCGAGGGAAACGGCCGTGCCCCGGTGTGCGTCGGTGCGGATCAGGTGGGTGCAGGCGATGGTGCCCGCCGGGAGGCCGAGACTGCCCATCAGATGGTGGATCAGGTGGTCGGCGTCGCGCAGGTTCGCGATCCCGGCGTCCAGCCCGATGACGGTGTGGACGCCGGGCACATCGTGCGGTGCGGTCATGCGGGCAGGACCCACATGGGGTTGGAGTAGAACCACAGGTCCTTCCACGGGTCGGCGTCGCCGACGACGTCGAGGGCAGGCCCGGCCGGATCGACCGCGGCGCCCATCGGGCCGACGGCGGTGCGGTTGCCGTCGGTGCCGCGCAGCCGCACGTACACCGGCTTTTCCACGCGGCCCAGGGAGTAGGTCAGGCGGACGGTTCCGGTGGACTTGTTCACCTCGAATGACTTGACGACCTTCGTGTCCGGCGTGGTGAACGCGTCCTTGTCGGACACGGGCCCGGTCACATCGCCCTGGATGACGTCCACGCGGGCCAAGGTGGGCACGAACTGCGCCCAGTTGGGCCCGTTGGCGAGGCTGATCTCGACGACGAGGTCGACGTTGCTGCCGCGGCGCACGTGCAGCGCACCGCCCAGGGTCACCGCGCGGCTGCCGGAGCGCAACTGGGCGCCCAGACCGCTGATGAGGCCGCCGTGGTCCACCCAGACTCGGCCGGCGCGGATGCCTTCCATGACCGCCTTGTACGAGAAGGAGGTCGCACCGACGTGGGTACGGCTGTAGTAGCCCGGCCAGTAATCCCCCTGGGTGAGGTCGATCTTGCCGCTGTAGACCGGGTCGGTGTGCTTGCCGTTGGCGGTGTAGTCGCTGTCCGGGCCGCCGCGCACCGCGGTGTCGGCGTAGACCTGGTGGGAGTCGGAGTTGGCGGTGATCCACCACGGTTTGCCCTCGGCGAGGAGGCTGTCCCAGAGGCCGCCGACGGTGGAGGTCATCCAGTCGAAGCCGCCCCACGTGCGGTAACTCTCCAGCGGGTAGCCGGCGAAGGAGTTGGCGCTGGGGTTGTTGTCGTAGATGCCGCGGGCCCGGCCCATCCCGAGCGGCGCGGGGATGCCCGCGGCCTGGTGCCCGGGCGCGCCCTCCATGCCGACGGCGATCCGGTGCTTCGGGTCGGTGGCGTCGCGCCAGGCCCGTATCTCGTGCGGGGAGTCGACACCGCGCCGTGCCGGGTGGTTGGCGAGCATCAGCGCGTCCTTGACCTTGCGGCGCTGGATCTGCTCGGCGAGGAAGTTCAGGCCCGCGATGGCGAGCGCCTCGTTGGCGGGCGTCGAGGCGCCGGCGTCCTTGACGCTGCCGTCGTAGTCGGTCTCGAACTGCTTGAGGACGGAGACCTCGTTCTTGCCGGGGTGCACGAAGACCGTGCCGTGCTCGGCGCCGGGGATGTTCCACTCCAGGCCCTGGAAGACGAGGGTGTCCTCGTACGCGGCCCGCGCCTCGATGATGTCCGGGTTGACCTTCTCCACGCCGATCCTGGAGTGGGTGGCGTTGCCGTGGTCGGTGATCACCAGCCAGTCCATGCCGTACCGGGCACCATGGCGGACCTGGTCGACGACGCGGTACTTGCCGTCGTTGCTGTACTGGGTGTGGATGTGGTGGTCGCCGGCCAGCCACAGGTACCCGCCGGAACGTGAGCCGTGCGCTGCGGGTGTCTGGCCGGTCGACGCGGCTGCCTCCCCCGCGCCACCGAGCACGCTGCCCGCCGCAAGCCCCGCTCCGAGAAGGCCGGTGCGCCGCAGCATGGACCGCCGCGACAGCTGGCTCGGCGTCAACTCCTCGTCGGGAATGGACGTATCAAGAGCCAGAGGCAGAGACGAGGCGTCCTCGCTCCCGTGGTGATGGTGGTGGCCGTGGTCGTGTCTATGGCCGTGGCTCATGTTCAACTCCCGTGAGGGGCAGACGCATACGTGGCTTGGGACGTGCAGAGTGTGAAAAGCCCCGGTGAACAGCGGGAGTCCAGGTGATGCTGAGGCGAAGAACGCCGAATGTGCAGCCAGAGCAAGGCCTTTCCCCCAACCAGGACCCGGCCCGGTCATCAATGGCGCCGGCATGATCCAACGCATCCCGCCGACACGCTGGACACATCGGCCCCGGAGCCGTCGCCGCCCTCCTCGCCGCTGTGCTGACCGGGGGCGCTGTCCTGCACCGGCGGCGTCGCGGCACGCCCGGCCAGGCGCCTGCCGAGCCCAGCAACGCGCCTGCTCCGCAAGAGGGGACGGCGCGGTGGGAAGAGTCTTGGTGCCGCCGTTGACCACGGCGTTCGTCGTAGCCTGGGGCCACGGTCGGCGCCCCGGCGCCGCTGATCATCTCCCGGAAGGGTGAACGGATGGGTCTGCGTTTCGAGGAGATCGACTGGCAACCGACACCGATGGGCGAGATCAGTCTGCGTCGGCGCCGCCACCCTGTCTCGGGCGACGAGGTGTACGAGGTGAAGCTCGGTGACGAGTTCCTGATGTCCAGCCTCTTCACCACCGGCGAGATCGCGCTCGCGGAACTCGCGCTCGCCAGGCTGCCGGACGCTGACCTGGACGTCGCCGTCGGCGGACTCGGGCTGGGCTACACCGCCCAGGCAGCCCTGGACGATCCCCGGGTGCGCTCACTGACCGTGATCGACGCGCTCGCCGAAGTCATCGACTGGCACCAGCGGGGCCTGGTACCGCTCGGGGCCCGGCTGACGTCGGACGCCCGCTGCCGCCTGGTGCACGGCGACTTCTTCGCGCTGGTCGCCGACCCCAGCGGTCTGGACCCGCAGCAACCGGGCCGCCGCTTCCACGCCGTCCTGCTGGACGTCGACCACTCACCACGCCATGTGCTCCACCCTCGGCACGCGGCGCTCTACCAGCCCGCCGGGCTCCGCGCTCTCGCCGACCACCTCCACCCGGGCGGTGTCTTCGCCCTGTGGTCGAACGACCCGCCCGACGAGCAGTTCGCCTCCGCACTCAGCGAGGTCTTCGCACAGGCAGCGGCCCATGTCGTCGACTTCGACAACCCTCTGCAAGGCGGTACCTCGGCCAACACCGTCTATGTCGCCGTCACAGAACCGAACTAGTCCGAGAAGCCCTTTCGGCACGAACAAACCACTCCCGCTGTCCGCCGGCCGGCATTCGTCCAGCCGCCACCGAACGTCCAATGAGCCGCCAGGTGCCAAGAAGCTGCCGCACAAGCGGCTCCCCAGGGGCCGCAGGGGCCGAAGGACGCCCCGCAGCCGCCTCCGCGCGCGATCGACGGGCGGGCGACAGTGTCCCAAGGCAAGTCCCCGCCCGCCATCACCAATCAGCTATATCCGCAGGTCAGCGGACCGTTCCGTCCGGGCGATCAAGAGCGAAGCCAGGCAGCACGCGCGCCCATTCTCGCAGGGGCCGGCCCCACGCCGGCAGCCTGCCGCTGGGGTCGCTGCCGGGCACGGCGTGGCCGGCGGTCTGCACCGCCTCAGCGAGCGATGCGTAGTCTCCGGCGTGACAGAAGTACACGCCGTGTCCAAAGGAAACGGGGACGCCCATGCCCGCTTACGTCATCGTCAACGTCGATCTGCTCGACGAGGAGGCCGGCCTGGCCTACGCACACGTGGCCCAGAAGTCCATCCTCAGCCACGGCGGCCGTTACCTGATCGCGGGCCCCACTCCCGAGCCCGTCGAAGGCACCTGGGATTCCTCCCGGCTCGTGGTCATCGAGTTTCCCGATATGGACCGGATCCGGCAGTGGTACGACTCCCCCGAGTACCAGCGGGCCCGGGAGATACGAGAGGGCAAGGTCCGGGTGGGGATGCTGTTCGTCGAGGGCGCGCCGCCCGAGGGCTTCTCCCTCCCGGCTTAGGAATTGTCGGGCGATCATGTGCGGAGCCAGATGATCAGGGCTGCTGCGGTGGCGGTGCCGAGGAAAACGTAGCCGCGGCCGGCGGACACGGCGCATGTCGCGGCGTAGGCGTACGGGTGGGACGCCGCCGGCCGCACTACCACCTTCATGCCCGGCGCCGACGGAGCAGGCGGCCCACCTTGTCGGTGGGTGGACGCGCCAGGGGCCGGGCGATCGCAGGACGCGACCGTCCGGCCGGGCCCTGCCACGGGCTACCAGGAGGCCAGTGAGCCGTCCGTGTTGCGCCAGACCGGGTTGCGCCAGCGGTGGCCGCGTTCGGCGGCGGCCCGCACCGCGTCCTCGTCGATGGTGATGCCGAGGCCGGGCGCGGTCGGGCGGTCGATGTAGCCGTCGCGGAACGTGAAGGGCGTGGTGTCGGCGAGGTAGTCCAGCAGTCCGCTGCTGTCGCCGTAGCCGATGCCGAGTGCCTGTTCCTGGATGAGGAAGTTGGGGATGGCGAAGTCGAGTTGCAGGCTGGCCGCGAGGGCGATCGGGCCGAGCGGGCAGTGCGGGGCCACCAGGACGTCGTAGGTCTCGGCCATCGCGGCGATCCGGCGGGTCTCGGAGATTCCGCCGGCGTGGCTGATGTCGGGCTGTGCCACGGCGATGCCGTCGGAGAGCACCGAGCGGAAGTCCCAGCGGGAGTAGAGCCGTTCGCCGGTGGCGATGGGGATGGAGGTGGAGCGCACCACGGCGCCGAGGTCCTGGGAGAACTCCGGCAGTACGGGCTCTTCGACGAAGAGCGGCAGGAGCGGCTCCAGGAGGGGGAGGACGCGGCGGGACATCGCCCGGCTGAACCGGCCGTGGAAGTCCAGCGCCAGGTCGCGCTCCGGCCCGATGGCCTCGCGAACCGCGGTCACCCCGTCCACGATGGCGTTGATCGCGGCGGGCGTGGCGAGCGGCTCCAGTTGGCCGCAGGGGTTCAGCTTGACGGCCGTCATGCCCTTGGCGACCTGCCCGGCCGCCGACTCGGCCAGTTCCTCGGGGGTTTCACCGCCGACCCAGCCGTAGACGCGCACCCGGTCGCGCACGTGGCCGCCGAGGAGCTGGTGGACCGGGACGCCATGGGTCTTGCCCGCGATGTCCCACAGGGCCTGGTCGATTGCGGCGAGGGCGCTGTTCAGGACCACGCCGCCGTGGAGTTCGGCCTCGCCCACGCTCGCGGTGAGGAGCCGCCCCACCGCGCGCCGGTCCGGCTGTACGTGATGGGCGAGGACACCTGGCGCGACTTCGAGTCCTGGCCGCCGAGCGGCTACTCGGCACGGCGGTTCCATCTCGGTGCCCACGGCGCGCTCTCCGCAGATCAGCCCGAGGAGTCGGCACCCGACCATTACCGTTACGACCCGGCCGACCCCACCCCGGCAGTCGGTGGAGTGCGCCTGGTCAAGGACTGCGGCGTGTCGACAACAGCGCCCTGGAGGCCCGCCCCGATGTCCTGGAAGAGCCGGGCGAACCCGTTGGTCGTCGCGGCGCCGCCCATCGCCTTCTGCACGGCCTTGTAGTACGCCATGGTGCCGACCGCCGTGATGTGCTGATCACCGAGGCCGTGTCAGAGGATCAGCTTGCCGCCGGCCTTCTTGAACGCCTTCAGGTCGAGGTCGGTGGCGTCGTACAGGGCCGTCTTGCGGACCGTCTCCACCAGCGAGCAGTCCGGCCGCCGACGGCCAGGTGACCGTGGACATCGACGGCGTGCTCGTCCTTGCTCACTTCGTGAAGCAGGACGCCCACGCGACCTGCAAGAAAACCGTCGAGAGCAAACACGAAAGCCGATGGTGTAACGGCCGGGAACCGGCGAAGACCACCGACGCGCGGCACTTTCGAACGCGGCCCGACGCCCTGCGCGAAGCCGATGTCCACACCGAGCACCCTGGGCGGCGGCCTGCAGGGCGAACATGCCGTACATCCCGGTGTGGGTGTAGGACACGCCGCCCCCGGTCGGTGTCCATCGGCAGGCGGCCACCAGGGGCGGTCTTCCCTTCGGTGTGACGGCCCCGGACTCTCCCTGGCCGACCAAGCCGAGATCCTCGGGGCACAGGGGTTCTCTGGCCGGGTTGCCCGGGGGAATCGAACGCACCCCGGGCAACCCGACTACGTTCAGGTGTACGCCGACACCACCCCCACCAACCGTTTACAACTTGCCCGTCCTGAAATCCGCGCTGCTTTTGAGGACCGCGGAGTCGATGCTCCAGTTCTCCGGCTGGACCCTCTCCCAGAGACTTCCCTTGCCGGAGTCCCTTCCCGCCTGGTCTTCTCGACGGAACCACTCCTCAGCGCTCTTGATCCTGTTGGGATGAATTTCGTCGAGCAGAGCGTAATCCCTGGTGATGATTCCGTACTTCCACACGTTCCAGAAGCCCGTGAAGTTGTCGCGGAAACTCATGGTGCTTTTGTCGTTGGGATCGGCATTATATCCGGCAGGGGCATCGACAAGCCCCACCAGGTCCGGACTGCTCCAATACGCGTCCAGGTCAGTGTCGATGTACTGCGCCGGATGCCCGGTGACCTTCTCGAACGCCGCAGCCATGTCGGCGTAGGTCATGTGCTCGATAGCGACTTCAAGGTCCATTCCATTAGAGCGCTCCGGGTGGTCGAAGAGCCAGCGAACGTAGTATCCGCAGTCTTCGAGAGCCACGTGGGGAACGGCTCCGTCGCCGAGAGGGACTCGCCACGTGACGACGCCGTCCTCGACGCTGGGCTGCATGGGTGTGAGCGGTGAGAGCACCATCTCGATGTAGGGGCCCGAAGTGAAGACCGCTGCCCCCATCCTGTCGCTGTTCTTTTCATTCTGGAACAGTACCCATTCGGCCATGCGGCCCTTGCCGTCATAGTGGCCGGTGCGGAACCTGGAGTCGTAGCCTGACTTTTTGAGGGCGTAGTCGAGGTTTCCGTAGACGAAGAACTTGATTCCTGCCTCAATCGCCATCTCGTAGGTGCGGATGGCCCAGTAGGTCTCGGTTTTCTCGCCGGTATTGAACCCGTCGATGTTGACGAAAGCCCCGTCACAGCCGCGAAACCCTTCCCGCAGCACATCTTCGTCGGCGAACGACCCTTCGAGGAGGGAGACGTTGCCGAGCGCGAGGAGGGCCTGGGCTCGGGGGGAGTTGGAGTCGCGGGTAAGGACTCGGACGGAGTACTTCTTGTCGGCGACAAGAGCGCGGACGATGGGCATTCCTTGAGCCCCTGTGCCACCGATGACGAAGATGGTGGAGGTGGCGTGAGAAGACATGGCTTTTGACTCCAGAGGTTGAGTACGCACGCGATCGGTAAGCGATGGGCGCGGCTCGTTCGGGACTGATGTCTGCACCAGCTTGGCGATCAACGGCGCCTGCTGACGCTGCACTGGCGGCCCGCGAGGATGAGCTTTTTTGGAAACCGATCAGTTTCACTCACGGTACACCGATCGGTTTCCAAGTGGCAAGCGCCCCAGTGTCCGTGTCTTCAAAGTGTGGGAGCCGGAGGCGGACGTGGCCGACTTGATAACGGTCGGCGCCTGCACCCCGGTTGGGCTCGTGGTGGCCAGCGGTCTGATCAACGCGGCTCGTCACCGTCAACAGGAGGGAAAGCTCGTGGTTGCGCCTGTCCGTGCTGCAGCCCACCCGTCACATGAACAGGCGCACGACCGGCGACACTGCTCCCGCTTCCTTCTAGTAACTGAGGTCGCACCGTCAAGGCCGGCAAGAACGCGGGCAGGTTCTCCTCGGCCGCCTCCCTCCACCGCGCCCTCACCGAAGCCGGGCCCACGCCGGACGACAATCTGCCGCTACGGCACAAGCCCGCCCGCATCCCGAGAACCCGCTCGCCCCCGAGGAGATCGACCTCCGCAAGCGGCTCCAGGTCCACCCCAACCAATGCGGAGACCTCCGGCTAGTGTGATGCGCCGGAAACAGCGGATTTAGGTTTCCTGCTGATTTTCGGTGACGGGCGGTTCAGTTCGGGCTGCGGCGGGACCTTCGGAGGGGCCGTCAGAGCTGCGGCCAAGCCGTGCCATGTTCACCAGAGGCCCCCGCCACGCGGGAGTTCTCAGGACGAGGTCTCCCGCGTGGCGTTCCGGTTCTGTTGCGAACCGCTCAGTGGCTCAGGCGGCCGCCAGCTTCCGGATGCGCGGGTGGTTCTCCAGCGCCCAGCGCACGGTCTTCGGGGGGGGCGTCCGAGCAGGGCTTCCAGCTGGTCGGTGGTGCCTCGGCATCCGCCGCCGCCCATCAGCCGGGTCAGGGTCTTGAGGTGTTCCGCTGTGTGCGGGATCGCGGCCAGGGCGGGGTCGATGTAGGTCTCGTTCCAGGTTTCGACGTCTTCGGGGACGTAGGTGACCGGGCGTCCCAGTACGGCCGCGTAGTCCTCCGCGAACCCGTGCATGTCCTTCAGTTCCGGACCGTTGAGGTCGTAGGACTTCGAGATGTGCGGCTCCGGGTCGGTCAGGATCTTCACACACAGCTTCGCCACGTCGTAACCGGCGATGGGCGCGAGCCGGTGGTCGGCGAAGGGCAGGCGCAGCTCGCCCCTGCTCAGTGGCTCCAGCGCCAGCCAGGTCATCAGGGGGTTCTCGACGAACATGGCCCCCCGGAGGTTGACGGTCGGCAGGCCGGACCACTCCAGCACCTGCTCGGCGACCCAGTGGGCCCGCTGCTGCGGCGAACAGTCGGCGATGAGCCCGCCGAGCCACGCACGCCGTTCCTCCTCCGGCGCGGTCATCTTCTCGAACGTCATGAACGACTGCTCGTACTCGGAGATGTTGACGAACACCTCGATGTCGCCCTGGGCCCGCGCCGCCGCGGCCATCAGGCTGACGGCGTCGGTGTAGTACGGCGACAGGCTCATGCTGAAGTAGATGCGACGGACACCCTTCAACGCGGCGGTCACGTCGGCGATGGTGAGCAGGTCACCGACGAAGACCTCGGCCCCGGCCTGGCGCAGCGAGTGCGCGCGTTCGTCGTCCTGCCGTACGAACGCGCGCACCTGGTGCCCTTGGTCAAGCAGCATGTCGACCATCGTTCGGCTCACACCGCCGATCTCGCCGGCGGCGCCGGTGACCAGGATGGGACTGCGCTCTGGCCGCCAGTTCCAGGCCGTAACTGCCGCCGCCTGCCTGGATGATGACGGGGTGGACCTGCTCGGACGGGGGGACGGGCAACGGGCCGCGGGCGGCGACGTGGCGCCCCTGGAGGTTGACCGGCTGGATCTTGTCCATGTCGGCAAACCGCTTCCCGGGGATGTCCCGAACCCAGGCGTCCTTCTCCCAGCCCGGGGCCCATCGGCTACTGGCGCCAGGAGTCGGCCAGTGCTCCCGCGTCATAGGGGTCGAATCCGGTGTCGTCCACCAGACGCATGGCGACACGCTTCGCCTCCTCGGAATCGCCCGCGACCGGGATGGCGAGGCGGCCCGGCGTGCCCGCCGGGACACCCTTCGTTCGCTGGGTTTCGGCCAGGGCGGCGTTCCATGCCTTGATCACGGGGCCCCCGAGGAGCTCGGAGGTGTACACGCTCTCCACCACACCGTCCTCCACTGCCTCGATCCGGCCGCTGAGGTGCGGGTAGTAGGTCGCCGATCGTGCGCCGGAACCAGTCGAATTGCATGTCCGCCAAGCGCCCGCGCATGCCCATGAAGTCGGAGTGCGCGCCGAAACCGAAGTTGACGTCCCCGACCACGTGCCGCCAGTTGGTGTGGGTCCACGGGCCCATGACCAGCGTGGCGGACCGGCCGGCGCGGCGCATGGCGGTGAAGTTGTCGAGCGTGCCCTGGCTGAAGATGTCGTACCAGCCGCCGACCTGGAAGGTGGGCAGATCGACCTCGTCGTGCCGGCCCGCGACGCGGCCGGACGCCGCCCACTCGGGCTCCCGCCGGGAGCGTTCGTAGCCGAGTTCGGGCAGGTCGTGCCGGGCGAACGCGGGAAACCGCCCGGCGGGCAGCTCCCCGTAACCACCGTTCGCCAGGCCGTCGAAATCCTGCACGAGCCCGGTGATGCCACTCACGAGCCCGTCGAGGTCGGTGCTGTGACGGCGCATCAGGGTGTCGGCACCCTGTAGGAGGGACCAGGGCACGGTGAGGCCGAGTTCGATCGCGCCGCCGCGCGTCCACAGCCCGTCTTCCGGATCGGACCACGTGATCATCGGCGCGATGGCCTTCAGCTCCGGCGGCTTCGACAGCGCCGCCATCCACTGGGTGTTACCGAAGTAGCTGTCCCCGATCATGCCGACCGAACCGTTGGAGCCGGGGAGGGCGGCGGCCCACCGTACGGTGTCGTAGCCGTCGCTCTCCACGTACGTGAACGGCTCCCACTCCCCCTCGGAGGCGAACCGGCCGCGGGTGTCCTGGATGACCACCATGAACCCGCGCCGGGCAGCCGCCAGCGGATCGAGCATGACGGTCATCATGGGGATCTGCTTGCCGTACGGCAGCCGGCTCAGCAACACCGGCCACGGCCCCGGACCACCGGGCCGGTAGACATCTGCGCGCAACACCGTGCATCACGCATCCGCGCCGGAACGTCGGCCTCGATCTGGATCTCCGCCATGCACTACTCCTTGGGTCAGTGGTCCCGGGGGTCAGGCCACCGCGTTCAACAAGTCGGACAGCACGTCGGGGCGCTCAAGGGCGATGAAGTGGCCTGCCTTGGGGACCTGTGTGAACTCGGCGGCCGGAAGCAGTTGCTTGTTGGCTTCCCGGTCCGAGGGGCGCGACCAGTCCTTTTCGCCGTAGACGAGGTGGATGGGCGCCTTGATCTCGGGGTAGCGGGGGCGGGCTGCGATGAGGCTGGGCAGGGCCTGGTACACGGCCCGGGCGACGATCGGGTAGCCGGGGCGGCTGCCCACCTTGAGGAGCTCGTCCACGTAGTCCTCCCGCAGCGCGCTCTTGTCGCCGAGGCCGCCTTGAAGGATCGTGCGGAGGGCGGGCTTGGGCTCCACCCCGGCGATCACGGGGCCCACGCCGGGCGCGAGCACGCCGCTGACCACCACACGGGCGAGAAGGCTCGACCTGGCGATGCCGCCGGGGAAGTCGTATGTGTTCACCGCGACCACGCGTCGTACCCGCTCCGGGAGATCGGCCGCGGCGGTCAGGGCGAGCACCGCACCCATGGACTCACCGACCAACGTCACGTCATTCAGGTCGAGTTCGGTCAGCAGCCGCTGGACGCCCGCACGCATCGCGGGCTCGTCGTACGACGCCCCGGGCACGATCTCGGAGTAGCCCATCCCCGGCAGGTCGAGGGCGTACACGGTGTACCGGTCCGCGATCAGCGGGACGAGGTGACGGAAGTGCTCGGCCTGGGTGCGCACGGTGTGCAGCAGAACCAGGGGGGCGCCGGTCCCCGCCTTGAGGTAGCGCAGCGTTCCCTCGCGGCCACCAGATACCGCGCGCGGGGCGATGGTGTGGCTGGTGGTCCCCGGAATGTGAATCGTGGGACGTGACTCTTGGCTGGGCATCTCGTCGGCTCCTTGTGTGTGAGGGGGATCACCAAAACGGTCATGACTCTCACCGGAGAATGAGAAACCGATCGGTTTCCACTAATGTAAACCGATCGGTTTGCGGGCGCAAGCCCGGCAGGTTCCCGGCTTCACCGGGGCGTTCCATATCCGTGGACGCCCGGTATGACGAGCTCTCCACCTGTCTGTCCGGCCTGGTCGATGTCGGCGTCGTCCAAGCCGAGTTGGAGCTTGAGGTCGAGTTTCCCGACCGTGTCGTAGAGCCACTCCGGGACGGTGTCGGGCGTGAGACGGAGGCGAAGGACTGGAGGCAGGGGGAGGCCTTCGACGCCGGAGAGGGTGCCCGTCAGGCTCTCGACGTACATGGTGATGCGGTCGCCTCGCAGCGTGGACATCGAGCCGGGCGCTCCGTCGATGTGCTGGATCTGCGGGCCGACGGGTACGGCCATCTTCAGGTCGAGGATCGTGACGGCCGCCGCGGAGAACTTGAGCACCCGCTTGGGCCCGGCGGCCGTGTCCACGGTCACCACGCCACCGAAGACGAGGTCACGCAGTTCGAGGCGGCTTCCCTTCATGTTCCAGGACTCGGCGGTGAATCGGCCGGCGCTCGTGTCCTCGAGAGCCTTGAGATCGCTGATGTCGCAGGTGCGGGAGGCCCCTGGGGTGGGCGCCGGTCGGGACGACGGCTCGGCGGTCCGATGGCCGGGGGTGGGTGACGCGTGGGGTGCGGCCGGCGGCGCGTCGGACGGTTCCGCGGTCGTCGGCGTCGGAGCGGCGGGAATCGATGAGGGACTCGTGTCGGGTAGCGGACTCTGCTCCTCAGTGTCGCCGTGGAGGAGGGAACCGAGGGGGTCTGCAAGACCGGTGGTGGCGGCGGTCGCGCTCGGTGAGGCGGTCGGAGCCGGGGCCGGGCCCGCTTTCTCGTCAGCCACGTGCTCCGGCGGTTCGACGGGCTCATCGCTCGTGGGGGCCCGGGCGCGCCGGGAGCAGCAGAGGGAGGAGGAGTGGGGGCCGTGGCTGGGGCT
>NZ_NGFN01000279.1 GCF_002148965.1 Streptomyces swartbergensis | reverse complement strand
GTTCAGCACCACCACCGGCCCCCACTCCATGGATCCTCCCGGCAGCTTCGGCAGATGCCCGAACGGCGAGACGTCCAGCACCGCCTGCGGTACATCCAGCGCAGGGCCGACCCAGCCGATCAGCAGGACCGTCCCGGCCACGCCCCATGCCGCCGCAGCCCCCCGGGGCAGCACGCCATGCAGTAGCACCGCCACCCCGCCGATCACCCAGATCGCGGGCAACTGCACCATGCACGCTCCCAGGATCGGCCCGGTCTCCTTGCCATAGCCGACGGCGAGGCCGAGCCCGGCCAGCAGCATGATCAGGGCGGCCCCGCCGAAGGCGATCACCAGGTGCCCGGCGGCCCACCGCAGGCGGCCCACCGCGTTCGCCAGCACCGGTTCCGCCCGCCCCGAGGTCTCCTCGCCGTGCAGCCGCAGCACCGACGCCACGATGTACAGTGCCGCGACCAGGCCGAGCATGCCGACCATCGACGCCAGGAACGCGTCCGTCAGACCGGACCGGCCGCCCATCCGCTCGAAGATCCGCCGGGCGTTGTCGTTGTCCCCGACCAGGTCGGCCGTGCCCTCGGTCATGCCGCCGTAGACGACCCCGGCGAGCAGGAAACCGATGCTCCAGCCCAGCACGCTGCCCCGCTGCAGCCGCCAGGCCAGCGCGCCCGCACTGCCCAGGCGCCCGGTCGCCGGGCCCGGCCGGGTGGGCAGGAAGCTCATGCCGAGGTCCCGGCGGCCGGCCAGCCCGTACGCCACCGCGCCCTGGACGAGGACCGCCCCGGCGAGCAGCGCCAGCACCCACCAGCGTTCGTCCGCGTACGGCCGCAGGTTCTCCAGCCAGCCCAGCGGCGACACCCAGGTCAGAACCGACGAGCCGTCGTCCGTCGCCGAGTCGCCCGCCGCACGCAGCACGAACGCGGCGCCCAGCACCGCCGCCGTCAGCCCACGGGCCAGCCGCGCGCTCTCCGTCAGCTGGGCGACGATCGCCGCCATCGTGGCGAAGACCATGCCGACTCCGGCGATGCCGAGGCCCAGGGCCAGTGCCCCGGTCGTGCCCTGGCCGGTCAGGCCGGCTGTGAGCAGCAGCGCCAGTACCCCGTTCGCGACCGCCGCCGCCAGCAGGGCCGCCGTCAGGGAGGCCCGGCGGCCCACCATGCCGGACGCCACCAGCTCCTGACGGCCGCTCTCCTCCTCGTCCCGGGTGTGCCGTACGACGACCAGCAGGCTCATCACGGCGGCCAGGGCGCCCGCGTAGACGCCGGCCCGCCAGGCCGTCAGCGCGCCCAGCGAGTCGCCGAAGACCGGGCCGACCATCGCGCGCAGCGAGGAGTTGGTCTCCATCTGCCGGATCAAGTCTGCGCGTTCGGCCGGGGTGCCGTAGAGGCCCCCCAGCGTGCCCGGCATGGAGAGGACCATCAGGGCGTTCACCGCGATCCACACCGGGATCATCAGCCGGTCCCGGCGCAGCGCGAACCGCAGCAGCGTGCCCGTCCCGGCCAACTGGCGTGAGCTGCCGGGCCGCACCCGAAGCGCGAAGGCCGTCATCGGGCTGCCGCCTCGTCCTGGTAGTGCCGCAGGAACAGTTCCTCCAGCGTCGGCGGCGTCGACGTCAGCGACCGTACGCCCGACTCGCCCAGGGACCGCAGGACGGCGTCCAGCCCGTCGGTGTCGACCTGGAGCCGGACCCGGCGCCCCTGCACGTCGAGGTCGTGGACGCCGGGCAGGTTCGCCAGCCCGTCGGGCGGGCCCGCGAGTTCGGCGACGACACTGGTGCGGGTCAGGTGGCGCAGGTCGGCGAGCGAACCGCTCTCGACCGTGCGGCCCTTGCGGATGATGCTCACCCGGTCGCACAGCTCCTCGACCTCGCTCAGGATGTGGGAGGAGAGCAGGATCGTGCGGCCCCGGTCGCGCTCCTGAGCCACACAGCGCTGGAAGACCTCCTCCATCAGCGGGTCCAGGCCCGAGGTCGGCTCGTCCAGGATCAGCAGGTCGACGTCGGAGGCGAACGCGGCGACCAGGGCGACCTTCTGCCGGTTGCCCTTGGAGTACGTGCGGCCCTTCTTGGTGGGGTCGAGTTCGAACCGCTCGATCAGCTCCGCGCGGCGCCGGGGGTCCAGCCCTCCGCGCAGCCTGCCGTAGAGGTCGATGACCTCGCCGCCGGAGAGGTTGCGCCACAGCGTCACGTCCCCGGGGACGTAGGCGATGCGGCGGTGCACCTCGACCGCGTCCGTCCAGGGGTCGTGGCCGAGCACCTGTGCGGCGCCCGAGTCGGCGCGCAGCAGGCCGAGCAGGACCCGGATGGTGGTGGACTTGCCCGAGCCGTTGGGGCCGAGGAAGCCGTGGACCTCGCCGGTGGCGACCTCCAGGTCGAGGCCGTCCAGCGCGTGGGTCCGCCCGAAGGACTTGTGCAGTCCGGAGACGGTGATGGCCTTCGTCATGCTTCAGAACGTACGCGTGCTTCAGAAATTTGTGAAGTTAAGGAACCGTATGAAGCGCGGATAGGATGAACCACATGACGGAATCAGCCAGCAGCGCGCGGGACGCGGACGCCGTGTCCAGGTTCGTCGAGTCCTTCGCGGCGCAGCTCGTCGAGGCCGGGATGCCGCGGATGCCCGCCCGGGTCTTCGCCGCACTCCTCTCCTCGGACGAGGGCTCGATGACCTCCGCCGGACTGGGAGAACAGCTGCGCATCAGCCCCGCGGCGGTGTCCGGGGCGGTGCGCTACCTGGCGCAGACGCACATGGTCTCGCGCGAACGGGAGCCCGGCTCCCGCCGCGAGCGCTACCGGGTGCGCGGCGACCAGTGGTACGAGGCCCTGACCAACCGCGACGCCGTCCTCAAACGCTGGGAGCAGGCCCTCCGCGAGGGCGTCACCAGCCTCGGCGCCGACACCCCGGCCGGCCGCCGCATGTCCGAGACGCTCGCCTTCTTCGAGTTCCTGGAGAGCGAGCTCGCCGAGCTGATGGAACGCTGGCGCGTGCACCGGGAGAAGACGTTCGGGCCGGAATGACGAGCGGGCGCGGCTCACGGCCCCGCAGGCACCGTCAGCGGGCGCGGCTCACGGCCCCGCAGGCACCGTCAGCCCCCAGGCCCCCTCCCGGACCACCCACGTGCGGGTCCGTACCGGCCCCGACACCACCGTGTCCGCCCGGTAGCGGAAGTGGGCCCCCGACACCGTCACCGTCCGGCCCTCCGCGAGCAGGGGTGAGGCCTCGGCGCCCACCGACACCGGGCGGACCTCCACCGCGGCCATGCCGGAGGCCGAGGGCGACACCGAGACCGCCTCGACCGGCTGGTTCAGGTCGACGAGGGTCTCGCCGTCGACCTCGACGCGCAGCCGGGAGGGGCCGGGCTCGGGAGCGGAGGCGAGCCGGGACGGGCGGGCGGCCGGGACCAGGGTGCGCACCAGGGACTGGCAGGTCCGCAGCCAGGGGCGGCCCGGCACGGCCTCGGGGTCCGGCGCCTCCGGGCCGGCCTGCACCGGCGGTATCCGCAGCGCGCCGAGCACCACCCCGTCGCTGTCGTCGACCAGCAGGTCCATCCGCCGCTCGACCCCGTCGAGCACCGCCCGAGCCGCCGCCACCGTCCCCATCGGCACCCCCAGCGACCGGGCGAGGGACAGCACGCCCCCGACCGGCACCACCGACAGCGCGCATCCGGTCAGCTCCCGATGCCGGTGCAGCAGCGACACCGCGCGGATCAGGGCCCGGTCGTCGCCGACCACGACCGGGCGCCGCGAGCCCCGCCGGGCCAGGGCCCGGGCGAACTCCTCCGGCCCGTCCGGCAGGCACAGCTTCACGGCCGCACCCGCTGCGAGCACGTCTTTCGCGATCCGTACGGACTCGCCGTCCGACCTACGGGCGACCGGGTCGACCACCACCAACAGCTGCTCGTACGTCGCGGAAGTCGCCACCTCGGCCATGCCTCGCTTCCTCGGGTAGCATCTTTGTGCAAGAGCCCCTTGCGCTATTGCGCCAGGGGCTTCGTCTATTCCGGGGCATCCGGTCCGACGGTTGGCGGCCAACGGCGGTCGCGGTGTACGCGGCTTCATACCACCGCGTGCGCCCTCGACCATGGACATGCCCCACCCGGAAGGGGTGTACGCGCGTGCCCGCACTTGTGCTGCTCGGTGCTCAGTGGGGTGACGAAGGCAAGGGAAAGGCCACCGACCTGCTCGGTGGATCCGTGGACTATGTAGTGCGCTACCAGGGTGGCAACAACGCCGGCCACACGGTGGTCGTCGGCGACCAGAAGTACGCACTGCACCTCCTCCCTTCCGGAATCCTGTCCCCCGGCTGCACGCCGGTCATCGGTAACGGTGTCGTCGTCGACCCGTCGGTCCTGCTCTCCGAGCTGAGCGGTCTGAACGAGCGTGGTGTCGACACCTCCAAGCTCATCCTCAGCGGAAACGCGCACATCATCACGCCGTACAACGTCACGGTCGACAAGGTGACGGAGCGCTTCCTCGGCAAGCGGAAGATCGGCACGACCGGGCGCGGCATCGGCCCGACCTACGCCGACAAGATCAACCGTGTCGGCATCCGTGTGCAGGACCTGTACGACGAGTCGATCCTCACGCAGAAGGTCGAGGCGGCCCTCGACGTCAAGAACCAGATCCTCACCAAGCTCTACAACCGGCGCGCGATCGCCGTCGGCCAGGCCGTCGAGGAGCTGCTGGGCTACGCCGACAAGCTCGCGCCGTACGTCGCCGACACCGTCCTGGTCCTCAACCAGGCGCTGGAGGAGGACAAGGTCGTCCTGTTCGAGGGCGGCCAGGGCACGCTCCTCGACATCGACCACGGCACGTATCCCTTCGTCACCTCCTCCAACCCGACCGCGGGCGGCGCCTGCACGGGCGCCGGGGTCGGCCCGACGAAGATCAGCCGTGTCATCGGCATCCTCAAGGCCTACACGACCCGTGTCGGCGCGGGCCCGTTCCCGACGGAGCTCTTCGACGAGGACGGCGAGGCGCTGCGCCGCATCGGCGGCGAGCGCGGCGTCACCACCGGCCGTGACCGCCGCTGCGGCTGGTTCGACGCGGTCATCGCCCGCTACGCGACCCGCGTGAACGGCCTGACCGACTTCTTCCTCACCAAGCTCGACGTCCTCACCGGCTGGGAGCAGATCCCGGTCTGCGTGGCGTACGAGATCGACGGCAAGCGCGTCGAGGAGCTCCCGTACTCCCAGACCGACTTCCACCACGCGAAGCCGGTCTACGAGATGCTGCCGGGCTGGAGCGAGGACATCAGCAAGGCCAAGTCCTTCTCCGACCTGCCGAAGAACGCCCAGAGCTACGTCAAGGCGCTGGAGGAGATGTCCGGCGCCCCGATCTCCGCGATCGGCGTGGGCCCGGGCCGGGACGAGACGATCGAGATCAACTCGTTCCTGTAGGCCGAAAACGGCCGACGGCCGTCAGTGCTGCCCGATCACCGGCGCCCCGCGCGGGCGCCGGTGATCGGGCATAGGCTGAAAAACGTACCCCCGCGTGCGTCGACCAGAAGAAGGTGAGTGCGATGCGCGTACTGCTCAAGGCCCACTTCGACACGGAAAAGGCGAACGAGCTGGTCAGCAGCGGCAAGATGTCCGAACTGATCCAGGGGATCGTGGAAAAGGTCCATCCCGAAGCCGCCTACTTCCTCCCGGATGAGGGAGACCGCACGGCCTTCCTGGTCTTCGACATGGAGGACCCGTCGCAGATGCCGGTGATCACCGAGCCGCTCTTCCGGGAAGCGGACGCCAAGGTGTCCTACAGCCCGGTGATGAACCTGGACGACGTTCAGAAGGGGCTGTCCCAGCTGTCCGACGGCTGACTCAGCTGAAGACGATCATCGACCCCTGGGCCAGACTCCGCGTCACGGCCGCGTGCAGGCCGAGCCAGACGTGGCGTTCCCGGGCGAAGGGGCTCGGATCGTAAGGGGCCGGGACGGCGGGTTCCTCCAGTTCCGTGGGGACGAGCGGCGGTTGGGGCGCGGCCGGCGGGTTGGCCGGGTCGATCCCGATGACCGGGGCGACCACCTCCAGCTCCCGCAGCAGGGCGTGCGAGGAGCCCAGCGGACCGCCGCCCGCGAGGAGCTCGTCGTCGGCGAGCGGGCTCGGGAAGTCGACGGGGACGTACGCACCCGCGTGGTCGTAGTGCCAGACGAGGTGCGACTGCTGGGCCGTCGACTCGAACATCTCCAGCAACTGCTCGTAGTCACCGCCGAGTTCGTCCACGGGCGTCACCGGCAGGCCGCACACCTGGAGCAGATAGGCGCGGCGCAGGAAGTGCAGCGCGTCGTAGTCGAAGCCCGCCACCGGGGCGACGTCGCCCGACAGGCCCGGCATGTACTGGTACACCGGCACCGGCGGCAGCCCCGCCTCGGCGAGCACCTTGTTGTATTGCGCGAGTTCCTCGGCGAACGGGTTGTCCGGCGTGTGGCACAACACGTCGACGAGCGGTACCAGCCACAGGTCACAGGCCAAAGAAGGCTCCTCGCTCAGCTCGGTGGGTCGGGTGGCACGGTGGTCAGGGAAGGGTATCGGTGCGGCACGAAAAGCGGCTCCTGCCGTGCATGTCCCATACCCATACGGACAGATGCGACGCAGGTCATCCCGAGGCGAGGCGCTCGATCAGGGCGACGGAGTGGGCGTTGTAGCCGGCGATGATCGACCGGGCGGTGTCGTTGTCGCGGGCGATCAGCGCGTCGACCAGCTCGGTGTGACCGGCCCACAGCTCGCCGCGCAGGTCGGTGAGCCGGCGCAGGTACTGCACCGCGCAGACCCAGGTCTGAACGCGCAGCCGGTTCAGGAAGTCGGCGAGGTAGGGGTTGCCGAAACAGGCGCCGAGCTCGCGCCAGAAGCGCAGGTCGTAGCCGATGAGGACGGTGAGGTCACCGGCGGCGGCGGCCCGCTGCGCCTCCTCGCCGCGCCTGCGGACCCCGGCGACGACGGCGGCGGCCCGGGGATCGTCGGGCCGCACGGCGCCGGGGTGCCCCTCGGTCAGCGCGAGGAACATCCCCTCGATGACCAGGCCGCGCGCCTCGATCATGCCGCGGAAGTCCTCGACCGAGTACTCGTGGACGCGGAAGCCGCGGTGCTGGTCGGCGTCGAGGAGCCCCTGCGCGGAGAGGTCGACCAGCGCCTCGCGGACCGGCGTGGCGGACACCCCGTACTGCTCGGCGATCTCCTTGACCGTGAACTCCTGCCCCGGCTGGAGCCGCCCCGCCAGCACCTCGTCACGAAGCGCGTCGGCGATCTGCTGCCGCAGGGTGCTGCGCGTCACGGCGCCGTTGCCGGAGCTGCGGGGCATGGTCAGGGCGTCTCCCTCGTCGCGTTCGAGTGGCGTGCACGTACATGTCTACGGGCACGCCACCTTACGCGTTCGAACGAGGGGCGAGCTGGTCGGCTACTGACGGGTTGTGGTCGGCCACTGGCGGGATCACGGCTGTTTACTCGGTGTATTCGTCCGCCACCGAGAGCGCCGCGTCCAGAGCCGCGAGACCTTCCTTCAGCTCTGCCTCGGTGATGTTGCAGGGCGGCACCACGTGCGTCCGGTTCATGTTCACGAACGGCCACAGCCCGCTGCCCTTCGCGGCGGCGGCGAAGGCGGCCATCGGCGCGTTCGCCTCCCCGGCCGCGTTGTAGGGCACCAGCGGCTCCCGGGTCTGCCGGTTCCGGACCAGCTCCAGCGCCCAGAACATGCCGACACCGCGCACCTCGCCCACGCTCGGGTGCCGCGCGGCCAGCTCACGCAGCTGCGGCCCGAGGACGGACGCGCCCAGCCGGGCCGCGTTCTCCACGACGCCCTCCTCCGCCATGACGTTGATCGTCGCGACGGCGGCGGCGCACGCCAGCGGGTGCCCGGAGTACGTCAGACCACCCGGGTACGGCCGCTTCCCGAAGGTCTCCGCGATCGCGCCGGAGATCGCGACACCGCCCAGCGGCACGTACCCGCTGTTCACGCCCTTGGCGAAGGTCAGCAGGTCGGGCGTGATGTCGAACAGGTCCGCCGCGAACCACTCGCCGGTCCGCCCGAACCCGGCCATGACCTCGTCCAGGACGAAGACGATCCCGTACTTGTCGCACAGCTCCCGCACCCCGGCGAGATAGCCGGGCGGCGGGACCATGATCCCGGCCGTCCCGGGGATCGTCTCCAGGATGATCGCCGCGACGGTCGAGGGCCCCTCGAAGGCGATCGTCGTCTCCAGGTGCTCCAGCGCCCGTGCGCACTCCTGCTCCTCGGTCTCCGCGTAGAAGCGGGAGCGGTAGAGGTAGGGCGCCCAGAAGTGCACGACCCCGGCGGTGCCGCTGTCGGAGGCCCAGCGGCGGGGGTCGCCGGTGATGTTCACGGCCTGCTGCGTACCGCCGTGGTACGAGCGGTACGCCGAGAGCACCTTCGGGCGGCCCGTGTGCAGCCGGGCCATCCGGATCGCGTGCTCGACGGCGTCGGCGCCGCCGTTGGTGAAGAAGATCTTGTCCAGGTCGCCCGGGGTCCGCTCGGCGATCAGCCGGGCCGCCTCCGACCGGGCCTCGATCGCGAACGCCGGCGCGAAGGTCGTCATCCGCGCCGCCTGCTCCTGGATCGCGGCGACGACCTTCGGGTGCTGGTAGCCGACGTTCGTGTAGACGAGCCCGCTGGAGAAGTCGAGGTAGCGCCGGCCGTCGTAGTCCCAGAAGTACGACCCCTCCGCACCGGCGACGGCGAGCGGGTCGATGAGCTCCTGAGCGGACCAGGAGTGGAACACATGGTCACGGTCGGCGGCCTTGACGGCGGCACCTGCTTCGGGGTTCGGCTGAGGGGTCATGCGGGCGAGCGTAGGTGCGGGGGAGGGGGCGGTGAAATCGGCGGCCTGTCTGCCGTGGGCGGCATTCCGCGACAGGTTGTCCAGGCGTGGCGGGAGTGCGTTGACAGCTGCTGCCCAAATTCATTGACAGCGTGCTGTCGAAGTGTCAGGATGCTGTCATAAGTACTTCGGGTGGGAACTCAGGTCTCAGGAGAAGCCATGAACGCCATCGCAGACCGCAAGCCCGTCCATCTCGCCGTCTACGACACCCTCGCCGACTGGGAGACGGGCCACGCCACGGCCCATCTCGCCCGCGCCGGACACCGGATCCGGACCGTCGGCCCGTCCAGGGACCCGGTCACCAGCATCGGCGGACTGCGCATCCAGCCCGACACGGCCCTGGACGACGTACGGCCCGAGGACAGCTCCCTGCTGATCCTCCCGGGCGCGGACCTCTGGGACACGAGCGACGACCTGGCGCCCTTCGCCCGCAAGGCCCGGGCGTTCCTGGAGGTGGGCGTGCCGGTCGCCGCGATCTGCGGCGCCACCGCCGGGCTCGCCCGGGAGGGCCTGCTCGACGACCGGTCCCACACCAGCGCGGTCTCCTTCTACCTGGCCGCGACCGGCTACGCGGGCGGCGAGCGCTACGTCGAGACCGACGCCGTCACCGACGGAAACCTCGTCACCGCGGGCCCGACCGAGCCCGTCGCCTTCGCCCGGGAGATCTTCCGGCTGCTCGGCGTGTACGAGGGTGAGGTGCTCGACGCCTGGTACCGGCTGTTCCACGACTCCGACGCGGCGGCGTACGCCGTGCTGGAGAAGGCCGGGGCGGCATGAGCCGGGAGCGTCAGGACCTGTTCAGCCGCAGCGCCCTCGGGGTGTTCCGGCTGAACGGCCAGTTCCTCGCCGTGGCCGAGGAACTGGCCCGGCCCGCCGGGCTCACCGCCGCCTGGTGGCAGGTGCTCGGCGCGGTCCTCGGTGAGCCGCTGCCCGTCTCCGGCATCGCCCGCGCCATGGGCATCACACGGCAGAGCGTGCAGCGCATCGCCGACCTGCTGGTGGAGCGCGGGCTCGCCGAGTACCGGCCGAACCCCGCGCACCGCCGCGCCAAGCTCCTCACCCCGACCGAGGAGGGGCGCGCGGCGATCGCCCGTATCGGCCCCGGGCACGCGGCGTTCGCCGACCGGCTGGCGGAGGCGTTCGGGGAGGCGGAGCTGGCGGAGGCGGTGCGGGTGCTGGAACGGCTGTCGAAGGTGCTCGACCAGGAGGGGCTGCCGGGCACGGAACTTCCACCCGTCACGCCATCTGCGCCTGTTACGGAACCGTAGACATCGCCCAGCTCACCCCGCCCGGGCCCCGCACTATCCTCGGTCTGTTGCTCACGTGTGGGGGGAAGGCGGCTGAGCGATGGAGAAGCTGGGACCTGGGGATCCGCAGCGCATCGGTGCCTATCGGTTGCTGGCGCGGCTCGGTGCGGGCGGCATGGGGCACGTGTATCTGGCCCGCTCGGAGCGGGGCCGTACGGTCGCCGTGAAGCTCGTGCGCGAGGAGCTGGCCGCGCAGGAGGAGTTCCGGGAGCGGTTCCGGCAGGAGGTGCGGGCCGCGCGGCGGGTCGGCGGGTACTGGACGGCGCCGGTGCTGGACGCGGACACCGAGGCGGCGGTGCCGTGGGTGGCCACCGGGTACGTCGCCGGGCCGAGCCTCCAGCAGGTCGTCGGACACGACCACGGTGCCCTGCCCGAGCGGACGGTCCGCATCCTCGCGGCCGGACTCGCGCACGCCCTGAAGGACATCCACGCCGCGGGCATCGTCCACCGCGACCTCAAGCCGTCCAACGTCCTGGTCACCATCGACGGCCCGCGCGTCATCGACTTCGGCATCGCCCGGGCCCTCCAGACCGTGACGGACGGCGGACTCACCCGCACCGGCGCGCTCGTCGGATCGCCCGGTTTCATGGCGCCCGAGCAGGTGCGGGGCGACCGCATCACCCCGGCGTGCGACGTCTTCTGCCTCGGCTCGGTCCTCGCCTACGCCGCCACCGGCGCCCTGCCCTTCGGCACCGCCAACAGCGGCGTGCACGCCCTGATGTTCCGCATCGCCCAGGAGGAACCGGACCTGGAGGGCGTCCCCGAGGGCATCGCCGACCTGGTCCGCGACTGCCTGCGCAAGGACCCCGCGGCACGCCCGTCCCTCGACCGCGTCCTGGAACGCACCGGCGCGGACGACACCGTCTCCGACGGCCGCGCCCTCGACCCCTGGCTCCCGGGCGCCCTGGTCGCCCAACTCGGGCGGCACGCGGTGCGGTTGCTGGACGCGGAGGATCCGGAAGGTGAGGCCGCGGGCGAGCGGGAGGCCGCAGGGGAGCGGGCCGGTGCCGCCGGCCTCCCTGCCCAGCGGCAGGGTTCCGGTTCCGGCGGGAGCCCCAGCCCCGACCCGACACCCGAACACGCCTCCGCTGCCGACGAG